>DYOW01000028.1 GCA_020720325.1 Desulfobulbus propionicus
AAAAATCCCTTTCCTTAAAAAAATAAAGAAAGGGATTTTTATATTATTTATAAAAATGTATGTTTTTAATTATTTAATTTCTTCAAAATCAGCGTCAACCACATCATCGCCTTTATCTTTTTTGGCAGAAGACTGGGATGCCCCTGCCTCAGAAGCATGCTCTTCCTTTCCGGCTGATGCTTGTTTGTATAAAAGCTCCGCAAGTTTATGGGAGGCTTTGATAAGCTCGTCCTGAGTAGATTTTATCTGATTTATATCATCTGTCTCCATAGCCTTTTTAAGCGCTGCCAACTTATCAGTAATCTCATTTTTTGTGGCGTCATCAAGTTTTTCACCAACTTCTGAAATGGTTTTTTCAGCGCTGTAGATAAGACCGTCAGCATGGTTTTTGGTATCAACAAGCTCTTTTCTCTTTTTGTCTTCTTCCGTATGCTGTTCCGCATCTTTTACCATTTTTTTAATCTCTTCTTCTGAAAGTCCGCTGGATGCCTGAATTCTTATTGATTGTTCCTTGCCTGTCGCAAGGTCTTTTGCGTTGACATGCAATATTCCGTTTGCGTCAATATCAAAGGTAACCTCAACCTGAGGAATTCCCCTTGGAGCAGCAGGTATGCCCATTAATTCAAAGCGTCCTATGCTTTTATTTGCATTTGCCATTTCCCTTTCGCCCTGAAGCACATGGATTGTGACTGCGTTCTGGTTGTCCGCTGCAGTTGTGAATATCTGGCTTTTCTTGGTGGGTATGGTTGTATTTTTTTCAATAAGTTTGGTCATTATGCCGCCAAGTGTCTCAATTCCAAGAGAAAGCGGTGTGACGTCAAGAAGAAGGACATCTTTAACCTCGCCTTTTAAGACCGCTCCCTGTATTGCGGCTCCAATTGCCACAACCTCATCGGGGTTAACGCTTTTATTTGGTTCTTTCCCAAAGATTTCTTTAACTTTTTCCTGAACCTTCGGCATTCTTATCATACCGCCAACAAGGATAACCTCGTCAATATCAGCAGCGGTTAAGCCCGCGTCTCTCATTGCAATTTTGCAGGGATCTACCAGTCTGTTTATAAGGTCTTCAACAAGGGATTCAAACTTTGATCTTGAAAGTTTATAAACAAGATGTTTTGGTCCGCTAGCGTCTGCAGTTATAAAGGGAAGGTTGATTTCTGTTTCAGTTGTGGTTGATAGCTCGCATTTAGCCTTTTCAGAAGCTTCTTTAAGTCTTTGAAGGGCCATTCTGTCGCTTCTGAGATCAATTCCGGTTTCTTTTCTGAATTCATCTGCAAGCCAGTTTACAATCTTTTGGTCAAAATCTTCACCACCGAGAAATGTGTCGCCGTTTGTTGCCTTAACTTCAAAAACACCATCACCAAGTTCAAGGACAGAAATGTCAAATGTTCCGCCGCCAAGGTCAAAAACAGCGATTTTTTCATCTTTTTTCTTGTCAAGTCCATATGCAAGGGATGCGGCGGTTGGTTCGTTTATGATTCTTAAAACATTAAGTCCTGCGATTCTGCCAGCATCTTTTGTAGCCTGTCTCTGGCTGTCATTAAAATATGCAGGCACAGTAATAACTGCATCTGTTACCTTTTCTCCAAGGTAATCTTCGGCTGTTTGTTTCATTTTTGTAAGGATCATAGCGGATATTTCAGCAGGGCTATATTGTTTTTCTTTAGCTGCAACGTAAGCATCGCCGTTTTGCCCTTCTACTATTTTAAATGGTGAAATTTCATGGGATTTTTTGACTTCAGCATCTGTAAATCTGCGTCCAATCAACCTTTTAACCGCATAAATGGTGTTTTCAGGGTTTGTCACAGCCTGTCTTCTGGCAAGCATGCCGATTAGTCTTTCACCTTTGTCTGAAAAACCCACAACAGAAGGAGTAGTTCTTCCTCCCTCTGAATTTGTAAGAACCTTTGGATCTCCTCCCTCCATAATCGCCACACAAGAATTCGTAGTGCCCAGATCTATTCCAATGATTTTGCTCATTTTTGTTTGCTACTCCTATAATATTTAATATTTATTGTTATTAATTTTTGTAATTAAAATAATCATTAAAAATTTTTGTTCTATTTTTTTTTGAAAAAAATTAATTAAAATTTCAGGATTTTTTTGATACTACCACAAGAGCAGGTCTTATCACCCTTTCATGTAAGGTAAAGCCTTTTAACATGGTTTCAAAAACAGTGTTGTCTTCGAGATCATTGTTGCAGATGGTTGTGAGGGCTTCGTGGTAAAACGGATCAAAAGTTTGTCCGTCAGGGACATAGCATTTAACACCAAATCTTTCCAGTGTTTTTAAGTAGCCGGATATGGAAATTTCAAGTCCCTCTATAAGGTTGTCAATATCTTTGGATGTTTTGGCAGCAGATAATGCCCTGTCAAGATTATCAAGAAAAGGTAGAAGTTCATTTGTAAATTCTTCAAGGGCATATTTTATCTGGTCAATTTTTTCCCTTTCAATCCTTTTTTTGTAATTTTCAAACTCAGCCAAAAGTCTTATATATTTATCTTCAAATTCTCTTAATTCCTTGATACATAAATTGTTGTTTACTTCATGATCCAAATCAGTATTTGCAATATTTTCAGCATTTCCCTGATAAATTCCTTGAATTGGTTCGTTATTGTCATTTTTATTTTCATTTTCAGTCATTGTTGCTAACCTAACCCTTTAAAATATTGGACAAAAGGAAAATAATTACTAAAAGCCACTATGTCAACTTTAATAATGCAATTAAAAGAAATTTTTTTATATTTTAAAATTAATTTGAAAAAAACAAGAAAAAAGGATTGAATTTTCTTCATAATAAAATATTATATAAAGATTAAAAAATATGTTTAAGCAACATCAACATCAGGAGTTTTAAATGGACACAAATAACCCAGTTGAACCAGGCAAGGAAAAAAATCAACCGGACATTAATGAAAATGATTCAGCAAGCTTTGAAGATCTCTTAAATGAGGATTTCCCAACTGTAAACACCGGAGACAAAATACAGAGTGTAGTTGCAAGTATTACCAAAGATCATGTTATGCTCGATATCAAAAGAAAGGTTGAAACGCCTATTCCTATAAGTGAATTCCTTGATGAAAACGGTGAATGTGTTGTGTCTGTGGGCGATACTGTGGATGTCCTTGTCACAAGATTTAATCCTGAAGACGGAAGCATAAGAATCTCATATGGAAGACTTATTAGAGATGAGTTAATTAGAAAACTGGAAATAGCCTTGAAAAATAAAGAACTCTGCTCTGGTATGGTTAAAACAAAGGTTAAAGGCGGTCTTTCAATAATGATAGGCGGAGAAAGCGGCATCAAGGCTTTTATGCCATTTTCACATATAAATACAAAACCAACCAATGAAATTGATTCTCTTATAGGTCAAAAAATAGAATTTTTTGTGGAAAGCATATCTCCTAAAAAAGATAGCATAGTAGTTTCAAGAAGGACATATCTTGAAAAGCTAAGGGAAGAGGAAAAGGCTAAAACTCTTGAAACAATTGAGGAAGGTCAGATAAGGGAAGGCATTATCAAAAATATTACCGATTACGGTGTATTTATTGATTTGGGTGGCGTGGATGGTCTTCTTCATGTTTCTGATATTTCATGGGGCAGGGTTGAAACACCCAATCAGATTTTTCAGTCAGGACAGGCTGTAACTGTAAAGGTTTTGAGCTTTGATCCTGAGAAACAAAAGATTTCTCTTGGTATTAAACAGCTCTCAGAAGAGCCATGGTTAAAAGTTCCTGATAAATATCCTGTTGGAACAAGGGTTCAGGGTAAGGTTGTAGGTCTTACAGATTATGGCGCATTTGTTGAATTGGAAGAAGGTGTTGAAGGTCTTTTACATGTGTCAGAGCTTTCATGGACAAAAAGGATCAGAAGAGCTTCAGATTTATTAAAAATTGGTGACAGAATTGATGCAGTTGTCTTAAAACTTGACCTTGACGGCAAAAAAATTTCCCTTGGCTTAAAACAAATTGAATCTAACCCATGGGAAGAATTAAAAGAAAAATTTCCTGAAGGAACAGTGATTGAAAGCAAGGTCAAAAATGTCACTGATTTTGGTGTGTTTGTAGAACTTGGCGAAGGTATTGACGGTCTTGTAAGATTTCAGGATCTTTCGTGGAGCAAAAGGATCAAACATCCAAGAGAACTTTACAAAAAAGGTGATTTAATAACTGCTGTTGTATTAAGAATTGATGTTGAAAGTGAAAAGGTTTCTCTTGGCATCAAACAGCTTTTTTCTGATCCATGGTCAACTGCAACTGAAAAATATGAAATTGGAAGAATGGTTACTGGTAAGATTGTATCTATCACAGATTTTGGTATATTTATTGAGCTTGAACCCGGTCTTGAGGCGCTATTGCATGAATCTGAGGCAATAGTGGAAAAAGGAAAGACTCTTACTGAATCCTATAATCCCAATGATGCCATAACTGCAAAAATCATCAGCATGAATATAAATAGTAAAAAAATCGGGCTTTCTCTCAAAAAAATCAAAGAAGATCAGGAAAAGACCGAAATTGACAGCTATAAAAAATCTGTGGATTCCGCCCCAAACACACTGGGGTCTTTGCTTAAAAAGGAAATGATGCGCAAAGAAAAAGAGAATGTTGCTGATTCCAAATAAAATTAACTAAAAAGAAATCATGGAAGTAAAGGAAACTAAAAGCAGAACAAATCCTTTTTTGATATTTCTGGCATCAATAGGAGGCATAGCTATTTTTACCACCGTAATCTTTGTTTTTATTATTTTCAGTTTTATTGGAATGTTTAAAGGAATTCCATCAGATATTAAATCTATTTCTTCATCGTCTCAAGGTATTGGCATAATTGAAATAAAAGAGATTATTAGCGATGTTGAGCCAATACTTAAAAATATGAGGGAATTCAGGCATAATGACAATATCAAGGCTGTAATATTAAGAATTGATTCACCTGGCGGGGCGGTGGGCGCATCACAGGAACTTTACGAGGAAATAAAAAGACTTGATAAGATAAAACCGGTTGTTGCATCCCTTGTTAATGTAGCTGCATCCGGTGGATATTATTCTGCGATCGGCGCAAGAAAAATTGTCTCAAATCCAGGAACAATAACAGGCAGTATTGGTGTGATTATGCATATCCCCAATCTTGAGAAACTTTTTGAAAAGATTGGAGTAAAGGAAACTGTCATTAAAAGCGGTGATAAAAAAGATATTGGCTCAACAACCCGCGCTCTTACAGATGAGGAAAAAAAGATTATGGAAGAATCCTTAAAAGACGTTCATAATCAATTTATTCAGGCAGTTTCCCAAAGCAGAAAGATTCCCCTTGAAGATGCAATAAGGCTTGCAGATGGCAGAATATATACAGGAAAACAGGCCCTAGAATTAAAAATGGTTGATGAACTTGGAAATTTCAGCGTTGCGATAGACAGGGCTTGTGAATATGCCGGAATAAAAGGAAAACCGGATCTTATTTATCCGTCTAAGGATGAATTTTTTCTGTCAAAATACCTTGTTGAAGGCACATCCAGGATCATTTTATCTATTTGGGAAAAAGAGGCTCTAAAAACAAATCTCTATTATCTTCCTAATTAAAAATGATTTTTCTTAAGTCAGATATTGTAAATCAACTTGCTGAAAGATTTCCCTACCATAAAAAAAAAGATTTAGAAGAAGTAACCTCAATAATAATGCAATCCCTTGTAAATTCGCTTAAGGAAAATGACGGAATTGAAGTAAGAGGGTTAGGTAGCTTTAAGATAAGGGAACAGAAAATAAAAGAATTTTTAAATCCCAAGACACAAAAGCTCTCAATAAGCAATAAGAGTAAAAAGATATTTTTTAGACCTTCAACAGAATTTGATGATTTATAGTCTTTATCTCAAAAAGAGCGCTCATCGTCTGGAAATTCTCCATTTTTTACTTCTTTAATAAATAATTCCAGTGATTCTTTCATCTGAGCCGAAAGATTACAGTATTGTTTTACAAATTTTGGTCTGAATCTGTCAAAAAGCCCCAGCATATCATATGTTACAAGAACCTGTCCGTCACACCGCCTGCCTGCGCCTATGCCTATTGTTGGTATGGAGATGTTTTCCGTTATCTCTCCTGCAAGTCCTGCCGGCAAACATTCAAGAACAATGGCAAAAGCCCCTGCTTCAGCCAGTTTTGTTGCTTCTTTTTTTAATCTGATTGCCGCATCATGTTCCCTGCCCTGAACCTTATATCCACCAAGCGTCAGCACCTTTTGAGGAGTTAATCCTATATGAGCCATAACAGGAATTCCAAAACTGTTTAATGTAAAAATAAGATCAAGAACCTCTTCTCCTCCTTCCAACTTAATTCCGTCACAACCTCCTTCTTTAATAAAACGCCCCGCATTTTTTATAGCCTCTTCTTTGGAGACCTGATAAGACATAAATGGCATATCACCTATTATAAAAGCACGCTTAACAGCCCTTTTTACAGCCTTTGCATGATGAATCATCTCATCCATAGTGACAGGCAATGTTGATTCATAACCAAGCTCAACCATACCAAGCGAGTCACCAACAAGTATAATGTCAATGCCAGATTCATCAATATATTTTGCCATAGGATAATTATATCCGGTTAGCATGGTTATTTTTGTGTTTGATGATTTTGCCTGTTTTATGTAGTCTAATGTGATTTTTTTTATAATTTTTGTATCCATATTTTTTTAGTTTATTTAAGGTTAAAATTTTTTATAAAAAAAAGAGGCATTCATAAGCCGGGTTCTGTTCCTGAGTATGAATCAGGCGCAGCCATTCATCTGGAAAGACAGTTGCCTGTCTTTTCGAGCAACCTACCCGGAGGCATCAAGCGGGCAGCTTTTATATCGCCTCTCTATTTGGCCTTGCTCCTGGAGGGGTTTTCCATGCCTGAAATGTCGCCATTTCAGCGGTGAGCTCTTACCTCGCCTTTTCACCCTTACCGCATAAAGCGGCGGTATATTTTCTGTGGCACTTTCCCTGGGATCGCTCCCGGTCTGCGTTACAGACCTCCATGCCCTGCGGAGCCCGGACTTTCCTCCTGCAAAAACACAGGCGGCTGCGGAATGCCTCTTATATAAATTATAATACAAAAATCCTTTTTTACAGTAATTTTTAAAGGATAATTGAGTTTATCATATTTTATTTATTGTTTGTTTTTTGATCTTTGGTAAATGCCACAAGGATACTTATTCTTCTGTTTTTTGCGTCATTAGGATTGTTTTTTATTAAAAGCTGGGTGTCGGCATAGCCTGCCACCTGTATGATTCTTTTAGGGCTTAGACCGAATTCTTCCATTGACCTTCTTGCAGAAGACGCCCTGTCTGTAGAAAGCTCCCAGTTGGTATATTTGGTGCCGGAGTAACTCAGGGAATCGGTATGACCTTCTATTGCAAGGCTGTTTGACATTCCATTTAAGGAATCTGTGATTACCATTAAAGCCCTTTTTGCAGTATCAGTGAGGGAAATGCTTCCTCTTTCAAATATTGAATTGCCGCGTTCCTGGTCAACAAGCTGTATCCTTACCCCTTTATCCACAACCTCAATAATAATTTGATTTTCAAGGTCTTTCAATTTTTTTTCAATAACTTTGGTAAGTTCTTCCTTGAATTTTTCTTTTTTTATTTCAACTGCCTTTAGAGCCTCCATTTCCATATCAGGAGGTTGTTCTTCAAATTTGGGGGGATTATCCTCTCCTTCTTCAAGATTTGTTTCATATTTAGTTAGTTTGGAAGATTCGGAAATTGGGGAAGTTCCTCCTTCTCCTGAAAGGAAAGACTTTCCTCCCTGTTCAAAGAGGTTAAATTCATTAAAATATTTTGAAATAGCAATTTTTTTTACATCAGAGACCATGTTTAACAGCCACATAAGTAGAAAGAACGCCATCATGGCAGTAACAAAATCTGCGTAGGCAACCTTCCATGCGCCACCATGATGTCCGCCGCCGCCTTTTTTAATTTTTTTTATTATTATAGGTTTCTTACTTTCTGGCACCCCTTACCCCCTGTTCAAGCTCATCAAAACTTGGTCTGTCATGGCCAGCAACAGCCCTTCTTGCCGCCTCAACTGAAAGAACTGGAGCCCAGCCTTTAGCAAATGAGAGAAGAGCGACCTTTACTATCATAAAAAATTCCTGTTTTTCATTCGCCTGATGCTCCAGATTTTTTGCCATTGGACCTATAAAACCATAAGACAGCAAAACGCCAAGAAAGGTTCCAACAAGCGCAGCTCCAATGCTGTGTCCCAGAACCTCAGGAGGTTCTTTAATTTTGCCCATTGTTATAACAACACCGAGAACCGCAGCAACAATACCGAGCGCTGGCATACCGTCAGCGATATTTGATATAACATGAGAGGCTATCAAGTTATGATGATGATGGGCTTCCATATCTATTTCCATAATATTTTCAAGTTCATGTGACTCCATGTTGCCGGCAAGCAAGACCTTGAAGTTATCACAAATAAAGTCAAGAAGCTCATGGTTTGCAATAATAGTGGGATATTTTGAAAAAACAGCGCTGTTCTGAGGGTTATTTACATGGCTTTCAATTGCAAGAACTCCCTCTTTTCTTGCCATGTTTAAGAGGTCATACAAGAGAAATAATAAATCCATAAAGTTTTGTTTTGTAGCTTCTTTTCCGCCGAAAACTTGTCCAAAACCTTTCATGGTCATTGCTATAATTTTTTTGGGTGAAGCAACAAGAAAAGCGCCTGCGGCAGCGCCACCAATAATAAGAAGTTCAACTGGTTGGAAAAGAACATGAAGATTGCCGTGCTCAAGGATATAACCGCCTATAACACTGCCTAAAACAACAATAAATCCAATTATTGCAAACATTATTATCCCTTATTCAGATTATTATATTGCCAACATCTAATATTATATTATAAAATCGTATTAATTTAAGCACAAAATTAAAAAAAACTTTTGATGAAAATATAAAAATACATTAACTATCAGGATTCAAAAGAAATTTTCCAGATTTCTTCAAGCATGTTTTTTTCTTCTTTCATAATTTCAATTAACCGCATTATTTTTTTTCTGTCAAGGGGCAGGTATTTCGGTAATAAAATCTTATTGCTTTCCTTAAAATTCCATCCCAGTCCTAATTTTTCGCATATTTGTTCTGCAAAAAACAAAATTGATACCTTATAACTATATTCTCCTGCTTTAAGTGGATCATGATGATATTCTATCAATTTTATATGAAAATCACTTAAACCCCATTTTTTTGCTATAAAAACCCCTAAATCAGCATGTTTTATTCTTAATAAATAAATATCTTCTGCCTGATTGAAATCTATATCTTTTGCCTGTTTGATTTTTATTATCTCGTCTGTTTCTTCTTTAAAGTACATACACATTAATAAAAGTCCTATATCATGCAGAAGTCCAGCGGTAAAAAAATCCTCCTGAGCAGGTTCATTTAACATTTCACATATATAGCGGCATGCCTGAGCAACCCCCATTGAATGATGCCAGAAAGATTTTGGTGAAAAGAATTCGTTTGAAAAACTTGTGACAAGGATATTATTTAGGGAAAGACCCAGAACAAGGGTTTTCATTGCATTAAAGCCATAAACAGTTATGGCTTTTTTTACATTGTTAATAGGACCTGCCTGGGCATAGATTGGTGAATTAACATATCTTAAAATTTTGGCTGTAAGAAGAGGGTCTTTAATAATTATTTCTTCAAGTTTATTTACGCTTGTATTTTCTTTGTTTATTTGGCTTAAAATTTCATTAAAAGTTTTTGGAAGAGTGGGTAAATTATTAATTTTTTTTAATTTATCTTCCGGGAACATCCATTTTAGCGAATTAAGATCATTTGCCATGTAAGTAATAATTTTTTTTTAATATTTTGCTTTATAAAATTTCTAATTAATTATTTTTTTTACACCCGGAAATCTTGATAGATCAGTATGGGGAATAAATAGCGCTCCGGTAAGCTTTTTCATAAAATCACCCTGCGCATTCATTTCAATATAGGTTATTTTATCCCTTATTTTCTCAGCCTCTTCAGGGATATTTCTGTCTTTTAATGCCTCAACTGCGCCCATTCCCGAAGAATTTCCAACTACACTGAATCTGTCAAGGGGGATATCAGGAAGCATGCCGATGGTTATTGCTTTTTGCGGGTCAATATAACTACCGAAAGCGCCTGCAACATAAAAATTTTCAATATCTTCAAAATTGACACCTATTGACTCAACAATAACAGATAAAATAGTATACATTGCTCCCTTAGATCTTACAAGATTTTTTATATCGCCCTGGGATAAATAAATGAGATTTTTTTCTTTATCATAAATAACATAGCAGGGCTCTTCTTCAATGTTTTTAATGTGTTCCGGCGCATTATTTTTTATTAATTTGCCTGTTTCATCAACAATACCCGTGATAAAAAGAACGGCAAGCAAATCAATTGCCCCGGAGCCGCATATTCCCACAGGCGGCATATTATCAATGGTTTTAAACATAATTTTTTGGGAGATTTTATCAATATAGAATCTTTCAATTGCGCCTGGTCTTGCAGACATTCCACAGCTTAAAATACCGCCTTCAAGGGCAGGGCCAGCAGCGCCTGCTGTTGCCACAAGCCAGTCGCTGTTGCCAAGCACAACCTCAGCGTTTGTTCCCACATCAACCAGAAGTGAGATACCCTCTTTTTTGTGAAGCCCTGTGGAAATTATACCTGAAATAAGATCCCCGCCAAAATAACTTCCCACATTAGGAAAGATATAAATTTGTGCGTTTGGATTGATTTTTAAGCCTATTTCATGGGGTGATATATGATCTGTGGAATTAAATACCGGCAAGTATGGCTCTTTGCAGATATTAGACGGATTTACGCCGAGAAAAAGATGCATCATTGTGGTGTTTCCGGCAATTGTACAATAGAAAATATCTTCCTGGGTGATATTGTTTTCATTACATATTTGAAATATCATCTCATTAAAAAAGTCTATGGTGATATTAAATATCTCTTTAAGCCCCGTGTTATCCCTTGCATGTATGATCCTTGCGAGAATATCCTCACCAAATCTTCGCTGGGGGTTGGTTTTTGAATATGTGGTGATAATTCTATTCGTTTTATAGGAAAAGAGATAAAATACAATGGACGTGCTTCCAAAATCAACTGCTATACCGTGCGGGTTTAGATTTTGATATGATATTTGACTAAGATTCCAGTTTCTGCCATTAAAAACAACAATAGCATTGGTTTCAAGGTTGTCGCCTCTGGATAAAAAAGACACGGGTATTTTTCTTATAATATTTAGCGGGATATTGATATTAAGAGAAAGATCATCCCAAAATAACTGTCTTATCCTTTTTTCAATAGATCGGTTATCTGAAAGCGAGGGTTTTGAAATTATAATTTTTTTTTCAAATACAGGATAATTATTCATAGAGCTTTTATTAATATATGAAACCCATAAAATCAATAAAAATTATCTGAAAATTCTTATCTTTTACGATTTTTTATCTGTACTGATGTTTTGCCTTTCTTGAAAGCTGGTAGTAAGTATGATTCATATGTTTAGGTTTTTTCATGCCGGGTTTCATGAGAAATGTTCCATGCACCTTTTCAAGCAAGTCAAGTTTTTCAAGCTCGTCAAGATAGTCCATTGTGGTTCTTAATTCAAGGGATAATCTTCGGGAAATGAATTTGGCGCAGTCAGGTCCGTTTTTAAATATATCATCAAGTATTTTTTTTAGTTCAGGATTTAAGTTGTTTGCTTCACACATTAAATATATAAATTTATGTTATAAGTATTTTTTTTTAATTAGAATTATAAAATAACTATAATATTTTTACTTTAAAATGTTAACGGAGCAAAAAACATTGCTCCGTTAGTTATTTAAGTTATTGTTTATTTGGTTTATTATTTTTTTGGGTTTTTTTTATGTGTTGCTCTCATTGTTGCGGCAAGTTCCTGTATCTCTCCAAGATCTTTGGTCATCATTGCCCACCCATACCAATAAGCATAATCTGGATTCATATGAAAAACTCCCTGATAAGTACGCATACGATGCTTCATATACATTTGAAAAAGAACCTGATCAATAAAAGATAATTTTTTCATATTGCCTCCGCCTGTCTGCATAAAATAAAGGAAGTCAGGGTATGCAAAGGAATAATTGGCAGGTTTTTCAATAATGCCGTCTTTATACAAACCAGCAACTATTTCAATGGCTTGTGCAAGCAATCTGTCGGCATTCTGTAACATTTTATCTCCCTGTTCAAGCTGGAATTTTGCATAACTTGCAGAATGACATTGGGAGCAGGTCTTAATCATCTTATCTCTTTCTTTCTGCCATGCTTCCTGTGTCAGGCGAACCATATCAACAGAGTTAATAAGATCAAGACGAGCTGTTGGCTTTGCTGTTTCAGGATGCAAAACTCCAAGAGCTTTAAGAATTGTGATTCTGTCAGCTTTCCATTGGGAATCTTCGGGCAAAGGCAATCTTACTCCCAAAAAGCCCCATGCGGTTCTGTTTTCATGAGTTCCGTTTGGAAGATGACATTGCTGACAGGTTGGAGCAACTGCTTCAGACTGCATATTGCCATCAGTTTTTATACGCCAGCGGGTTCCGTGTTTTCCACTTTCCCACATTTCCCATTGTGGATGGTCATAACCCATATGACATTGCTGACATGCCCTTGGATCTTGTGCTTCCTTTTTAGAAAAGCTGTGTCTTGTATGACATTCATCACATGAATTATTTTGATATTTATAACCTTTATCTCTTTGTTCTTTTTTCTGAGCTTCTGTTTTGATGCCCATGTTATGGCAACCGCCACATCCTTTTCCGCCTTCCATAAGCTCATTAGGCTCAACATGGGTTATTGGAAGCGCATTTAAGCTTGTCCAGCCAAAATTATGTTTGCCCTTGGCAAATTCGTTGAACTGTTTTTCATGACATTGTGCGCATACATGCTCATCAGGCAACTGGACTAAATTTACATCTTTTGGACCAGTATGTTTGCCTCCATGACAGGATGAGCATGTAACCCCTTCCTTACTATGTTTGCTCACAGACCAATCCTTTACCTGACCTGGCGAGATAGTTGTGTGACAAGTAATGCATGCCTCTTCTTTTGACGCTTCTGTTGAAGGTTTTTCAGCTATAGCTAAATTTGATACCAATACAGGCAAGCTAATTGCCAAAATCCCTAAAAAAAAAGTTAAATTTTTTTTCATTTGACCCCCTTTATGAATAAGTATTCATATAATATTAAATTTAAATATTATTATTGTCAAGAAATATAACATATTGATATAGGAAAATTATTTTACTTTTATAAGAGATTTATAAAATACTATTTTAAGAGAATGAGTATTAATTTATTATATAAATTTAAAAAATTATCTGATTTTGTACTCTCTTCTGAATTCCCTCTCTGTATCCCTTTCCTTAATGGACTCCCTTTTATCATAAAGCTTTTTACCTTTTGCAAGGGCAATTTCAATTTTAGCTTTGCCATGTTTGAAATAGATGCTTAATGGTACAAGAGAAAAGCCTTTTTCCTTGATTTTTCCTATAAGCCTGTTTATCTCAGCGTGATGCAAAAGAAGTTTTCTTGTCCTTGTAGGGTCTAAATTAGTGTCATTATTATGGCTATAAGGGGATATATGGGTATTATAAAGCCAGATCTCGCCGTCCCTGTGTTCTGCATATGAATCAGAAAGATTAGCCCTTCCAGCCCTTAATGATTTAACTTCAGGTCCTAAAAGAACCATGCCTGCCTCAAATTTATTGATTATTTCAAAATCATGCCGCGCTTTTCTGTTCTGGCATACTATTTTTACAGATTCATTTTTCATTTTTTTATTATTATTTAGAAATCTTTTAAGTGTTTTTCCTATATTTTTTTTTTCTGTCCGGAACTTCAAAAAATGCATTGTTGTAATAAGGAAAAATCCTGGCATTTTTATAGATTGATTTAAGGTCATTATTTAAATCATGGGAAAAACCTATACTATAAGTTTCAGGAATCTTTAAGTCAACCCTTGCTCCGTCAGCAAGTTTAATGCTTATTGTAACTGGATGTGTTCCTTTATTGCCTGCAAGGAAATTTTTAATGTCAGAAAGGGTTGTGTCTTCATTGGCGTTTGAAGCCTCAAGCTCAAGGATATAGCCGTTGGTTTTCTTCTTTAATGCGCTATCAAGCTCTTCAATATAATCGGCGACAATGCTGCATTTGCCCTCGTCAGTTTTTTGAAATGTCCCTTCAATCCAGAATATCCTGTCTGTCACGAGCATATCCCTTTTTTGCGCATATAAATCTGAAAAGCACACCACTTCCATGGCGCCATCAAAATCTTCAAGGGTAATAAACGCCATTTTATCCCCTTTTTTGGTGACTGTTTCTTTTTTTGATTTTAATATGGCTGCCACGCCAATTTTTGTGTTTGTTTCAGTATCATCAAAAGCGCTTGTTAACACTGAGTTTAATGCCCTTAAATTATCTCTGTATTGCTCAAGGGGGTGACCGCTTATATAAAAGCCAAGGGCTTCTTTTTCGTATGCAAGTGTTTCGCTAATTGACCAGTTTTCAAAATCCTTGCCAAGTATTCCATTGTGCGAGGCGCTTTCTTCTTCATTGGAATCTTCGAATATGTTTTTTTGTCCCTTTGCCTTTTCTTTTTTCTTTGTCAGCGCCGCATTCATGGCGCTTTCTATAGAGGCAAAGAGACGCGCTCTGTTTTTTTCAAAACAATCAAATGCGCCGCTTTTTAGAAGACCTTCTATGACTTTTTTATTAACCTTTCTGCCGTCAGCCCTCACTAAAAAATCAAAAAAATCCTTAAATTCGCCGTTAGCCTTTCTTTCTTCAAGAATAGAATGAAACGCGCTTATTCCCACATTTTTTATCGCAGGAAAACCAAATCTTATTCCGTCCTCTTCAACAACAAAATCATCCTCGCTTTTATTTATATCAGGTGGGAAGATTTTAATATTATTTTCCCTGCAATTCTGGATGAATTTAACAACCCCGTCCTGATTGCCCAATTCGCAGCTTAAAAGAGCTGCCTGAAATTCCATTGGATAATGGGTTTTTAGCCATGCGGTCTGGTAGGAAACAAGGGCATATGCGGCTGAATGACTCTTGTTAAAGCCATATTCAGCAAATTTTTCCATTAGATTAAAAATATGTTCCGCCTTGTCTTTGGGGATATTTCTTTCAAGCGCGCCCTTCATAAATCTTTCACGCTGGGCAGCCATTTCATCTGCTTTTTTCTTTCCCATTGCCCTTCTGAGATTGTCACCCTCGCCAAGACTATATCCCGCAAGAATCCTCGCGATGGTCATCACCTGTTCCTGATAGAGGATAACCCCATAAGTTTCCTTTAAGGTTGGCTCAAGTTCGGGAAGGATATAGTCTGGCTCCGCATAACCATGCTTGACCTTTGTGTATTGCTCATCCATGCCGCTGCCAAGGGGGCCCGGACGATACAGGGCAAGTATGGCTATTAAATCGGAAAAATCCGTTGGTTTCATCTTTTTTAAGAGATTTCGCATGCCGGAGCTTTCAAGCTGGAATATGCCGGTGGTGTCTCCCCTTGATATAAGTTCATAAACCGCTGTGTCGTCAAGGGGTAAGGCTGCTATGTCAATGTCAATGTTATGCTGTTTTTTTATGATTTTAAGGGCAGTGTCAATAACAGTAAGGTTTTTTAAGCCTAAAAAGTCAAATTTAATAAGACCTATTTCCTCAACGCATTTCATGTCAAACTGGGTGACTGTCTCACCCTTTTGTCCTTTTGCAAGGGGAAGGTATTCGGTGAGGGGTTTATCGGCGATAACCACGCCTGCTGCATGGGTGGAGTTGTGTCTGGGGAGGCCTTCAAGTCTTTTTGCTATTTCCATAAGCTCGTTAAAATTCTGGTCAGACTCAAGCAACTCCTTAAGCTTTGGCTCTTCCTTAAAGGCTTTTTCAAGTGTCATTTTTGGGTCTTCGGGAACAAGCTTTGCAATTTTATCAACATCTTTAAGAGGTATTGCAAGGGCCCTTCCCACATCCCTTATAACAAGTTTTGCTTTCATCTGCCCAAATGTCACTATCTGGGCAACATATTCCTCTCCGCCGTATTTATCACGGACGTATTCAATAACCTTATCCCTTCCGTTAACGCAAAAATCCACGTCTATATCTGGCAAAGACTTTCTCTCAATATTTAAGAATCTTTCAAAAAATAATCCAAACTTTACAGGGTCAACATCGGTTATTCCAAGGGAAAATGCCACAAGAGAGCCAGCAGCCGAGCCCCTTCCGGGCCCGACAGGGATTTTGTTATCCTTTGCCCAGTTAATAAAGTCAGAGACAATAAGAAAGTATGAGGGAAACTTCATTTTTTTAATGACATCAATCTCAAGCTCAAGCCTTTTTTCATACTCTTCAAGGTTATTTCTATCAATATGCCCTGAAGCTATCCTTTTTTGAAATCCTTCCCTTGATTTTTTTTCAAAAACCTCATCATAAGTCTCTTCTTTTTTAATTGGAAAAAGGGGAAATTTTGGATTATAAAGCTCAAGCTCCACATTGCATCTTTCAGCCACTTCAAGGGTTCTTGAGATAACATCAGTATTATAATGAAATCTGGACTGCATTTCTTCAGGAGATGTGAAATAAAGCTTGTCAGTGCCGAATTTCATCCTGTGTTCATCATGCACTGTTTTGTTTGTCTGTATGCAAAGCAGGGTGTCGTGCGCCTTTATATCCTCAAAATTGAGGTAGTGGCAGTCATTTGTGGCGACAACAGGAATGCCATATTCCTTTGAAATGGAAAAAATACCGTTATTAACAGTTGTCTGGTCGGGAATATCATTCTCCTGCACCTCAAGATATAACCTATCTCCGAATATTTTAAGATATCTCTCTGTTATTGCCTTGACATCGGCATTATCGCCGTGGGTTATGGTAAAAGGTATTTGTCCATGAAGACATGCGGTTAGCGCTATAATACCCTCGTTAAATTCTTCCAGGAGGGCAAGGTCAATCCTTGGTTTATAGTGAAAACCCTTTAACTGGGCAATTGATGCAAGTTTTATGAGATTTTTATAGCCTGTAAGGTTCTGGGCTAGGAGCACCAGATGAAACCCGGCTTCTTTGGCGCTTTTTGCTGTTTTATCCAGATGGCTTGTGGGGGAAACATAAGCCTCGCAGCCTAAAATTGGTTTTATGCCTGTTTTTTTTAATGCTTTATAAAAATTTAACACGCCAAACATTGTGCCGTGGTCAGTTATTGCTATGGAATTATAGCCGTATTGTTTAGCCTTTTCCGTAAGGTCTTTTATGCGTATTGCGCCATCAAGAAGGCTGTATTCGGTATGAAGGTGTAAGTGTGTAAAGGACATGGTTATATTACCTTATAAAATATTAATAAATTAAGTTCTGCAAACAATTCACAATCAAAGGATTTGATTTACCGGTTTTATGAGTTTAATATACTTCATCATGTGTGCCAATATCAAGCAGCACAATGACCTCGCTATTATTTTCTCTGTTTTGCTCTATTGAAACACTATTCTGCAATCATAACCGCAAATACAGGCATATAAACCGTAAAGCTCACCACTAAGTTTATGCGTTCCAAGATGAAAGGCAAATACATCAGCTATTTGCCAGCGATGTTTTTCAAGGAGGCGATGATAAAAAATATCAAAAAGAATTTTCTGCTGTTCTTCCGGTAATTGGTTTACTGTGTCAATTGCTAGCTCAAGTGTAACCATTTTGCCTCGATATTTTATTGTAAATTTTTAAGGGCATAACATCAAGTTCTGTATAATTTATTATTATTTTTTAGTTTAAATCAATCTGAGCCTTTTTTCAATGTCCCAAAAATTTAGAAAAAATTAAAAATGTTTGCATTGGAGTCTGGACAAGTTCTCTCATGATTCATCCATTCGATCTGGTGTAATACGTAACTCTGATATCGGTCTGCACTGATTTTAGTGGATATTGTCGCTTGAGTGTGGCGTAAAAAAAATATGAAAAAAATTCAACGTTACAGTCCGGAATTAAAGGCAGAAGCAATCAGGATGGTAGTTGAACTGTGCATGAAACAGGAAGAAATTGCTTGCTAATGAAAGGTTGGTCGCTTATAAAACACAAAACAGCGCGCCTCATAATTTAATGGCGGAGAAGGTGGGATTCGAACCCACGGAACACTTTAGGCATTCACACGATTTCCAATCGTGCTCCTTCGGCCACTCGGACACTTCTCCAGGATAAAAAATACTTGGCTGAGAGGCAATACTTTGTTAAAAAGTAATAAAAGATATAATTATAAATGATTTATAAAAATTTTGCAATTGTTCTTACTTAATAATTATACGGTTTTTTACATAATTTATTCTGAATACCTCAAGGATGGCCACGCAAAGCGCTATAATTAACGGGCCAAGTATTAAACCTAAAAATCCAAAAACTGTCAACCCGCCCACAATGCCAAGTATTAAAAGCATATTGTGTATCTTTGTTTTTGTCGCCATAAAAAACGGTCGCAGAAAATAATCAATCTGCCCTATTACAATCATTCCAAATCCCATAAGCACAAAACCTTTTATATATGCGCCGCTAACAAAGAGATAAATAACCTGAGGCCACCAGATAAGGGAGGTTCCTACCATTGGGATAAAAGATGCGAATCCCATGAGCATTCCCCACATAATAGGCGCTGAAAAATCCAGAACATATAATATTAAAATGCCAAGTCCTGCCTGCACTATTCCTGTCATAATATTGCCATAAAGGGTGGCATTAAGCATATCAAGAGTGATGGACATAAAATTTGTCTTGTTATCCTCGTGAAACGGCAAAAGTCCATAAAAATAATTATGCACTTTTTTTCCGTCCCTGAAGAAATAAAAAAGCATGGTCAGCATAAGGATCAAATCCATGATAAAACGAGCTACATTTTTCACAAGCGCAGTGCTTTGAGAAACAAAGATCTGTCCCACATTCTTTATAACATCATTTATTGCATTAACTATGGTTTCCCTTTGTGTGAGCCATAATTCGTTAGCCTTTGCAAAAGCCTTTTTAATGTAGGGCTGGTTATATTTTTCAGCGTTAAATATATCGCCGTTATGAAATCCAGTGGTAATGGAGTTATATACTTTAACAACCTCATTAGCCATGCTCCCCATTAAAAAAAGAGTTGGAGTAATTATGAATACCATTATTAAGATACACATCAAAAAGGCATTCAGGTTTTCTCTTCTTGGAAACTTTCTGTTTATTCTTTCGTAAAAAGGAAAGAAAAAAAGCGCCAGGATAATTGCCCAGGCAATGGGTTTAAAAAAAGGCAAAAGTATCCATACTCCGCATGCAAGTATCAAAAATGGAATTGCAACAGCAATGGTAAAGGTTATAACCTTTTGCTTTAATATATTTAAGTCAGTTTCAGCGTTCATTGGGACACAATTCCTTTATATCCGGGGGTATTAAATGGGATATTTTTAACTTTTCCGTAAATTTCTTAAGGGTTTCATAAGAACAATTAATTGAGCTTGCCTTGCCTTCGGAACATTCTTTTATTTCATTTTGCAAAAAAAACAGGGTTTTCATGGATATTTCTTCCAATAAATCGCCGATAACCATGCCTTCCTTATTAATAAATCTTAAAAGCCTGTTTAGATTAATTGATGCCCTCTGAAGCCCCCTGTATCTTCTTTTTTGTCTGTTTTCAGGAGTAATATCGCGAAAAATTATATTTTTATAACATTCAACCACAGCCCACTTAAATTTATTAACTTCCTCCTGAACCGGAACAATGCCAGGTCCTTCGGGGTCGCCGGAAAGATGATAAAGCGTTGAATGATAAGCTACCTCGGGAAGTTCACCAGCCTTAATTATATGGAAAACCTCATCTTCTATTATATCTTCTCTTACCACATCAGTGGTTTTTTCCATATGTCCTTTAATATATCCAAATCTTCGTCAATTATTATATTATCTTTGGAAAATATCCTTAAGCTGTTTTGCTCTGTTACCTTGCCTGCGCAGGCAAATATTGTTCCATCCATTATTTTTTCAAAATCATCCTTTTTTGAAGGATTTATAGTCACAACAAAACGGGAGGGAGTTTCGCTGAAGAGAACATAATCATACCTGAAAGGACTTTCAAGTGGTATCTTATCAAAATCAATCTCCATTCCAAATCCGCCGCTAAAGGCTGATTCAGCAAGAGCCACTCCAAGTCCTCCGTCTGAACAATCATGACATGATCTAATTAAACCAGCCTGAATAGCCTTATAAATTCTGGTATATATGGCTTTTGCCTCATCCAGATGAACAACAGGCACATTATTGCCTATAAATCCCTTTTGACGGAGATATTCCGAGCCTCCTGTTTCATTTCTTGTGATGCCAACCACATACACAAGGTCACCAGGATTTTTAACATCCATTGTCACGGACTTTCTCACATCATCCACAGGCGCAATTAATGATATAAGGAGAGTTGGGGGTATTGAAATCTTTTTTCCGGCGATAATGGCATCATTTTTCATGCTGTCCTTGCCGGATATCAGAGGAATATTATATGAAACGCATATATCATAAAGTCCCTGATTTGCCCTTACAAGCTGGGCAAGCTTATACTCGCCGTCAGGGGTTTTTTCTGATTTTACAGGGTCGCACCAGCAAAAATTATCAAGACCTGCCATAAATTCAGGATTAGCTCCCACACATATTGCATTTCTCACTGCCTCGTCAAAGGCAAGCTGCGCCATATGGTATGTGTCAATATCGCTAAATTTTGGACATATTCCGTGGGAAACAACAAGCCCCCTCATTAAGCCGGAAACAGGCATGGTCACAGAGGCATCAGAAGGACCATCAAGATATTTGCCGGTTAAAGGCTTTACAACGCTACCTGCCTGAACCTCATGGTCATACTGTCTTACAACATACTCCTTGCTGCAGATATTATACAAAGAAAGCAGTTTTTTTAATTCATCACCCAGATTATCAGGCTCTTTAAAAGAAGGTTCATCATAAACCGGTTTTTCCCATCTTGCCTGAAGTTTCATCTCAGGGGCGCCATTATGTATAAAATCCATGTCAATGCATGTCACTGGTTTATTATCATAGAAACACAAAAATTTTCCGTTAGAAGAGAATTTTCCTACTATAGTTGCCTCAACATCCATTTTTTTTGCCAAATCAAGAAATTTTTCAATCTTGTAAGGAGGAACTGCAAGAGTCATTCTTTCCTGTGATTCTGATACAAGTATCTCCCAGGGATCAAGTCCTGCATACTTTAACGGAGGTTTTTCAAGATTCATCTCAAATCCGCCTGTATCCTGGGCCATTTCACCAACTGATGATGAAAGCCCGCCTGCGCCGTTATCTGTGATTGAATTATATAAAAGCATATCCCTTGCTTTAAGCAGAAAGTCAAACATCTTTCTCTGGGTAAATGCATCTCCTATCTGAACCGCAGTGACTGGTGAGCCTTCGTGAAGCTCTTCGGATGAAAATGTCGCGCCGTGGATGCCGTCTTTTCCCACCCTTCCCCCGCACATTACGATTAAATCACCCTCAAAAGCCTTTTTTTCATAGCCAACCACAGAATTTATTTTTTTAGGTATAATTCCGCCTGTTCCGCAAAAAACAAGGGGTTTTCCAAGAAATCTGTCATCAAACAAGATAGAGCCGTTAACAGTTGGTATGCCGCTCTGGTTTCCGCCGTGTTCAACGCCTTCCCTTACTCCCTCAAAAATCCTTTTTGGATGTAAAAGTCCTTTGGGGATCTCTCCGCTGTAATCAGGAGAGGCAAAGCAAAACACATCAGTATTAAAAATCAGTTTAGCTCCCATTCCTGTGCCGAATGGATCCCTGTTAACCCCTACAATTCCGGTAAGAGCTCCGCCATATGGGTCAAGGGCGGATGGGCTGTTATGTGTCTCAACCTTAAATGCGACAGCGTAATTATCATCAAAATCAATTACCCCTGCATTATCCTTAAATATATTAAGACAGAAATCCCTGTCTCCCTGTTGTTCCCTCACCTTTTTGGTTGCGCCCTTTATGTAAGTGTCAAAAAGGGAATTTATTGTATATTCTTTTTCACCGTCATTATAGGAGATAGTCGCATTAAATATTTTATGTTTGCAGTGTTCAGACCATGTCTGAGCAATTGCCTCAAGCTCCGCGTCCAGTGGATTTTCAGGAAAACCAAGGGATTTTCTCTCTGCTGCCTTATTAATAAAATATTCCCTGATTTTTTTCATTTCCTCAAGAGTCAAGGCAAGAAGCATTTCTTTTGAATATTTGATTAGCTCCTCAGCGCTAAGATTTGCAAGGGGAATTTCACGGATTTTTATTTCTTTTTCAGCCTTAACCCTTGGAACAAAATAAAAAAGGGATTTTTCAGCAGTCCAGAGTCCCTTAAACTCCTCATGGGATGTTATGGTAACCCTGTTAATAAGGTCATTTGCAAGGACCTGATAAGCAAGTCTTTCTACCAAATCCCTTGAAAGATTTGCCTTTATGCAATACTGAACAGACGTATAAACGCCTTCATTTTGATTAAGCCGTCTTTCAAGGATAAGTTCCAGGGCATTTGCAGCGATTTTTCCTTCATTATCAGTGACTCCCGGCTTAAAACCAACCTCAATAATCCAATGCCAGGGCATATTTATTTCATGAACAAGGGGCTTGTCGAGAGATGTAATCTGTGTAACAGGGTCATAATAAGTACCCAAAAATGTATCCATTAATTGTTTAAAGGTTATGTCAGCGTCAATTAGATAAACCTTTACTGTTCTAATGTCTCTTACATCAATACCCAGATATGAATTAGCCTTTTTAAGCGCCTTCATACCAACTGGATCATTTAAGTAAGGCTTAAAAGCAACCTCTATCCTGTTTGGCATAAATAAACCCTTTTTTTTATTAAGCAGCCTTTACCTGTCTAAGCCCTTTTGGTTCAATCATAACAAATCTTTCTTTAAGATTAGATAAAATTGATTCAACCTCCATTGCTTCGTCATACTGATAAGTTTTCTTTAATATATCAATATAATTTAAAAGCAATTCATTTATATCGCTAATTCCCTTTTCATCAACAGAAGAAATTGTGACATTTGCGCCCTTTGAAAGCCTTCTCTTTATGGAATCCTTTGTAAAGTTAAACTCAGGATATAAACACTGATAAATTACACCGCCAGTCATGCCTGCGCACATCCATGGACCGGGATCGCAAAGAACTATTGCCCTACCCCCTGTCATGTATTCAAAGGCAAAACCTTTAATATGCGCCCTTGAAGCAATATTTCCTTCTTCATCCCGAACTTTTTCTTTAATTCTTGCTCCAAAAACCACATCTGCTCCGGACATCCTTATACATGCCCTTGAATCCGCAAAGTTTTGGACTATAAGGCTACCTGATATTGCGCCGTAAGCAAAACTTTTGCCAACAGAACCGTCAATTCTTACTCCAAGGCAGTTGCTTCCCTTTAATACCGCAGCGCTTCCGCCTATGCTTCCCTTTGCAAAGCCGTCCTGTGCGCCTCCGTCTATTATTGCATCCACATTTGGGATATTAAATGCGCAAAGACCGTTTCCGGGAACTGATCCTTCAAGGTTAAGACACACCTTGTATATGGAATTCATGCCGAAATTTCTCACAATCTCTCCTGAAAGATATGTGCCTATTGCCCTGTCATTGCTCTGAACAGCCTGGTCAATATAATCTATAAAGGTATCACCTTTTTTAAATCTTGCAATTGCCATGTCAGATATAACCTTTGTAAGAAGATTTAGGGGCTTTCTTACCTTTACCTTTGTAATTTCATCTGTTTTCATACAATTTAAGTAACAGGTGGCAGGCTCAAGAATTTCCTTTAAGTCAACCGTGTCATTAAATCTTGCCTGTTCCAGAAGGTCTGTTCTTCCCACAAGTTTTTGAAGATTCGGTTCACCCATATTTGCCACAATATTTCTTATTCCTTCGCCAAGCCCTTTTAACACACTGGCAAGGGACGCTGTTTCCTGCTCAACAACACGGGGAGAAAAGCCTTTTACACCTTTGTTTTCCGCGTCTTCCTTTGTCCTTAATTGTGTGGAAATTCCCCTTGGGCACTTGTCAAGGTGGCATCTTTCACAGCTTATGCAACCTATTGACATTAAAGCAAGTGTGCCCATTCCAATCCTGTTTGCGCCAAGAAGTATCATTTTTACAATATCATATGGGTTTCTCAAGCCGCCATCACACCAAACTTCAATCTTATCCCTTATTCCAGAGGCAACAAGGGCCTTATGCGCCTCTGTGACGCCTATTTCTATGGGGAAACCCACAAATTTCTTTGCATGCTCCCTTGCAGCGCCTGTTCCTCCTTCAAATCCACTTAAATTAACAATATCTGCCCCGGCTTTTGCAATGCCAACAGCAATAGTTCCACAGCCCATTGTCACGGGAATCTTTACCGATACTTTGGCTTTTGGGTTTGCTGTCTTTAATTCTGTCACTATCTGGGCAAGGTCTTCAATGGAATAAATATCATGCTGATTAGATGGGGAGATAAGGGGTATTCCGGGTTTGCAATGCCTTGCCTTTGCAACCATTTCAGAGACCTTTGCGCCAGGGAGATGTCCGCCTTCACCTGGTTTTGCCCCCTGTCCTATTTTTATCTCAAGAAAATCACCTGAATTTAACAACCCCATATACACGCCAAATCTTCCTGATGCTATCTGCTGTCCCCTGTTTTTATTAAACTTATTTAGCATATCTGGTATTTCGCCGCCTTCGCCGTTCATACATACAATATTAGCCTTTTTTGCAGCCTCTGCGTATGTTCTGAAGGAATTCTCACCCTGCGAGCCAAAGGACATTGCGGCAATGACAACGGGCATATCATGGTCACCAACAGAAATATCAACATCTTCGGGTTTTAATTTCACAGCATCAAGGTCATTTTTTATAGAAATAAGATGTCTGATGCCAATTGGATGTTCTTCATCAAGTTTTTTCATCTTATCTGTGAAAGCCTCAACATCAATGGTCTTTTTGGCAAAATCACGGATTATTTTACCTGCTTTTGGATTTCGCTTTTCCTCAGAATATAAAGAAAGTTCTTCTGAACTATTTGCTGTCTCATATCTCTTCTTAGAAAGATTTTCCAGCTCAACAAAACCAAAACCAGTTTCCACAGAGGAACAAAAATTAGGGGCCTTAAATATCTTTGCCAGTTCTTCTTTAAGTCCAACAGAGCCGAATATCCTTCCGTAACCGCAAAGTTCATGGATTCCCATTGTGGACATAATTTTTTCAATACCCTGCTGAAGAATAGTCATAATATGTTTAAGGGCTGTTTCAGGAGTTAAATCCTCTTCTGCAAAACTTTTTGCAATCTGCCATAATAAATATGGGTTTAAGGCATCAGCTCCCATTCCCAGTAAAAACATTATGTCATGTAGATTTCTTATGGCTGCGGATGATACAATAATGCTGCACTTCCTTCTTAAAAGCGCATCAATAAGGACATTATTTATATAGGGAACAACAAGGGATGGGTCAAGATATGCCCTGCTATTGGAAAAGGATTTTTTATCATCAATAACAATGATATTGCTCCCCTGCCTTACGCTTTCAAGGACCTCTTTGCCTATTTCATCAAGCCTTTCCTGAAAACTTTTATTTATATTATATGATGAATCAATAATTTTGATTTTATCAGGTTTTGAACCATTTTCTGTAAAATATTCATATATATCGTCTAAAAGACATGTCCCAAAATCTCCGGCGATTTTTTTAGTCCATTCTCTTTCACTAGTCTCCATATCAAATCCACCCATAATAAGCGGATTTTCAAGCCATAGACCCACAGGTGACGAATCATGTTCTTCCTTAATTTCAGGCTTATCTCCAAGGATAACATGGGCGCTGAAATGCTCAGCCTCTCTTTCCCTGTCTATTGCGGGGTTGGTGACAACTGCGACATTTTCCTTGAAAAAATCAGGAAGATTGGGCAAGCCTTCCTGTGATATAACAGCAAGGGGTCCCTGATGCCCCATTGAACCCACAATATCCTTGCCTTCTTTAACCATTCTTTTTAAGAGGTCATGGTCAAATTTTTGCCAGCCAAACGCCCTTAATATGTTATTATTTACTTTTACTGGAGTAAAATCATATTTTTTTTCATTTTTAAGGTCTTTTATCTTTTTCAATGATTTTATGACAGAAGGTGAACTCTGTCTGTTTTGCATAAAAGCAAGCAGTTCTTTTTGCATGTCACCATGGTTTAATACTCTTGCCCTTTTGTTGTGTGAAGCAAAAATTGCGATTTTTTCACCCGGCGCAAGAGGTCTTGGGTCTGTCATATTTTCAGAAAGGGGCACAACACCTTTTTCAGATGAAAGAAAATAGTCATAATCACTTTCACCGAGCCATAGTGGTCTTAAACCAAGGGCGTCAACGCTTCCAAGACAAACATCACCGTACCTGCCGATTATAGCAGCGGGTCCCTGGGCGGATGATGGGAAAAACCATCTGTAATGATTGTATAAATCCTGTAATTCCTTAGGGTAATGCAAAACCTCGGTGTTTATAACCGGAAATACTATTTCAATTGCCTCAATGGGATGCAGGTTATAAAGATTTATCAGTCCTTCGATTATCCTGTCGAGATCCTGGGAATCACTTCCGCCCGGCACCATTCTTATTCCCATCATTTCGCCGGAAGTTCTTATTCTTTCAATGGTATTTATTTCGCCGTTATGACCGAGAATGGAAAATGGCTGGGCCCTTTCAATGGTTGGCAGGGTATTTGTTGAATAACGGGTATGGCCTAAGGTTATTGACGAGGTTGTATTTTCATCTTCAAGGTCCGGGAAAACCTTTGTAAGTATCTCGGGACCGCCTCTTACCTTATAAACCGATACAAACTGGCTTAAAGAGGCAACGTGAATATCTGGAAATTCTTTTTCAATGGAAATTTTGATATCATAAAGTTTTTTAGAAAGATTTATATTTTCAGGGTTTTTATTAACAGCGCAGAACTGCCAAAAAACAGGGATTTCCATTTTTGCCCTCATTCCCAGCTCATTTTCCCTGAAATTATCATTTAAATCAAAAAGCACATCAATTAAGTTATTTTTTAAAATCTCTTTTAATTTTGCTACTATTTCGGTTTTATGCGCTTTGGAAGGCTCTGGAATATATATATGACCTATTAAAAATTCGGACGAATTGACAATTTCAGCCTTTAAGCCTTTATTTTCAAGCTTTTTTGCCCAAGTTTTTCTGGGAATATCAATGGTGATTCCTGTTCCGTCCCCTTCTCCGTCAATATCGCCGGAACGGTGCCCCATTTTCTTTAATGCCTCTATGGTCTTAACAACATTTGCATGGCTTGATTTTCCGTTTTTGTTGATAAATGAAATGATTGCGCATGCATCACGTTCTTCAATTAAAACTCTGTTATACATTTTTAAAACCTCAAATTTATCAAAAATTCAACTAAAAAAATTACGATAAATTTTTAAATATATACTATATATAACAGTTTAGTCAATTTTAAATTATAAAAAAACAAAAATATTGATTATTTTTTTAACGTGAATTTTAGTTTGCCTGAACTTGGCTGATATGATGATTATGAAAGGAATTTTCTTTGAAACTTTAATAAGATAGAAAATATAATTGAACAGCAAAAATAATTTAAAAAAAACTTAATAATCTTTTTTTGTCAAGATTATTAAAACGAAACCTTATTTTTTATTAAGATTTCGTTTATTATAAAAAAAAAATAAATAAGAGAAAACTTTTTTTTAAAAAATTTTCCCTTATTTAAAAATTTATTTACTTTAAAATCTTCTTTTTCCTTTGAAACCGCCTGCGCCGCTACCGCCGCCTGCGCCACCTCTTGGTCTTGAATCCCTGCCGCCGCCACCGCCGCCTGGTCTTGCTTCCTTAGGACGGGCGACACTTACATTAAGAGCTCTGTTTTTAAGCTCTTTGCCATTTAATTCTTTAATGGCATTTTCCCCTTCTTCCTGGCTTTCCATTTCAATAAATGCAAAACCTTTGGATTCTCCGGTATAGTTGTCCTTAATAATTTTTGCTGAAACAATGTTACCAAAGGGGCTGAATAATTCTGTCAAATCATCTTCTGTGGCGCTGTATGACAGATTACCTACATAAATCTTCATAATCTCTTTTCCTTATAATTTTTTATTATTTGTGCTATTATTATTTTTATTTAATAAACAGAAATCCAAACCAATAGCACAGAAAAGCAGGCTCTGTCTTTATTAAAATCCAAAATAAATTTTAAATAAATTTATTAGAATTTTAAATTTATTATTTAATAATATAATTATAATATTGTCAAGAAAAATATTAAAGTCCTGAATAATAATTTTTTTCTATGGATATAATATTT
>DYOW01000029.1 GCA_020720325.1 Desulfobulbus propionicus
TACTTAATTTTATAAGAAGAAATAAAAACGAAATAGCAGAAATCGTAATCTTACCGGCATTAAAAAATAAATAGTACTATTAAGCGTTATTCCTTACCCACCGGATACGACCCCAGACACCTTAAAAACGTGCAGTGCTCTTTTATTGCGTCAATTCCTTCACTGATATTTTTGTCATCAATATGACCAAGGACATCAACATAAAATAAATAACGCCAGGGTTCTTTTTTAATTGGCCTTGACTGAATCTTGCTTAAATTTACGCCTCTTTCGGCAAAAGGCTGAAGTAGTTTGTACAATGAGCCGGGTTTGTCATCAAGGCTCAATATAAGTGATGTTTTGTCGTTTCCGCTTGGACGGGATATACTCTGTCCAAGTATAAGAAACCTTGTTGTATTGTCTGAAAAATCCTCAATAGAAGGCGCAACTACCTGTAGTTCATATCTTCTTGCGGCAAGCGGGCTTGCGATTGCCGCAACCGCAGGGTCAACAGATGCCCATCTCGCAGCCTGGGCTGTGCTTACAACCTCTTCCGTTGGTATTGCGGGAAGATTTGCCTGAAGCCAGAGTCTGCACTGGGCAAGGGCATGGGGGTGGGAAAGGATTCGTTTGATTGTCTCTGTCCTTCCGCTCTGATTCATTAAAAAATGGGAAATAGATAAAAATATCTCGCCGCATATCTTCACATCATATTCATAGAGGCAATCAAGGGAAAGAGCAACAGTTCCCTCAACTGAATTTTCAATGGGAATAACGCCAAAATCACATCTTTTTCTCTCTATTGCCTCAAAAACTTCCTTTATTGTGGTTGCAGGCAAAAATGCAGGAGATTCACCGAAAAATTTTACACCTGCCATATGTGTGTAGGTTGTTTCTGGTCCAAGAAACGAAATTTTAAGGGGTCTTTGCGCGTTTCTACATGCGGATATTATCTCTCCGAAAATAACCCTTAAACCTTCTTCTGGAAAATAATTCTGATTCGCATTTAAAATATTTGAAAATACCTCGCGTTCCCTTGTGACATCAAGGGCCTGATTAAGGGAGGTATCTTTTGTTTTTCCAATATCTAATGCAAGTTTTAGTCTTTCTTTAAGGAGATTCAGGATTTCAATATCAATTTCATCAATTCTCTGTCTAAACTGTCTTAGCTTTTTGTATTGTTCTTCATCCATTATTGGCATTTTAAAGCATCTCCTTGATTTTTATTAATTCACATCTGATTTGTTTTAATAAATCTTTTTCTGTGTTATTTTTCGTTATATTAATTTCAGGCTGTTCTTCTTCAAAAATTGAAAAAAGGCTGGGAGGGGATTTTTTTTTCCCGATTATTTTTTTTGCGCCTTCAATGGTAAGTTTTTTTTCATAGAGAAGGGATTTTATTTTTGTAATTAATTCAATATCATTTTGTGAATAAAGCCTTTGATTGGATATTCTTTTGGGATTTATCTGAGGAAATTCCTTTTCCCAGTATCTTAGGATATGGGGCTGAATATCAAGAATTTTACATACCTCACCTATTTTATAATATCTTGTTTCAGGCAACAGACACCCCTTATTTTTAATAATCACAGGTAACTGTTCAAATCAAATAACCCTTTTGCTATCCCTGAATATTTATTAATTCCTTAAGTTTTTTGCTGGCAGTAAAAGATATGGTTTTGTGAACAGGCAATATAATCTCTGCGCCTGTGGATGGATTTCTCCCTTTTTTTTCTTTTCGGGTTTTAATCTTAAATACTCCAAATCCGGTTAATTTTACTTCATTACCGTTTTTCAGGGATGTAACAATTATATCAAAAAAAGAGTTCGTAAGACGCATGCTTTCACTATAGGAAAATCCCTTATGAGCCTTTATCTCTTCTGCGATGCTTTTTCGGTTTGTTTTCATTAATCCCTTAATTTGGCATCAAATTTACTTAAAACTTCTTCAATAAGGCTGTTATGAATTTCATCAACCTCGGAATCAGTCAAAGTTCTCTCATCAGACATATAATTAAACCTTATTCCCAGGCTTTTTTTGTCTTTTTCAATATTTTTTCCAGTATAAACATCAAATATATCAATATTATTAAGAAATTCAATATTCTTTTGTAAGATATATATTAATATTTCCTGAGATGAAAGATTAAAATCCAAAATAAAGGCAGTGTCCCTTGAGATATTCGGAAAACGTGGCAAAGGCTGAAATCTCTTGTAATGCTTATTAATATCGGAAAATGGAAGAAGATTTATTTCAAAGGCAAATACTTTTGTCAAAATATCATAATTTTTTAATATATTGGGGGATATTTCACCAAGATAGCCTATCTTTATATTATTATAAAATATATCAAGATGTGCGTCTGCAAGCATGAAAGGCTCATCAGTATTATTGCCTTCCATGAATTCTATTCCTGTCTCAGAAAAAAAATTCAAAAAATATTCTGCCATGCCTTTTATATCGTAAAAATCAACATTTTCATTGGGATATGTCCATGACGGGGGATATTTCCTTCCTGTCAGGACCACAGCGGCATGTATTTCCTCAAGAGGCAAAGGGCTTGTGTTATCATCTTTTATAAATACCTTTCCCACCTCAAAAAGCCTTAAATCCCTTTTGTTAAAGGCGATATTATGCTGAATATTTTCAACAATCTGAGGCAGGAGAAAAGTCCTCATTTCACTTTGTTCATAAGAAATAGGATTTTGAAGGCTTATTGTGTTGATTCTCTTGTCAGATTCAGAAACAGCAAAGTTTTTGATATTTTTAGGGTTTGTAAAGGAATAATTGATAACCTGAAAAAGTCCGAGATTTTTTAAGATATCTTTTGCGCTGGTTTCAAGTTTATACAGGGGTTCTTCGGGCTGTATAAAAACCGGAGTTTTGGGATATGTTGCCTGTATGTTTTCAAATCCGACAATACGTGATATTTCTTCAATAAAATCAATTTCTTCTGTGATATCAAATCTTCTTAATGGAGGTGAAAGAATAAAATTGTCTATATCATGGGAGATAATATCTATACCAAGCCTTCTTAAGATATTTATCATCTCATTATCTTTTAATTTTGCGCCTATAATCTTTCTTGCCTTTTCAGGTTTGAAAATTATTCTTTTTCTTTTGGGAAGATTACCATTGGCAGTGATAAATTGTGATGTCTGAGCGCCGCCGCATATGTCACAAAGGAGTTTTACAGCCCTTTTACAGGCATCCATAACGCCTTCGGGGTCAACACCCCTTTCAAATCTGTGAGATGCCTCTGATGGCAGTTTTAATTTCTTAGCAGTTTTTCTGATGCTTTGTGGTAAAAACCAGGCAGCCTCAAGAAGGATGGTCTTTGTATCAGTTGTAACCTCTGAAGATTCGCCTCCCATAACACCTGCTATGCCCACAGGATTATATTTATCAGCAATAACAAGCATTGAAGAATCAAGTATTCTCTCTTTACCATCAAGGGTTTTTATTTTTTCACCCTCTCTTGCATTTCTTACAATAATCTCATGTCCTTCAAGTTTATCAAAATCAAAGGCATGAAGGGGTTGTCCCCATTGAAACATTATATAATTTGTTATATCTACTACGTTATTTATTGACCTTACGCCAATATTTTCCAAAAATTTCTTAAGCCATTCGGGAGATTGACCGATTTTAACTTTATCAATAACAACTCCCACATATATTCCGCATAAATCAGAGTTTTGTATTGAAATAGGGACAGTTAAATTAAGTTTGTAAGGTTCTTTATAATCGATTTCAATTTTTTTATTATGAAATGAAATGTCATATATTGCGGCAAGTTCCCTTGCGATACCCATAAAGGAAAGACAATCCATACGGTTTGGGGTGACGCTTAACTCAAATATGTAATCTTTTGCAGGGGGTTTATCAACTGTTAGTATGACTTCATGTTCAATAACACTTATATCTTCAACCTCGATGCCTTTCATGGTAAGAGAGTAAGATAATTCTGTTTCGGAGATATTTAAGGGAATAAATTCTTTTAGTCCTGAATAAGAAACTTTCATTTAAATTGTTCCAGAAATCTTATATCGTTTTCGTAGTAAAGTCGTATATCATTAATTCCGTATCTAAGCATTGTGAATCTTTCAATGCCAAGTCCAAAGGCATAACCTGTAAATTCTGCAGGGTCATAACCAACGTTTCTGAATACCTGGGGATGAACCATTCCCGCTCCCAATACCTCAATCCAGCCTGTGCCTTTGCAAACCCTGCAACCGCTCCCACCACACATCATACATCCAATATCAACTTCTGCGCTTGGTTCTGTAAAAGGGAAAAAACTAGGACGAAATCTTACTTTTGTGTCTGCGGAAAAAAATTTCTGTAGAAACTGTATTAATAAGCCTTTAAGGTGGGAAAAAGAAAGGTCTTTGTCCACATGGAGACCCTCTATCTGATGAAACATAGGAGTATGTGTTATATCAGAATCACACCTGTAAACCTTTCCCGGGGCTATGATTTTAAGAGGAGGTTTTCTTTTTTGCATTGTCCTTATCTGGATTGGGGAGGTATGAGTCCTTAACACCACATTGTCTGATACATAAAAAGTATCCTGCATATCCCTTGCAGGATGTTCGGCAGGTATGTTTAATGCCTCAAAATTATAAAAATCAAGCTCTATTTCAGGACCCTGTGAAACTGTAAAACCAAGACTTGTAAAAATATCACAAATTTCGTTTAATATCTGGGTTATTGGATGGTAAGCGCCCTTAAAAGGAGTTCTTCCAGGAAGGGTCAGGTCTAATAATTTTGTTGATGATTTGGAAGTTGTCTTTTCAAGCGTTTCTTTTTTTAATGAAATTTTCTCTTCAAGCTCGGCCTTTGCCTTATTTATAGAGTCGCCTACAACAGGTCTTTCTTCAGGAGATAAAGAGCCAAGTGTCCTTAATATTAGTGTAAGATGTCCTTTTTTTCCAAGATATGACACTCTTATGTTATCAAGACCTGCGAGGTCACTTACTTTTTCAAGCTCTTCATTTGCCTGAGAAAGGATATTTTTTATTTTTTCAAGCATCTAAAAAATTAAGCTGCTTTTACCTGTTCAACAAGATGGGTAAATGCTGTAGGGTCTGTAATTGCAATATGCGCTAAAATTTTTCTGTTAATATGTATATCTGATTTTAAGAGTCCGCCTATAAATTTACTGTAGGAAATATCATTTAATCTGCATGCAGCGTTAATTCTTGCAATCCAGAGCCTTCTGTAATCCCTTTTCTTGATTTTTCTGTGTGCAAAGGCGTAACATAATCCTCTTTCTACAGTTTCCTTAGCCTGTTTATAACAACGGGATCTTGCGCCCCAGTTTCCCCTGGCTAACTTTAATATCTTATTTCTTCTTCTTCTGGCTTTGAAACCCCTTTTAACTCTGGGCATTTTATACTCCTCTTTTTAAATTTATAATATTTTTTAATAAGCCTGCAGTATTTTTCTGATTGATTTTACCCTTGTATCTGACACAACAAAATCATTTCCAAGAGAACGTTTTCTTTTTCTTGACTTGTGTGTAAGCAAATGTCTTAACCCTGCTTTACGGGCAATAATTTTTCCGGTTCCTGTTACCTTATATCTCTTTGCAGCAGCTCTTTTGGTTTTGATTTTATTCATTTATTCCTCAAAAATATTTTATCGCTTTATATTATTTTATTATAAATTTGTTTAAAAATAATTTACTGTTAATATATTTTCTCTGTAAAATTTAAGAAAAAAAATTATAACTATTTTATAAACAGCTACAATAAGAAAAAATATATTTTATACACTAAAAAAAGATAAACGTCAAGATTTTTTTGGTGATAAAATTACTTGTAAACTCTGTCCCTCAAGGCTTGGTTGACCCTCAACCAAGGTAATATCACTTAGATCCGTGGTTATTTTGTCAATTAGTTCAATGCCAAAATGTTTATAAATCATTTCCCTTCCACGGAATCTGACAGTTAATTTAACCTTGTTACCCTCTGCTATAAATTGTCTGATATGTTTCTTTTTAACTTCAAGGTCATGCACATCGGTTCTTGGTCTTAGTTTAATTTCCTTCACCTGAATAATTGTCTGTTTTTTCTTGGCTTCCTGTGCTTTTTTGTTTTTTTCATAACGGAATTTCCCATAATCCATTATTTTACATACAGGCGGAGTTGCATTGGGAGAAATTTCCACCAGATCCAACCCTGCTTCCGCTGCCATTGCCAATGCCTCTCTTACAGTTAGAACGCCAACTTGTTTGCCTTCAGCATCAATCACCCTGATTTCAGGCGCCTTGATCTGCCTGTTTATATTAACATCTGATTCTTTGGTTATAACACACCTCCTGATTTTTTTTAGGTTAATATAAGTTTAAATTCAATTTTAACTTTTATCCGGGTTAAAAAAAGAATCTCCGAAATGACTTAAAAATTCTTCCGCAGTCATTGCCGCAAGTGTATCTCCTTTTCTTGTTCTTGGGCTGAATTTTTTCTCTTCAACCTCTTTATCGCCTATTACAAGCATGAAAGGAATTTTTTCAAGTTGAGCCTCACGAATCTTTTTACCAAGTTTTTCGTTTCTTAAATCTGCCTCAACCCTTATTTTTTTTGTTTTAAGGAGTTCAAGGAGTTTTTCAGCCCATTCATTATGTTTTTCTGAAACAGTCACTATCCTTGCCTGAACAGGTGAAAGCCAGAGCGGAAACGACCCTGCATAATGCTCTATAAGAACGCCTATAAATCTTTCAAGAGAGCCCATAATTGCCCTGTGTATCATAATGGGCATTTCATGATTTCCTTCGCTGTTTATAAAAGAAACTTTAAATCTCTCTGGAAGATTAAAGTCAACCTGTATCGTAGAGCACTGCCATGAACGGTCAAGACAGTCTTTTATTTTTATATCAATTTTAGGCCCGTAAAAAACACCTTCCCCAGGATCAATCTGATATGGAAGTCCTTGTTTATTAAGGGCATTTTTAAGGGCATTAGTTGCCTTTTCCCAGTTATCATCTGTTCCAACATATTTTTCAGGTCTTGTTGAAAGATAAATGTCATATCGTTCAAAACCAAAAACCCTTAGAAAAAACAAGGTCATTTCAAGGATATTATTTATCTCATCTTCAATCTGGTCTAAACGGCAAAAGATATGGGCATCATCCTGAGTAAATCCCCTTACCCTCATAAGACCGTGTAATGTGCCTGTTCTTTCATATCTGTAAACAGTGCCAAGCTCACACCATCTTAAAGGAAAATCTCTGTAGCTTTTTAGCTCAGTATTATAAATTGCAATGTGGAAAGGGCAGTTCATTGGTTTTATCTGATAGGTCACTTCATCTATGTACATTGGTGAGTACATATTATCAGCATAAAAGGAGAGATGACCGCTTGTGTTCCATAAATCGCGTTTTGCTATATGCGGGGTATATAAAAGGCTGTAACCTCTGTTGATGTGTTCACTTTTCCAGAAATCCTCAATTGATTTTCTGAGCATGGCGCCTTTTGGATGCCATAGAATCAAACCGGGGCCGATTTCTTCTTCAATGGAAAAAAGTTTTAATTCCTTTCCAAGTTTTCTGTGGTCTCTTTTTTTTGCCTCTTCAAGTTTATCAAGATAGTCTTTGAGGTCTTTTTTATCAAAAAATGCAGTTCCATATATGCGCTGAAGCATTTGTTTATTTTCATCACCGCGCCAATATGCCCCTGCCACACTCAAAAGCTTAAATGCCCTGACTTTTCCGGTATCTTGCAGATGGGGTCCGCGGCAGAGATCAAAAAAATTATCCTCTGTATATACGGATATTATTTTTTCTCCATATTCCTCAAGCTCTTTAAGAAGCTCAAGTTTATAAATTGCATCAATATGCTCAAATTTATTTTTTGCATCAAATATAGATAGTTCTTCTCTTATAATAGGAATTTTTTTATTTATGATCTCCGTCATTTTTTCTTCAATCTTTAAGAGGTCTTCCTGGGTAAAAGGTCTCTTATAATCAAAGTCATAATAAAATCCGTTTTCAATGGCTGGTCCTATTGTAAACTGAACTCCTGGAAAAAGTTCAAAAACAGCGTGAGCCATTATATGTGCGGTTGTATGTCTTAAAATTTCAAGAGTTCCTTCATCACCCTCAAAAATTGGTTCTAACACATCATTATCATTAAGTATTGTGGAAATATCTTTAACAATTCCGTTTATGCGGACAAGCAAAAGCCTTTTTAATTCGCTTTTCTGGAGTTTTTCATTAAAAAAAACAATGGCTGTTGTGCCGCTGTCAACTTTAAAAGAATTTTCGGATAAAAAAACAGTTATCATGATATTACCTGATTATATTATTTATAAGATGAGGTTTATTAGGAATATAGGAATGAAATATAAAAAAATGTTTATAACTTTAAAAAATCTGGACATTTAATATTAATTTATCTTTCTTATTTACCAATAAATAAAATTTAATTCATGAATATAACAATTTTTATATTATTTACAAGCATTATTTTATAAAAATATAAATTTTTAATATATTTATTTATATCTGTTAATTAATTCCATTGCCACTGAGGATTAGCGGTTTTCTCAGACTCTTTGGAAGTGTGTTTATTATTCTCAGTATCAACATTTTTGGAAATATTATTATTTGATGGGGCAATATTTTTATTAGAATCTGCTTTTTCAATAACAGAATTATTTTTTGATGAATTTTCAGGTGATTTTTCAGTTACTTTCTCAGTTGGCGCAACCACAGTCTTTTGGGATTCCTTTTTTACTTTATTATCAATTTTTTCAGTATTTTTAATCTGTTCATTTTTTTTAAGAAGAACGGTTTGATCATCTTGTTTAGTCTTGCCAATGGGCTTTAATTCATCCGGAGTTGGAAAAGGAAGACCGGAACGAGTGACAGGAGTGTCTTTTTTATCAAAATATGGCAGATAAAATGAAAAAGATTTAGAAGATTTGGAAGATGTCTGGGAAAGCAGCGTTGGTTTTGCGGAATCTATGGTGTTATTTGCCTCAGGTATTGAAAGATTGGCAACAAGTGTCTGTCTTTCAATAAATAGATTAGATTTTTCAGATGCTTTTTCAGCTTCAATTTTTTCTGAAGGCAAATTAATACCTATTTTTGATAAAAGCCCCGGTTTTTTTTCCTTTTCATTAACAGAGTTTGAAGGGGTCATAATAGTTGGTTTTGAGGCAAGCTCTTCAGGTGTCCTTTGTTTTTTTTCAATAACTGTTTTTTTTCTTTCATCTATAATCTTTTGCTGGGCTTTGCCTGTTCTCATTAATTTATCAGGATGCGCCCTGTAAGAATCATCGCCTCCGGAGCTGTCCGTTGCATCTGGGGAAACAAGGACGGGCTTATTGTCGGCAGAAGTTATCTTATCTTTTTTTTCAGAGGATTTTTCATCTGAGACCTTGATATATTTAACAAGATTTATGGATGCCTTTGAAAAATCATTAAGTTTTGGCATTAAATCATTAAGATTATCTGCATTGTAATTAAAATGGGATTCAGGCTGATTTGAGGAAGCATTAAACAGAAACAAGTCTATGTTGCTATTTTTTCCTGAAGATAAGACCTTGCCTGTTATAAGATAATCGGCATTATTAGCCCTTGCAAGATTCATAAGCGTTGTAAAATCATCTTGCTGTTTTTTGCTGTCTTTTAAAGGAGATTTTACTTCTGAAACAATAATTTCACCGGATTTGTTCATTCTGCTTATTAGTATCTGAGGTATGGAATTTGCGAGATATTTATTTTCACCAGCGCTTGTCACATCAATTGGCGCTATAATTATCTTTATCTCTTTGGCAAAAACAAAAGGGTTAAAATTAAAAAATACTGTCAGAAAAAAAAGAAAGAAAAATTTATTCTTAAAGGTCATACATTCTCAAATTCTTTTAAATTAATGTTTAATTTTTTCATTTTTTCAATTAGTGTTGTTCTGTTCATCTGTAAAAGTTTAGCTGCCCTGTTTTTAATATTTGCTGTCTTTTTAAGAGCCTGCAATATTAAATTTTTTTCAAACTCCTGTACTGTATCGCTTAAACAAAGACCTTGTTCAGGCAGGATAAATTGTGTGTTAAAGTCATTATCCTCTTGTTTCATGAGGGCAACTCTTGGGTCCTCATCAACAATATTTTTTCTATTATTACATATAAAATTATTTTTTACAAGCTTTTCCGGCAGGTCTTCTTTTTTTATTTGTATTCCGTTTGCGAGAACAACGGTTCTTTCAATAATATTTTCAAGCTCCCTGACATTTCCGGGCCATTCGTATCCGGCAAAACAATCCATAACCTCTTTTGATAAAGACAACGAACCTTTATTGCCGTTTCCGTTCCCGTTTATGTAAGACTGATATTTAGAGAGAAAATAATCGCTTAAAAGGGGGATATCGTCTTTTCTCTCCCTTAAGGGAGGTATATGGATTGGTATTACATTTAATCTGTAATAAAGATCTTCCCTGAACTTGCCTTCCTTTACAGCCTTTTCCATATCAACATTTGTGGCTGCAATTATCCTGATATTTATATTAATGGTTTTTTGACCGCCTACCCTTTCTATCTGTCTGTTTTGTAACACCCTCAATAATTTAACCTGTAAGGTGGGATTTAAGTCGCCTATTTCATCAAGAAAAATAACGCCGTTATTTGCAAGTTCAAATCTTCCTATACGGGTTTTTATAGCGCTGGTAAATGCGCCTTTTTCGTGACCAAAGAGTTCGGACTCAATTAGTTCATTTGGTATTGCAGCGCAGTTTACAGGAATAAAAGGTCCGTTTTTCCTATTGCTGTTTTCATGTATGGCATTAGCGACAAGTTCCTTGCCGGTGCCGCTTTCACCGGTAACCAACACAGTGCTGTCAGTAAGCGCAACCTTCCTGATAGTATTAAAAATAGAAAGCATTTCAGCGCTTATTCCAATAATACCGCAAAAGCTGTTGCTTTTGTTCTCTGTGATAATTTCGTTAATAGAAAATCTTTCTTCAGGTGTTACTTGTCTTGTCATAATATTTTCTTAGAAAAAATTTTATTGTTAAAAATATTATCGTCAAAAATATTATAACACTAAAGTCAAAAAACAGACAATGTCAATTTTCCTGCAATTTTTTTCTACACCATCTTAAAGTGTTATGCATAGCCACAGTAAATTCATCAAGAGCATGGGATAATTCTTCTGTTTTATTATCATTTACAAGCATTTCAAGATTTTTTGCCTGCTGATAGAGTAGTAATGCATGAATAGTTGAGGCTGTTCCGCTTACAAGATGAGCAACCTTTCTTATTCTTTCAATATTTTGCTCTTTAACTGACATCTCAGCTTCTTTAAGCCATAAAGGACCCTGATTTATCAGGTCATAAAGCAGCTCTCTTGCAAGCTCTTCCATTCCATTGCAGGTTTCAATGAGTTTCTGATAATCCACAAGTATTTCATCGATATTATCATCTTTTGCATCTTTTGTTTCATTTTGAAAAATATCAGGAGATTTTTGGGGGAAATGGGGTTGATTCATGATAGAATTAATCTCTTTGATTAAATTCTCAGACAATATTGGTTTTGATATATAACCATTAAAGCCTTCATCCAAAAATTTCTGCATGTCCCCTGAAACTGCGTAGGCAGTACATGCAATCACAGGGATATTAATATTTTTCTCCCTTATTTTATGTAATGTCTGGATACCATCCATTTCAGGCATTGATATATCCATAAAAATAAGCTTAAAAGAATTATTGGTATCAAGTATTTCAAGCGCTTCAATGCCAGATGACGCCTCCTGGGTTTTCCAGTTGATTTTTTCAAGCATAAACCTCAGCACCATTCTGTTCATGGAAACATCATCTACAATAAGGGCAAGCATGCCTTTATGGTTATTCAAATGTTCTGATTCTTTTTTAGTCTCTTTGGGAATTTCATCCTGTAAGGCCTCTTTTAATTTTAATGTCAGGGTAAAAATTGTGCCCTTTCCAACCTGGCTTATAAACGTAAGATTGCCTCCCATAAACATAGCGAGTTCCCTTGATATAAATAGACCTAGTCCTGTGCCGCCTTTTGTCTTACCCTCTTGTGCCTGCTCAAAAGGCCTGAATAATTTATCTTTATCCTCTTCATTAATACCAATGCCTGTATCAGTGATATCGATTATTACAGTATAAATTTTTCTATTATCTGTTATTGTATATCCTTTAGATTTAATTAATATTGTTATTGAACCTTTATCAGTAAACTTTACGCTGTTTGATAAAAGATTGTATAATATCTGTCTTATTTTTGTTTTGTCTCCCAAAAATAAAAAGATAAGTTCCTGGGGATAGTCTGCATCAATTATCAAATCTTTTTTATTGGCAATATACTTAAATGAAAAGATAGTTTCAGCAATTAGTTCCAGAAAATCAAAAATTTCTTCATTTAATTCTGTTTTTCCTGTTGAAATCTTACTAAAATCAAGTGTTTCAGAGACAATATCATGTAAATGTCTTGATGACAGCTTTAAATCATGAAAAATATCTGCATATTTATTAAAATCAGCATCATTTTTTATTTTTTCATAAAAAAGGTCTGTGATACCTATAATAGCATTTAATGGTGTCCTAAGCTCATGATTCATTTTTGCAAAAAACAGATCTTTTTCAAGGGCTAACTTCCTTTGTTCTTCAAGGGCATTTTCAAGATTTTGATGAAGTTCGTTTATTGATGTGATCTCCTGAATAAAACAATAAATGGAATGTTCGTTTATAGGGGCATTAAAAAAAAAAAACTCCAGGTCTTTTTTGTTGGAGTTCAGCTCAAATTCTATTTCGTGGGATTCATAACCGTTAATCCTGATATTTTCAATAATTTTATAATAATTATGCCAGTAAAAGAAAAGAGTTATATGTAAATTTGAATAATTTTCAAAATTAAATATTTCCCTGAATTTTTTGTTTGTTTGTAGGATATTTCCCTTATAATCAAGTTTCATGAATCCAAAAGGATAAAAATCAATCATCCTCTGGAAAAAGAACTGTAAATCAATGTCCTTTCTTACATCCCTTAAAAACCAGAAAAAATAATCATTTTGTCTGAAAGGTGAATATATTGTGCATTCAATTGGAATTTTATCCTTATTTGTCTCAGCAGCCAACATTAAAAATTCGTTCTTCCTGTTTTGAAGCTTATCCTGGAGATAAGTGTCATAAGAAATAAATGTCCTTATGTTTTTGTTGATTATTGATCTTATTTCAGTTGAAAAAAGCTCAGCGGTTGATTTGCTGATTGTTTTTATATTTAATTCTTTGTCAGTAAAAAGAAAAGGATAAGGAGACGAGTCAACAAATATTCTAAAATTATTTCTTGATTTTTCCAATATTTTTAAAAGCCAGTGTTGATAACATACTATTATCAATAACAAGAAACAACTTATGGAGATAATTATAAATGAAATCAAGTTATCTGATATATGCATTAATTATATTCATTAAGGTATTTGTATCAACAGGTTTATCAAGAAATTCATTGATTCCTGCCTTTTTAGCCTCTTCCTTCACTGCTTCAGAACCCCTTGCAGTTAACAAAATTATGGGAATCTGGGGGTTTTTTACTCTTAAATCCTTCACAACATCTGTTCCGTTTCCGTCAGGAAGCTTATAATCAAGAATTGCAAGATGATAATTTGAATTATCTGCAAAAACACTTCCTAAGGTTTCGTGGACAACAACTTCAAAGCCTTTCGAAACTAAAACTGTTTTTAAAAGTTTTGCAACAATAAAGCTGTCTTCAAGAATCAAAATTTTTTTCATAAAGTCTCCTCGTTTTTCATTCTTAACTATTAATTGTTATGTTATTGACAGAATTAACTAAAGTTATATAAAAATAATTTATGAAAATTTATATCCTGAAGCCTGAAACATAATTTATAAGACTTTCAGAAACCCTTTTTAAATCATTTGCAGCGCTCTCTGTTGTCTCCGCAGACTGCGCAACAAGCTCTATTGCCTCTTTTAATCCGTCAATCTGTCTTGTGGAATCATTTGTGGCTTCAGAAAGTCTCTGCGCTGTTTTGCTTATTTCATTGCTTGCCTCTGCGTTATGCTGCATATTTACTGAAACATCATGGGCTATGTTTGAAATTGGCTCAACCATCTCATTTATTTTACTAATATCTATTACAGAAAGTTCAACAAAATTTTTCAGTTGTTCCATTGTTGAAACTATCTTATCAGTTGCTTCTCTTGTCTGATTTGCAAGGGTTTTGACCTCATTTGCAACAACGGCAAAGCCTTTTCCGGCATCTCCAGCCTTTGCTGCCTCAATATTTGCATTAAGCGCAAGAAGATTTGTTTTATCAGCAATCTTTTTTATGAAAATAAGGACACTTTCAATATTTTCAAAATGTTTATTAAGGTTTTTAATATTATTGGTTGCGCTGCTTACTTTCACCCCAATATCAGAAATCATATCAACAGTTAAAACAGAACTCTGGGTAATTTCCTTAATTGTAGCAGTTATTTCTTCATTTGCAGCGGCGAGGGATGAAATATTCTGATTATTAATTTCAGTAGTTTTAACAATTTCATTAGTCTGGGCAGATGTCTCGGTAGCGCTCGTGGCTGACTGATGTGATGCATCAGTAAGTTTTACAACTGCATCATCGAGATAGGAAGCCTGACAAGAGACATTTCTCACAAGTTCCCTTAAATTTTGTATTGTTTCATTGGTTTTTGTTGCAAGCTCACCCATTTCATCCTTATGCGAAACTAACATTTTTACCGTTAAATCTCCCTTTGAAAGCCTGCCAAATCCTTCAAGAATATTATTTATAGGTTTTACAACAACAACTTTAAGTATAAACCATATAATCACAACAGCCCCTAAAATTGACAAAAAACCATTGAACAAAGCGCCGTAAAGCGCCTTTTTTTGAGCGTTATTAAAGGCTGTCAAGTCTGTAAAGGTAATTAATACACCAGCAGACTTACCCTCATAATTTTTTATTGGAGAACCTATAACCAGATAACTGTTTGCAAATTTTTTTATAGCGCCATCTGAATCAAGAGCGCTTTTTAAAAAGGATTCGTCTATATGCTCCTTTAACAAGCTTTCATTGGTTGCATATTCCAGAGAATAATTACCTATTTTAACTTCTTTATCTTTTTTAATGGTTGTCACATCGGAACGTTCCAATTTCATTGCGACAAGGTTCATGGCATATTTTTTTTCTATGTGTTGTAATATATTCTTTAAATCAGTAAAAACCTCAACGCTTGCAACAATCTTTCCATGTGTATCTTTAATTGGAACAATCCCCCTCATTGCAAAACCGCCAACGCCCGATTCATAACCCTTAATCGTTGTGCCGTTTGAAAGCACATCCACAACAGTCTTTCTGAAGGACGAAAGGTCATCACCAAATTTATCCGGGGCAAAGACCCTCAAAAGAGATTTTGCTGGTGGTGAGTGATAATGAACTTTATGCTGATAATCTTTATTAAATTGAAAAATATCTTTCCAAAGAGGTATTGCCAGTTTTTTTAATTCTTCCCTGTCATTCTTTTCAATGGCTGTTTTTGTATCATTTTTTAAGGCATAAAACTGGGCAAGCTGAAGAAAAAAATTTGCGATCACCTCTGATTCTTCGTTTAATATTTTTTGTTTGTCCTCAGCCCTTTTTATAACTGCATCTTTTTGATTTTCTATTGTATTTACCTGATTTATCAAAGAAATAACAACGCTTATCAAGATAACTAAAAATATTCCAATGGTTAATTTAGTAGAAATTTTTCTATCAAGTAACAACTTAAAAAAAGATTTATTTTCTGACATTTATTACCCCCCCAAATTAAAGGCAAACTTAAATAAAATATTAATGAATTAATATTAAAAAATCAAGAAAAAAGATTTTTCTGGAATATTTTTTGTGCTATTTTAACATTTATATCACTTTTTTTTTACATTATTTCTTTCAAAAAACTTACTTTTCCGTATTCCCCGTCAAAACCCGGTGAAATATATAACTTACTGTCACGCATCATTTTTATATATTCAAATATCTTTTCGGGAATATTTTTTTGCAAAAAAGAAAGGTCGTGCCATAAAAGAATATCCATCTCATTTCCAACAGTGTCAATTAATCGCCTGTATTCCTTTAATACCTTCTGGGATTTTGAGTTAACTTCCAGGGCTTCGGCAATAATCTCATCAAGTGGAACAATGCTGACAAAAGGTCTTGAATTTTCAGGAACAAAGCCATTCTTCCTGTCAGAAAGCTCAAATACCCTGTGAAGCACTCCAATTGTTAGTTTTTCACCGCAAACAGGACATATATCATTAAAAGCGTTTGATTCATCAGGATTAAGACAAACATTGCAATTTCTGTGGCCGTCATAGTGATATTTGCCTTCTTCAGGAAAAAATTCTATTGTTCCAACAAAACCCGGGCTTTTATTTTTTAATGCGTCAATAATGCTGAAATAATCCATTTGACAGGAAAAAACATTACATTCTCTGCCGATTTTCTGAGGAGAATGGGAATCGGAATTGGAAATCAAAGTGTATCCGTCAAGTTTGGATAATTGCCAGTTCATTTTAGGGTCTGATGAAAGACCCGTTTCAAGACAAAAAATATTAGGTGTTTCTTCTTCAAAACATTCTTCAATGGAATCAAAACCTGATTTTGAACCAAAAAGCGAAAACCAGGGTGTCCATATATGCGCAGGGACAATAAGACAGTCTTTTGATATATCCATTACAACCTTAACAAGTGTCTTTGCGGAAAATCCAAAGATCGGTCTGCCGTCTGACTTAATATTTCCCATTTTTTCAAATGCATTCTGAAGTTCCTCAGCAATTTCAAAATCCGGGGCAAATATCATAAGATGTATTTTTCTTGTTTTTCCACCCTGTTTATATATATTTGAAACCTCGGTTGTAAATATAAATCTGGTGGAATCCATGTCATCCTTGCAGACATAAAGACCTTTTTCAGCAGGCACAAGCACGCTTTTAAGTTCATTAAGGTATCTGGGGTGTAGAAAATCACCTGTTCCTATTATTTTTATGCCCTTTTGTCTGGCATATGAGTCAATGGAAGCAGGATGCATCTGGGGACTGGTTGCGCGGCTGTATCTTGAATGAATGTGAAAATCAGCAAGAAAGGAATTTTTATCAAAAAGAAGCATTAAAATTCTGCAATAATATTTGAAATCTCTTCTATAGCCCTTGAAGGCTGGGAATCAGGATAAAGGAGATAAAATGGTTTTTGTTCCCTGATAGCCTTGCTAACCTCATTTGCCTGGGGAATCCAGCCCAGCAAATTTGCCTGAATTCCTAAGAATCTGTCAAGGGCCTTATTAAGACCTTCAAATACACCCCTGGCTTCTTTTTCATCTTTTACCCTGTTAATAATAAGATGAAGGGTTCCAAGTATTTCATCCTTGCTTAAAACCTTGATAAGAGCATATGCATCAGTGATTGAAGTAGGCTCAGGGGTGAGAACAACTATATTTTGACCTGCAAACGCATTAAAACTGAGAACTGATGTGCCTATGCCAGCGGCAGCATCTATAAGAACAATATCAAATTCATTTATAATTGACCTTAAAATGTTTTCTATCCTTCCCATTCCTTCAAAAGAAAGGTTCGCCATCTCAACAACACCTGAACTTGCTGGTAAAATTGCAAGATTTTCGTTTTGAAAAATAAGAATTTCTTTGACATCAAGACCCTTTTCAAATACATCTTTTATATTTTCCCTTGAAACAGCGCCAAGCATGACATCAATATTTGCAAGTCCCAGGTCTCCGTCAATCAAAAGCGCCTTTTTTCCAGCGCCAGAAAGGGCATATGAAAGATTAATCGCTATGCTTGTCTTACCTACCCCACCCTTGCCGCTTGATATGCAATATACGCTTTTATTTCCATTATTAAAATTTGCCATAGTTTTATGTCTTTATGGAATAAAGAAACTCCTTCTCATCAAAGTTAATCTCAGTTTCGGTCTTTACAATTTCTGTGCCATAAACCACCTTATTTCTCCCGCTTTTTTTTGCAGAAAGAAGCAAAAGGTCAATAGAATGGACAAATTCATTAATATCAATAAGTTGCTTTTTGTTCTCTTTAAATACCCCCACACCGAAACTTGCTGTGATATTTATCGTTGCATCTTCTAATACCAAAGGAGTTTCAGCAATGGTTTTCCGAAGTCTTTCAGCGACCTTTTTAGCCCTTGCAAGCTGTGAGCCCGGTAGAATAATAGCAAATTCCTCACCTCCGTATCTGCACACAACATCGGTTGGACGGGTATTGGATAATAACAGCAACGAAATATGTTTCAAGGCAATATTTCCCCTGACATGACCGTAAATATCATTTATAGACTTAAAATAATCCAAATCAGCTATAATTAATGAAAAAACCTGATCAGTCCTTCTGTATCTTTCAATTTCATTATGAATCGCATCAAGAAAATATCTGAAATTATAAAGACCTGTGAGCGTGTCTCTTTCAACAAGGGTAGTCAGTTCAAAAATATCTTTTTTTAATTTAATTAGTTCATCCTGTAAGTGACATATTAAATTTGTCTCCTTACAGTTGGATGTTTTATCAAGAATTTTTAAAAAATTATCCAGTATCTCTTTCATATTTTCAGGATTTTATCATACAAAATTATAAAAAAAAATGTTTTTATTGATTAATTTGAAAGATAATTCAACTTTCTTTAATTGGTAAAATTATTTTAAAAACTGTTCTCATGCCGATGTCAATAAGATTCTTGTCATCAGGCGGAGATATTGCAAAAAGCTCGCCATTATGTTCTTTTATTATATCCACACAGAGGGAAAGCCCAAGACCAGTGCCTTTGCCAACACCTTTTGTGGAGAAAAAGGCATCAAATATCTTTTTAATTATCTCAGGAGGAATGCCAGGACCCGAATCAGCAATCTGAATCTCAATTTTATCTATATTTTTTAATAATTTTGTTGAAATTGAAATTGTTCCATCCCTTTCAATGGCATGCTGGGCATTGGTTATAATATTTAAAAACACCTGCTGTAGCTTTTCCTGATTACCAATAACAGCAGGCAAATCAGAGGCAAAAGCCCTGTGAACATATATCTGATTCATATTAAGGCTGTGTTCAATAATGGAAAGCACATCTTCAAGGCTGCGGTTAATATCAATTAAATCATCCTGTTCCTTGTTTTTTGCCCTGGAAAATTTTAATAAATCCGCAACAATTCTTTTACATACCTTTGTTTGTTTTTCAATTATATTTAAGGTCTCGACAACTTCCTTGTTGTCAGATAAGTCCTCTTCAAGAAGCTGGGTGTAACCGAGAATTATTCCAAGCGGTGTATTTATCTCATGCGCAACCCCTGCCGCAAGCTGACCCACTGAAATCATTTTTTCAGCCTGTAAAAGACTTGACATCACCTGCTTTATCCTTGTAATATCCTTGGCGATGCCCTCAAAACCTATAATATTTCCTTCATCATCCTTTATTGTGTTTGCGGTTATAACAAGGGATAATCTTTGGTCTTCTGAATTTACAAAATTGACCTCAAAGTCTCTTACATGACCGTAAAACGATAATTTTTGCCTGAACTGATGCCAGTTCATTCTTTCCGCAAAAAAATCTGAAAGTTCCCTGTGAATAATCGTATCCTTTACTGTAAAACCTAAAAGAGAAATGCCTGTCTGATTAATATCTGTTATTCCTATGTTTTCTTCACAGAAAAATATCATATCCTGAGAATTTTCAAAAAGTCTTCGAAATTTTTCCTCTGATTTTAATAAAAGCCTTGACCTTTCTTCTATTCTTCTTTCAAGACCAAGATTTAATTCTTTAAGCTCATTTTGTGTCTTTAACAGGTCTTCATTAATTTCTGATATTTTATTTGCGTCGTCCTTAATTCTCTCTATAACAGTTCTCATAGAAAAAAAATAGATTGTTATGGTGGTTATCGCTATAAATGTGGCAGTATTTAGTCCTCCGCTATATGGAGATAATAGTTTCCAGACATGTCTGTTTCCAGTGGCAAGCAACATAAACTGCATAATATGACCAAATCCCCTGGAAAGGGCAAATGCAATAAGGGACAGACAAAAATTAAATATATAGAGCCAAAGTACTTTTTTGGGCTGGAGTTTCATAAGATTATAGGAATAATAAAATGCGACTGAGGCAAAAATTACCATAAGAATTGAGCCAATCACATCCACAAGGTAGACAGGCATCAGGGATAAATTCTGCATCTTAAAACGCCTCAGAATCTGTTGCTAAATTATTTTTAATATTTTTGTAAAAAGTTCTTAAAGATAAAACCATAAAAAACATAGCTGGCACACACCATAAATGATCATGCTTAAGGATATAAAATGCAATATCAATAAAAGAGACAGGTCCTTTAATATAGTGGCCGATAACACTGCCTTCATTATAAAAGTGAGTGGAAGGGATTAAAGTCTCTGTCCAGTGGGCAAAAAATGCGTTAATATTCCATAATATAAAGAACACTAAAGATATTTTAAAATAAATCCATGCTCTTCCCTTGCCAAGTGGCTTTATTGTAAGATAAATAAGAAAAAACAACATGGAGCAACCAAAGGTGACATGACCGAATTGATGAACATAAAGTCCTTCCGGATGGGGATGACTTTGAAGCGCCATCACCAGATCAGGAAATAATAAAACAGATAAGAAATATAAAAAAAGAAATTTTTTCATAAGTTTTAATATTTTTAATTATAATATATCTCATTTTTTAATTTTTGTGTATAATATAATTTTATATAATACAAATATTAATTTTGGGGTTAAAATTAAAATGAGTAACAAAATAATTGTTGTTGATGATGTATTTGATGCAGGACTCATGATAAAAAAAATTCTTGAAAGAAAAGGATATGTTGTTTCTTTCTTTACAGAAGAACAGGAGGCGATAGAATCCGCAAAAAATGAAAATTATGACCTTGCAATCCTTGATATTAAATTAAAAAAAATGACAGGAATTGAGGTTCTGGAAGAAATAAAAAAGATAAATCCTTCAATTAAAGTAATAATGCTAACAGGTTATCCCACAATAGACACAGCCAAACAGGCTCTTTCCCTTGGAGCCAGAGAATATTGCGTCAAACCCATTGACAAGGATGAGCTTGAAGAAAAGGTTGCAAGTCTTATAGGATAGAAATTTTAAGTTAAAAAAGCGCTATGATTAAAAAATTATTAACTAGCGTCATATCACTTTCTAACACTTTCTTTTTAAAAATTATATGTTAGATTAAAAATTTAAAGTTAGCTCTTAAAACTATAAAAAATAAATGCTCTTAAATAATCTCTTTAAAAGATTTACCTATCAATTATTTGCGCCCGGAGTTCTTTTAAGGGAAAAATATGAATCCTTTAAAAAACTCCTTAATTACAACCTGATAGCCCACAACTTAATGGCAGATATAGAGGATATCTATTATAACAATAAAAGGGTTGACCTTGCTAGTATAAGAAAAATGTATAATTCTCTCTATGTTGCTCTTGATGATATGGTTTATAGCCTTATAAATATATCGCCTGCTTATGTTGGTCTCAGAGATTATCTCAAAAAAATTGATTTTTATATCAAAATGGAATTAACTGATGATGATTATTTTTTTTCATTGCCTTTTGTTTTGAAAATTGATGATTTACCTGAAAATCCACATAAAATTGCAGGAGGTAAGGCTGAAAATCTTTGCATCATCAAAAGAAACCTTGATATTCCTGTGCCTGCCTCATTTGTGATTACCACCAATGCCTACTACTATTTCCTTGAATTTAATAACCTTAAAAACAAAATTGATGCAAAGCTTGAACAGGTTGACATTAATGATCCCCTTTCTTTAAATCAAAAATCCCGTGAAATCTCTTTAATGATAAAGGAAGCTGAGATACCGCCGGCGCTTTATGAAGATATTATAAAAATGTATAATGAGATTTGGGGAGACAAAAAAACAAGGCTTGCAATGAGAAGCAGCGCTATTTCAGAAGACACAGAATTTTCCTTTGCCGGACAATATTCAACAAAACTTAATGTGGTCAAAGAAGATATCGCAGAAAACTATAAAGAAGTCATCGCAAGTAAATATTGCCCAAATGCCATATTTTACAGGATTAATTACGGTCTCATAGATATACAGACACCTATGGCAGTTATTGTTCAGGAACTCATAAATTCCAAGATAAGCGGTGTTATTTTTACAGAAGCTGAAGAAAAAGTAGCAGATGAAAAAGCTATTCTTATTCAATCAATCTGGGGACTTGGTGAGCTTCTTGTGTCAGGTGAGGTTACGCCAGATACTATTTATCTTAAAAAAAATGAAAATCTTGAAATAATTAAGGAAAATTGTTCGTCAAAATATGAATTAATGACCACATCAGGCATTAAAGACCTTTCAGATGAAATCAAGGATAAAATGAGCCTTTCACAGACAAATGCCAAAATATTAGGCAAATGGGCAATAATGCTTGAAGACCTTTATGGACATCCGCAGGATATTGAATGGGCGATTGACGGAAAAGGCAATAAATTTCTATTACAATCAAGACCTCTTAAAAAAGATATTTTAGACAACATAAAAAAACCGGAAACAGATATTTATCCTGATAAAATCATTATATCCGGTCATGGTGAAACAGCTTCAAAAGGTATTGCCGCAGGAAATGTCTTTTTGTTAAAAGAAACATTGCAATTTTCAGAAATACCCCAGGATTGCATTTTAATAACAAAAACAGCAAGACCGGAATATGTATCCATACTTAAAAGGATAAAGGGACTTATCACAGAACAGGGTGGAACAACCGGTCATCTTGCCTCGGTTGCAAGGGAATACGGTCTTCCCATGCTTACAGGATTAAAAAATGCCCTTAACCTCTTTGAAGACGGCTCGACCATTACTTTATGGGCTGATGAAAAAAAGATTTTTACAGGGATAATCAATGAGTTTTTCCTAAATTATGACAATAAACCTTCAAAAGATGATGAAATTTATCTGAATAGCCCCTTACATTCCAAATTAAAAAAAATTATCAAAAAAATATGCCAGCTTAAACTAACCGATCCTTTTTCACCTGATTTTCAACTGGAAAATTGTAAAAGCTTTCATGATATGATTCGTTTTATACATGAAAAATCCGTAAATGAAATGTTTTCCATTGGTTTAGCCGGACAGATATCAAAAGGCGCAAAGAGACTTCAGACAAATCTTCCTTTTATTATTTATGTTCTTGATATGGGAGGAGGAATAAAAAAAGAATTTTCTCAGCAAAAAGAAATTTCACTAGAACATTTAAGCGCTGAACCCTTAAAAAAACTTATGGAGGGTCTGTCCCACAAAGATATAAAATGGGCGGACACCATGCTTTTCAACTGGAAAAATTTTACGGAAATGGTTGACGGAGGTGGAATTTCCAGCGCTGATTCACCTGATCTTTCAAGCTATGCGATAATTTCAGAAGATTATTTAAATATAAACGTCAGATTTGGTTACCATTTTGTTATTATTGACTCAATATGTGGAGATAATCCCCAGCAAAATTATATCACATTCAGGTTCGCAGGTGGCGGAGGTTTGGTTGATGGAAGGCTTTTAAGGGCAAATTTTTTATGCAAAGTCTTAAAATCTATGCAATTTGAGACAAAAATCAAAGGCGATACTGTTGAGGCAACCATTAAAAACGATGATAAAATTAGTTTTAATAAAAAAATCTATGAAATAGGAAGACTTTTAGGAGTCACCAAACAAATGGATCTAAAGCTTAATCAAAATAGCGATATTAATTATCTGGCAGATCAATTTGTCAAAGGTAAATCTGATTTATAAAAAAAGGTTATACTGAAATATGGTGGAAATTAATGAAAATGCAAACTGTTATAGATTATTCACCCTCCCCTTAATCCCCTCCCATAAAGGGAGGGGAGATTTCCCTCTCACATTAAAGGAGAGGGTTTGGGTGAGGGAAATAATTAATCAGACTTTACTATCTTAAAAAATAATATATTAATATAAAACTATGTCAAAATATAAAGTAAACTGGATAACATCACAACTTGCAGTGGGTCATGCCCCTATGTCATATGAAGAACTTGATGAAATAAAAGCTTCGGGTATACACGCAATCGTAAATTTGTGCGGAGAATTTTGCGACCTTCACGAGATAGAGACTGTTTCAGGCTTTGAGGTTAAATATCTTCCAATTCGCGATGAGGATATCCCCAAATTGCAGGATATGGAAGAGGCTCTTTCATGGCTTGATGAGGCAATATATCTTGGTAAAAAAGTTCTGGTTCATTGCAGGCATGGAATCGGAAGAACCGGTACATTTGTCACAGCCTATCTTTTGCGTAAGGGATTGCATCCAAAACTTGCAGAAAAAAAATTAAAAAATACCCGCGCATTACCATCAAATTATTCTCAGTGGCAGCTTCTTAAAAAATATGGAAAAATAGAAAAAACTCTCACTATCCGTGAGCCAAGCCTTGAAACAAAACATGTTGTTGATTTGTCACCTTTTTTTAATGAATATATCGCATTAATAAATAAGATTGAAGATGACATCAAGGACAAAAATAATATCTGCGGCAAAGATGTTTTTGTCTGCTGTGATGAAAATTTCTTTTTAAGCTTTATTGAGGCAGTATTTATCAGTAATCAGATGAATATTAATCTTACACTGGAAATTAGAAAAGATATTATTCAAAAAGCCATTGAAAATATTAAAATCATAAAAAATAAAGAAGAAAATGAACAAATACCTATAAATTGCCCGTTTTTCAGTGAAGATAAGTGCCTCATACAGGATTACAGACCTGTTAGATGCAGGATATATGCCCTTAATCTTAATAATGAAGAAATGGAAAAAATCACTGAGTTTATAAATAATACATCCGGCAATCTTTTTCTCTCATTAACAAGCCAGTTTTTAAAGCGTGACGAACTTAGTTTCTCAATAAATGATATAGCTTCCGGGAGATTTGTGCAAAAATATTTTGAATATATGCTAATTCACACTAAAGACAAATCCAACGCATTTTCAGAATAGTATCTGCCTGTAATAATAACCTCATAATCCGTTATACCAAAAAGCATTGAAATAAGCTCATCAAGCTTTACAAGACTCCTGTTGGGCACAGTAAGGATTTTAAGCCATACCTTGCAGCCTGTTTCTGATGATTCCCTGATATCAAGGCAGTCAATAATCTTTTTGGAATTAATTATGAGTTTTTTTCCGGTTTCATCCTTGACTTCAAGGTCAAATCCCTGACTTTTGTTGTAATCATCAATTTTATCTCTTACGAAAGTCTCGTTATCTCTTGAAAAAATAATAAGATATTCAAGTATATTCCATTTATTAATCTTTTTCTTTTCACCAAGGAATTCCACGCTTGTAATATTTATCCCGCTAACCAGATTTTTATTGAAATCTTCATGGATTTTTTCAGGCAAAATATAAAAATTTAAACCAATGGAAAACTGCTCGCAAAGGCTCTCTGTTCCAAGGGATATTGCCTGATCAAAGGACATAAGCGGACCAGGATTAAAGCCTTTTGAATATGAGACAGGCAAATCTGCCCTTGTGGCTGCCCGCTGAAATATCCGCATGAGATCAAGATGTCCGATAAGTGAAGATTCCGCCTGTTTGGTGTATTTTATAAGATAATAAAAAGGAGAAGACTGTTTGTTATCTGCATCAGCCTTTTCATTCTCTGCCTTTTCATTTAAATTATCAATATTTTGTTGTTTAATTTCGTTATTTTCTGAAATTTCCGTATTTTGTGTCTCATTAAAGCATAAAGGTTTGAGAGTCTTAAAATCACAGACACCGCAGTCCTGACATTTTCCACGTCTGCAATCAGGGGTGAATTCCTCTGCAAAGGCCTTTTGCCTTTCAGCAATCAGATAATCTTTTGTAACGCCTGTTTCAATATGTTCCCAGGGAAGGTATGCATCAATGTCAAAAGACTTAATAAATTTCTTTAAGTTTATTCCCAAATCATCAGCGCTTTCGTAAAAAAAATGAGGATTAAAATGGTCCCCCCAACTGTCAAGCCTTGCGCCTTTTTCCCATGCCTTTACAATAACCTCTGAAAGACTCCTGTCCCCCCTTGAGAAAATGCATTCCATTACACTCATCCTTGTGTCATGCCATTTTAACTGTAAATTACGGGATTTAAGATTGTCTTTAAGGATGTAAAGCCGCTTTATTGCCTCTTGTTCTTCAAGCTGTGCCTCCCACTGAAAGGGAGTATGCGCCTTTGGAACAAAAAGACCAATGCTCACGGTGACAGAGACATTTCCCTTTGCTTTTGCGCATCTTTGAAGCTTTCTTGCAAGATTTATTATCTCATAAATGTCAGCTTCTTCCTCTGTGGGAAGACCCATCATAAAATATAGCTTTAAGCCCTTCCAGCCGTTTTCAAATACCTTTTTTGTCCCTTCAATCAAGGCTTCTTCTGTAATGTCCTTATTTATCACTCTCCTTAATCTTTCGCTTCCAGCCTCCGGAGCTAGGGTAAAACCAGTCTTCCTTACCTTTTTTATATGCCGCATTATTTCATCATTTAATGAGCCTACTCTTAAGGACGGAAGAGAAACAGAGACCCTCCTTGGATAGAAATAATCAATAAGTTCTCCTGTAATCCCTGTTAAACAGCTATAATCACCTGTGCTTAACGATAAAAAAGCAAGCTCTTCCCAACCTGAATTTTTTATGCCTGATTTTGCAATGTTTACTACATTTTCAGCCGTTCTCTCCCTTACAGGCCTGTAGATCATTCCTGCCTGACAGAATCTGCATCCCCTGGCGCAGCCACGGGATATTTCAATGCCAAATCTGTCATGAACTACATTTAAATGAGGAATAACAGGAGTGTCAGGGGCATAAAGTTTATTTAGGTCTGGCTCTATACGCCTTTGTATTTTTTTATAATCTGGAAAAACAGGCTCAGGAATAACAAAGTCATTAATTATTGTGTCCTTAAAAAACGAGGGGACATACATCCCTGAAATTTCTGAAAGATGTTTTAATAATAGGTGTTTTCCAGTGTTTTTTTCCTTTGACTCTCTAAGTATATCAGCAACCTCAACTATTGCCTGCTCACCGTCTCCGATTAAGATTGCGTCAAAAAAAGGCGCAATCGGCTCTGGTTGTATCGCGGCGCTTCCACCACCCAAAATTAACGGATAATTCCCGTTTTCTCTGTCTTTTGCATAAAAAGGTATATTGCAAAGGTTTAATATTGTTAAAATATTTGTATAACATAATTCATAAGGAAGGGTAATGGCAAGGCAGTCAAATTTTTCAAGGGGTATCTTTGATTCAAGTCCGTAAAGGGAGATTTTTTCATTTTTCAGGTATTCCTCAAAGTCAGTATCAGGGCAAAATGCCCTGTCAGCCATTACATCAGGAATTTTGTTAAGGATATGATATAATATCTTTATCCCCAGATGGGACATGCCTATTTCATAAAGATCCGGAAATATTGTGCAGAATCTTACTTTTGCATCATTAAAGGATTTATTTGAAATATTAAATTCATTGCCAAGATATCGTGAGGGTTTTCTGATTTTTTTAAGCTGTGAAATATTTAAAGACATTTAATTATAAATAAGAAATTTAAAAAAAGTATTTAGTTTCAGGCGCTAATGTTTAGTTAGAAAAAAATAAATTTTAAATATTCTTTTTAAACACCCAAATATTTTAATGACAGAGGTTATTTTTTTAATAATTAACCCGGTGGCCAAGTCATTTTTCTTCCGCCAATGATATGCAGATGGATGTGATAAACTTCCTGACCGGCATCCCGGTTGCAATTAAAAAGAGTTCTGTAACCGGACTGGTCAATGCCTTCATTTTTTGCAATCTCTTTTGCTGCAAGAAACATTTTTCCAATAAGCGCCTGATCTACATTATCAAGATCATTAATCGTTAGGATATGTTTTTTAGGGATTAAAAGGATATGCACTGGCGCCTGAGGATTAATATCTCTAAATGCAAATAATTCGTCATCTTCATAAACCACAGTTGATTTCATTTCCTTTGCGGCAATTTTACAAAATATGCAGTTTGTCATGTTATTATCTCCTGAAATGATTTCAAACAATGAAAAAAATATAACACATTATTCCAAAAATTAAATATAATGTTGGGATTTTTTTATAGCCTCTTATTTTTGACTTAACCTTTTTGACTTGATTTAATTCTGAAATCATTGTCTATGTCATAAGTATGTTGGCAGCGCTATATTTGCTTATCTGAGTCCTGTTGAATTTTTATTCTGTTAATTTCTTCAACAGATAAGCCTGTTATATCGCTTATCTCCTGAATTGTCATCTTTCCAAAGGATAAAAGCTGTCTGGCGACGAAATAATTTTGTTCTTTTTTGCCCTTTTCTATTCCTTTTTCAATGCCTTTTTCTAT
>DYOW01000118.1 GCA_020720325.1 Desulfobulbus propionicus
ACGAGCGTTCAATATGCAAGATAATAATTACAAAAATTCATATATTTAATTGGTGTAGTAATAATCTGGAAATTATTGCTGAAGGTGTGGAGACGCAGGAACAAATGGATATTCTTAAAAAATTAGGGTGTAATATTATACAGGGATTTTTTTTCAGCAAGCCAATTAGCGAAAAGGAGATTTTTGATTTGATAAAAAAGGTCTGAGCGCTCCTCCCCCCTTTTTGTGGAGTCTAAGCTATGCAGCATTTGGAGAAGAAACAGATTTATTTTATCGCTATTGGAAAAAGGCTTGTGATAACCTTGGCATCAAAGATATTGACCTTTACGGAGGAACAAAGCACAGCACAGCAGTTTATCTTGGTCAGTTCTTTACGCCAGAACAGATAAAAACCGCCACAATGCACAGCACAAATAAAGCCTTTGAAAGATACTTTAGAATACAGCCCCAGAAAGTTAAATCCATTTATGAAAAAAGCAAGGGGAACTATAAGGGAACTAAAATTATACCCCTCAAAAAGAAGTAATTTATTGATTTTACTATATAAAAATGGCGTCCCCGACGGGATTTGAACCCGTGTTATCGGCGTGAAAGGCCGGTGTCCTGGACCGGGCTAGACGACGGGGACGCAGAGTCTGGTGGGCCGTGATGGGATCGAACCATCGGCTCTCTGATTAAAAGTCAGATACTCTACCTCTGAGTTAACGGCCCCCTATAAAAAAAGGGGTTCCCAAAGAACAATCAGCATGAAATCAGCAAGAAAAAAGAATTATAAATTAATTAAGTTTTTTGTCAAGTTTTTTTTGTTTAAAATTGTAAAAAATATGTCATATTAAAATTTTGCAAAAAATTCACATTTCTATATGTGAAAAAAATAATTTAATATATATATTTCATAGATAACAGGGCAATGACTGACAATTATCTGTCCTGAATTATTTTTCTTAATAAAATTAATAAGAAAGGGTTGAAAATGATAGATTTTGAAAAATTAAACGGAATTATTCCCGTTATTACACAGGATTACGAGACAGAAGAGGTTTTAATGCTTGCCTATATGAACAAAGAGGCCTTTGAAATGACCATGAAAACAGGAAAGGTTCATTACTGGAGCAGGTCAAGGCAAAAATTGTGGTTAAAAGGTGAAACATCTGGTAATATTCAGATGCTAAAAAAGGCTTTTCTTGATTGTGATAATGACACACTTCTTGTAAAGGTGGAACAGATTGGAGGCGCCGCCTGTCATACAGGATATAAATCATGCTTTCACAAACAGCTCTTTCCCGAAGAATGCATTATTGGCAGTCAAATTTTTGATCCCAAGGAGGTTTATAAAAAATAAAAATGGAACAACTAAGGTTTGGAATCCCAAAAGGTAGTCTTGAAAAGGCTACCATTGAATTATTTGCAAAATCAGGATGGCAGATAGAAGTCCACAGCAGGAATTATTTCCCTGATATTGATGATGATGAAATCCAGTGTAGCATCTGCCGCGCGCAGGAGATGTCCCGTTACGTAGAAAATGGCACTCTTGATGTTGGAATCACTGGTCTTGACTGGATACTTGAAAACGAATCAAAGGTTCATGTTGTCACTGACCTTGTGTATTCAAAGGTAAGCAAACGTCCCGCAAGATGGGTGCTTGCAGTGCCTGCAAATTCTGAGTACAAAAAGCCAGAGGACTTAAAAGGAAAGAAAATAGCGACAGAGCTTGTTAATTTTACAAAAAAATATTTTGAGGAAAGAAATATAGACGTGACCGTTGAATTTTCATGGGGCGCGACCGAGGCTAAGGTTGTTTCAGGCCTTGCTGACGCAATTGTTGAGGTCACTGAAACAGGTAGCACCATAAGGGCGCATGGACTTGTGATTATCGAAGATTTAATGCAGTCTTTTCCTAAGCTTATTGTTAATGTAAATTCATGGGAAAATCCGTGGAAAAGAAAGAAAATAGAGCAGATCGCCACGCTTCTTCAGGGCGCTTTAAGGGCGCACTCCCTTGTTGGTTTAAAAATGAATGTGCCGTCAGATAAGATGGATATTATAAGAAATATCCTGCCAAGTCTGAAAGCCCCAACCATTGCCCCGCTTCTGGATAGTTCATGGCATTCCCTTGAAACCATCGTGGAAGAAACCGTTGTGAGGGAGATTGTCCCCAAATTACTTGAAAACGGCGCCCAGGGTATTGTGGAATATCCTTTAAATAAGGTGATTTAACAGCTGATGGCAGATTTTAAAGATGTTGACTTTATAAAAAGTGTATTTCATCCCAAAGACCTTCCTAAGCAGGCTTTTCCTGAGATTGCCTTTGCAGGAAGGTCAAATGTTGGAAAATCATCTCTGTTAAATAAAATTTTTAACAGAAAAGGTCTTGTAAAGGTAAGTTCCACGCCGGGTCACACCCAATCATTAAATTATTTTCTTGTTGATAAAAGCTATTATTTTGTTGATTTTCCTGGTTACGGATATGCAAAAGTACCCGAAGAATTAAAAAAGAAATGGCAGTTTTTGCTGGAAAATTACCTTATAAACAGGGAGAATCTAAGGGGTGTTGTGTGTATCTTTGATGTAAGAAGAACCCCGGATGAACTTGACCTAAGCCTTTTGCAATTTCTTTCGGAAATAAAAAAAGGTATAATTATTGTATTAAATAAAATAGATAAATTAAGCAGAACAGAGCTTCAGAAGCAGAGAAAAACAATAGATAATCTTTTTAATCCTTATTGCGCCACTATTTTTCCTGTTTCTTCAATGACATCCGAAGGAGTAAAAGAGCTTAAAATATATCTTCTTGATAAAGTTTTAGCCCATAAAAAATAATGGATAATTTATCGGTAAATATAAATAATATAAAAGACCCTGAATTCTGGCGTCAGATTTCAAAAAACAGGGACAAACAATGTCCTGGCGAGGCAAATAATTTTTCCTGCGCCCCAAAAAGAGAATTTTGGGACAACATGGCGAAATGTTATGACAGCCTTGAAACCTGTGATGTTTACCTTGATATGGTTAAGGAAATTATTGAACTTCTTAAAAAATCAGGCGCTTTGGGTAAAGATAAAATTGTTCTTGATGTGGGATGCGGCACAGGAAACTATGCGGTTAGATTTTCTGAATTATGTAAAGAAGTGACAGGTATTGATGTTTCAGAGAAAATGCTCAAAGAATTCACTGAAAAAACAGAAAAAAAAGAGATAAAAAATATCAGGATTTTTCAATCTGACTGGACTGATTTTGACATATATCAAAATAATTTTGAAAATGCCTTTGACCTTGTTTTTGCCTCAATGACCCCTCTTACAAGAGAAACCTCACTTTTAGACAAAATGCTCCGGTGTTCCAGGAGGTTTTTGGGAATAGTTGCCTGGGCTGGGGTTAAAGATAATCGTGTTGTTGATGAAATATGCAGGGAATTATGGGGAAAAGATATAATTCATCCCCCTGATATGATAGTCTCCTTTAATTACCTCTATAGCCTTGGTTATGCCCCGGAAATAAAATTTTTCTGGGGAAAATGGGAAAAGATACGTGAAACCGAGGAACAGGCAGATTCTGTTATCAGGCTTTTGGAAAATAATAAAAAATTAGAAGAATCAGAAAAACAATTTATCCGTGAAAAGATGAAAACACTGGAAAAAGACGGAAAAATAGCAAGCTACACAGATGTCAGAATTGCCTTTATGTTGATTGACACACTTAAGAGAAAGGAATGATGAGCGCTATGATGAATAATAAAGACCCAAAAGATTTTACCTTTGAGGAATGGCAGGAACTTTATCAAAGTGACCCTGAAAAATTTGAAGAAATGAGAGAAGATGTCATATATGGTTTTCTTGATACCCTGTCGGATAAAAACAAGCAAATTCTTGAAAAATTCCAATGGCGCATTGATATGGAGAGAAAAAGGTCAAAAAATCCTTTGCAAGCATGCATTAAGATTAATGAAATGCTTATGAAGCATTTTTATTCGGAAAACGGGCTTTATAAGCTTCTTGAAAGGCTTTCTGAAAAAACAGAGGCAATGCGTGAAATGGAGGCTGAAAAAATGTTAATCGAAGACAATGTCATTCCCCTTCCATTAAAGAGAAGAGATTGAAATAAATCCGTGAGGGCGATCCAAGAGCCGCCCTCACCAAATAATACAAAAAGACCAAAAGATTTATTGCAGTCTGTTTTGCCAGAAATCCCTGCGGCATTCATTGATTTTCTCGCTTAAACAGTTGTTGTACTGGAAAAGGTGCGTTATAGCCAAATGTCTGTCAAAAGTAGCGAGGTCATATTTTTGCAGTTGTGAGTAATGATCAGCTGATTTAAGATATTGCTTGTATGCAGCATTTAACGAACCACATAAGTTTTCTGCTGCCTTTCCACAATATATTTGATTTTGATGATCATCAACGCATAAAATTTGTGTTGTGTTTTCACAATTCAATTTATTGTAATAATCATCGTAACATGAAGTTTCAGTTAAATTTTCACAATCTGTTTTATTTTTATAATCATCACTGCATAGATTTTCCGCTATATTTTTAGAATCTATAATTGATAAAATTTCAACTCTGTTGTGGCAATCAGTTTTATTTTGATAATAATTATCACATAAATTTTCTGTTCTATTTTGGCAATATGTCTTATTGTAATAATCATTTATCGTTATGTTTTCTATGTTATCTTCATAATTCATTTTATTTTGATATTCAGGATAAGGTACAATTTCTATGGTATCATCATAATTTGTCTTATTTTCATTATAATAATCATCATATTGATATATTTCATATCTGTAATTATCATATCTTTGTTTGTGATATGAATTATCTATATTGTCTCGATATTTCATTTTATTATAAGAATGATCATAATAGTTGCTATTGTATTTGTCTTTATCATGTTTATTCTTATCATGCTTATCTTTGTCATGGCGCTCATGATGCTTATGCTTATTCATGTCCTGCCAGTTAATGGGATTCTTATTTTTGTCGTTATCGCACCTGTCCTTGTCGTTATCATGCCTATCTTTGTCATGGCGCTCATGCTTATTCATGTCCTGCCAGTTAATTGGCTCTTTGTTTTTATCTTTGTC
>DYOW01000119.1 GCA_020720325.1 Desulfobulbus propionicus
ATTTTTGCTGCAAAAGAAATCTTTAAGCCACCTCACCACCTATTGGGAAGCCCTTTTTTATCAGAGGGTTTCCCATTTTTATTTTTTTATATAACATTTATTATAAAGGACACTCTCTTTTCGGGCGCAACTTCCTTTTCCCAGGGACGCCTGTATTCAAATATAATTGTTTGTAGCCCCTTTTTTATCCCTGTAAAATGCCAGATTTCAACCCCACCAGCCCCAACAAACCCGGGATCATGTCTTGGAATTTCATACTGAGGCTCGCCGTTTATTTCTACACACTCAGAGACAAAACCAGAAAGCAACCACCTGAAACCAGTTGTATGATTTGCATCCAGCCTTATATTTAGCGCCTGCCCTCTTTGCAAATCTATTGTTTTATTTATATCATTTTCAGTTAAAATTATATCAGGCATTGTTTTTTGGGTTTTATTATCTTTCGTAACTGCAATATCACCGGAAGAATAAATTGAACACGAAAATGTAAAAAACAAGATTATTAATACAATAAAATTAAAAAAATGCATGATATCTCCTTTTTAATTTTGTTTACCCTCAAAAACCACTCTTCCACCCTGCTCACCACCCTTGTCTCCAAGTTCAATAACCCAGTCGGCAAGCTTTAATATTTCTTCATGGTGTTCAATCATTATCACAGAATGTCCAAGGTCAATAAGCTTGTCAATAAGCTCCAAAAGCGGCTCAATATCCACCGCATGAAGTCCCTGTGTTGGTTCGTCAAGCAAGAAAATTGTTGATAAGCCTTCCTTTGTCTTATACAACTCCCTTGCAAGTTTTAGCCTTTGCGCCTCGCCCCCGGAAAGGCTTGACGTTATCTGCCCTAACTTCAGATAATTAAGCCCAAGCTTTTCCAAGGTTTCAAGCGGCGTTCTCACATCTGAAAACCTTAAAAAAAACTCCCGTCCGCTTGCAATATCCATTTGCAGTATTTCAGCCATGTTTTTGCCCTTATACCGTATTTCAAGGGCATCCTTTGAATATCGTAGCCCCAGACACCTGCTGCATAATGTTTTAACCGGGGGTAAAAATTCGAGCTGGGTAGTTTTATAACCCTGCCCCGCGCATTCCTCGCACCTTCCTCCTTTTTTGTTCAAGCTGAAATATCCCCCTGTAACCCCGCGGGTTTTTGCGTCATTGGTCTTTGCGAAAAGCGACCTTATGGGGTCAAATATGCCAAGATATGTCGCCACCATTGATGCGCTTGAAGAGGATATGGGAAGCTGGTCAACAGGGATAACATTAAAGATTTCCGTGGATTTTCCGCCTTTAATTGAAAATCTGTTTTCCTTTATTCTTTCATACATTTCATCAAAAACAAGGGTGGTTTTGCCTGAACCAGAAACACCGCACACACATACAAAAGAATTTAAGGGGACACAAAGAGTTTCAATTTTAAGATTATTTTTATTAAGTTTTTCAAAAGTAAGTATTTTTAAGAACTTATCCCTGTTTTTTCTTGAAAAACCCGCTGTGCCAAGGAGATATGGCGCGGTCACAGAATCTGGGTTTTTTAAAAGCCCTTCATAATCCCCCTGATAAATAACCCTACCGCCTTTTTCACCCGCAGAAGGTCCAAGCTCAATTATAAAATCCGATTTTTTTATAAAATCAAGGTTATGCTCTATTATTAAGACAGTATTTCCCTGTTCCCTTAGTTTAACAATATTTGTCCAGAGAGACGCCTGCTCCCTGCTGTGAAGACCCACTGTGGGTTCGTCAAGAATATAGAGTATGCCTGTTATATCCTTGCCAAGCTGTATTCCAAGTCTTAATCTCTGCAGCTCACCCCTTGATAGCGAAACCACGCTCCTGTTAAGGCTTATATAGCCAAGATGAAGCTCAATCATGGTATTTATACGGCTTTTTATTATATCAATTATACGTAAGGTGGCAGGGTCTTTCTTTTGAAATTTTTCAAAGAAAGTGATGATATCATCAAATGAAAGGCTTAAAAATGCAGGAAAATTAAGATGGTTAAGTAAAATATTTAATGCAAATTCCCCAATGCCAGCGCCATCGCAAACTTCGCATTTATTATCCTTTCCAAAACATTGCCTGCATAAATTATCGCCATACTCTTTAGAAAATAATTTTGAGGAAATCTCCGGAAATACAATATTACAATAGGGACAGGTATTCTTTTCTGTAAAAAAAATGTTTTCCGCATCATTATCCTCGAAATTCCTGTATGCAATAACACCATTTCCTACCTTTAAACCAGCGCTTATTGAATCAGTCAACCTTGAGCGGTTTTCAGGAGACACCTGCATCCTGTCAATTAATAAAAAAACGCTTTCTCCCTGTTTTATATCAGGCTTTGTCTTATCAAGGTTTATCATCTCATTATTAATGACAATCCTTGAAAAGCCCTCTTTTTTTAGTATCTTAATTAGTTCATTAATGTCTTTTGAGGATTTAAGAGGCGTCATTAAATTTATTCTGTTATTCATGGAAGTATTTTCTATAAATTCCACCATATCATCAATATTCATGGTTTTTACCGGGCGATTACATCCTGTGCAATGGGGGTCGCCAGCATGTACAAAGAGGAGCTTTACAATATCATCAAGCCCGGTTATTGATGCGATGGTTGAGCTTGGATTCCTTGCCTTATAATTCTGCTCTATCGCAATGCTTGGCGGGAGATTTTTAATTGCATCCACATCAGGCTTGTCCCATAATTTCAGGATATAGGCAGCGTCAAAACCAAGAGACTCAAGATACCTGTGTTGTCCTTCCGCAAAAAGCACATCCATCCCAAGCGAAGATTTACCTGAACCTGACGGGCCTGTGATTACCGTAATCTTATTTAAGGGGATATTTACATCTATTCCTTTAAGATTGTGCTGCCGTGCGTTTATGATTTGAATATATCGCTGATTCATGTTAAAAATTTCAAAATAAAAAAAAAGAAGCCGAATATTATTTTATACAAGAAATTAATTTATAATATTTTTTTTATAAATTTTATTTTTTAAAATATTGTTTTTTAGTAAATCTAATTATATATTTTAATTAAGGCAATAATAATGATGACAAAAAAATTATTTAAATCCTCTTTAATCCTTCTTCTTACACTACTTCTTCCCGCCGGAGCGGGAAATATATTATTATTTTAAAATTTTTCCATTTTTTTTCTTTTTTCTTCAATAATATTACAATATAATTAGTTTGATTTTTGTTAATTATTAAAGTTAACGGAGGTTTCTATGAATAACAGAGTCTATATATTTGACACAACCTTGAGGGACGGCGAACAGTCGCCGGGTGTTTCATTAAATTTTGAAGAAAAAATCCAGATTGCAAGACAGCTTGAAAAACTTGGAGTTGACATTATAGAGGCAGGTTTTCCAGTCGCATCCCCTGGCGATTTTGATGGAGTAAAAAGGGTTGCGGATGAAATTCGGGGCGCGCAGGTCGCTGCCCTTGCCCGCGCAAACCAAAAAGACATTGATGTTGCATGGGAAGCCATTAAAAACGGTGAAAATCCCAGAATTCATACCTTTCTTGCCACATCCGACATTCACTTAAAACATAAATTAAAAAAAACACGGGATGAAGTCCTTGAAATGGCATATAATTCCGTGGCTCATGCGGCAAAATATACAGGCAATATCGAATTTTCAGCGGAAGACGCAGGAAGAAGCGACCTTGATTTTGTCTGCAAGGTCTTTGGAGAGGTCATAAGGGCAGGGGCAAAGGTATTAAATTTTCCTGATACCGTTGGCTATACTGTTCCCTGGGAATTCGGTGAAAAGATAAAATATGTCATGGAAAATACCCCAGGCATTGAAAATGTGATTGTCAGTGTTCATTGCCACAATGACCTTGGTCTTGCCACCGCCAATGTGTTATCCGCAATAGTTAACGGCGCAAGACAGGTTGAGACCACCATAAACGGCATTGGAGAAAGAGCGGGCAACACCGCAATGGAAGAAGTGGTTATGGCATTAAAGACAAGGGAAAACTCCATGTCATACATGACCAATATTAACACCCAGCAGATTATCCCCACAAGCAGGCTTGTAAGCGCCTTGACTGGCATGAGCGTACAGCCAAATAAAGCAATCGTTGGTGTAAATGCTTTCCTTCATGAATCCGGCATTCATCAGGATGGCGTGTTAAAGGAACGCACAACATATGAGATAATTGACCCAAAAGATATAGGATTATTTCAGACAAATATTGTCCTTGGCAAACATTCAGGAAGACATGCCTTAAAGGCAAGGCTTGAAGAAATGGGTTATAACCTTTCTGAAGAAGATATTGAAAGGGTGCAGGCAAGGTTTAAATCCCTCTGCGACAAGAAAAAAGAGGTTTTTCCCGAAGACCTTGAGGCAATTGTGGCAGAAGAGATTTTAAGAATTCCTGACACATATTCTCTTAAATATCTTCATGTGGCAGGCGGCTCAGGAATTATCCCAACAGCGACTGTTGTTCTTGAAATTGAAGGAAAGGAAGAGAGAATGGCAAGCCTTGGCGCAGGCCCGATTGACGCTGCCTATAATGCTGTCTCAGCTCTTACTAAAAATACTAGCAAACTCTTAAAATTTAATGTAAGTTCCATTACAGGCGGAACAGATGCAATGGGCGAGGTTATGGTTAGGCTTGAGGAAGACGGCATAATTGTAAACGGACATGGCGTTGACCCGGATATAATAAACGCAAGCGTCAAGGCATATCTTAATGCCCTTAACAGATTGGCGTATAAAAAGAAAAATAATTAAGTTGGTAAATGAGGTTGTCCTGCAAATATGAAATCATCATTTTGGCATACCATATATAGTTACGTTCAGGTTGTTTTTGTCTGTATGTAGTTAGTTAAATGTAGATTTTTGGGTTTGCTGGACAGCCTCAAATATGAAAAAAATTGTCTGAACCATAGTTGGACGGATCACAGGATTTCACTGACAATAAGGAATTTGTTTATAAATTGTCTGAACCATAATTTTAGTGATTTATAAGATGTTAATTGTTTTAGCTCATCTTTAACGGATGTTCCGCCAAGAAAGTCTGTTGTTTTCACTGCTAACTACTTGATTTTT
>DYOW01000030.1 GCA_020720325.1 Desulfobulbus propionicus
GTAGAAGAGCTTGCAGAGGCGCAAAAAAGAACTGAATTAAGGGTAGAAGAGCTTGCGGAGGCTCAGACAAAAACAGAAGAAGCAGTTAAAAAATTGACAGGCGAAGTAAGTAATATTAAGGAACAGATCGGGGGAATTGCAATGGCTGTTGGTTATGGAATTGAAGATAAAATCATTCCAATAGCTCATAAATTTGCCTTAAAGAGATATAATATAATTTCCCATGAGGTAAAAAGAACAAACATAAGATATAGCAATGGCAAGTATGACGAAGTAAATATATTAATAAAAGGCAAAAGAGCAGACAAGGATATTTACCTTGTAGGTGAGTGTAAGGCGCAGCCCGGAAAAAAAGACCTTGATAAATTTACAAAACTGCTTGACAGGCTGAAAAATCACTTTGCTGCGGATATACAGGGCTTCTTCATTGGATACCATTATAATCCGGAAGTAGAGGATTATGCAGAGAAAAAATTTTCTGATAAATTTGATATTTTCAGGACTTATGAAATTGAAATGATTGCTAACAGCTAATTTCTTTATATGGCTAAAATTCAGCATTATTACCTAAACCCATGAGTGAAATCCCTGTCATAAAGCTTGGACTTCTCTCTTTTAGTCTCCATTAATACCGGGCTTATAAAAATAAGGGCGTGATTTTTTATATTATTTTCCTGCATTAATGATAAAATATTTGAAATATTGCCGTAAATTAATTTTTCTTCGGGATAGCTCATTTTATATCCCACAACTACAGGATAGTCATCCGGCAGAAAAAATTTAAGCCTTTCAATAAGACTGTCAATAAGCCCAGCGCTTAAATAAATTACAACTGAGGCGCCGGATTTAATATAAGTTTCAATATCCTCACCAACAGGAACCGGAGTTCTTCCCTCAAGTCTTGTAAAAATAAGCGTCTGTGTTATTTCTGGCAGTGTAAATTCCCTTTTTAATGATGCTGCCAGCGCAAAGGCGGCGGTGACTCCCGGAATTACTTCAAAATCAATGTTTAATTCAAGTAGTCTGTCAAATTGTTCCTGAATTGCCCCGTACAGGGAAGAATCACCTGAATGAATTCTCACAACCTTTTTATTTGCATTGACTCCATCTGAAATTTTTGTAATGATCTCATCAAGATTTAATGGAGCTGTGTCAATGAGAACCGCATCATTTTTTGCCCATTTTAATAATTCCTTATTTACAAGCGAGCCTGCATAAAGTATCACATCCGCATTTTCTAATGCAATTTTGCCTTTGACTGTGATAAGCTCAGGATCACCTGGGCCCGCGCCTATAAATGTGACTGTTTTTTTATTCATGTTTTTTGATAAATATCCTTGTAAACATCACAAACAAAAGGGATATTGTCCCTGTGGCTATTATGGTTGCGCCTGTTGACAGATTAAAATAATATGAAAAAATCAAGCCGGAAAAAATAAATAAAATATTTAACAAAACCGAAAAAATTATAATTCTAAAAAACGAACTACAGAAAATGCTTGCAATATATACAGGTATTGTAAGCATTGCAATAACAAGAATAAGCCCTACAACTCGTATAAGCATCACAATGGAACATGCAACCATGATATTAAAAATAAAATGCAGCAATTTTACATTTATACCACTTACTATAGCAAAGTCTTTATCATAAATCAAAACAAGAAACTGATTATAAAAAAGTCCTGTAGTTATAATAACTGTTAAAGCAAGTATAACCGATATAATTATATCAAAATTACTCACAACAATAAGGCTTCCAAAAAGATAGCTCATTATATCAGCGTTATATCCCGGAGATAAATCCATTAAGATAATGCCAAGAGACATTCCAGCAGACCATATAAGCCCTATTATCATCTCTATATCCGATATATTTTTTATTGTTAAAGATGCGATAATAAGGGCTATTAAAAAGGAATATACAAGCGTGGTTGAAAAAACAGGAAGCCCCAAAAACAGCGCAAGACCAACTCCACCGTAAGCGGCATGGGATATGCCGCCTGCAATAAAGACCATCCTGTTTGCGACAACAAGTGGACCTATAATACCGCATGCAATGCTTGCAAATACGCCGGCTATTAGCGCTTTTTGCATAAAACCAGTGTAAAAAACATCAATTAATGTCATTTTATATCCGATTTATCCAGAGAATAGATTTTGTGCGGGGTATCATGTGTTAATAACTCAAGATTGCAGCAGGATTCCAGAACAGAACCATATGCGGTCAGGAGCATTTCCCTGGATATGTCAGGTTTTGCATGATGAAAAAGTTTTGTATTGACACAAGCAACAGACTTAACATATTTTGAGATAACCCCAATGTCATGGCTCACAACAACTATGGTAATATTTTTATTAAGTTCCTTCAGGAGTTCAAAAAAACCTGATTTACCTCTTTCATCTATATTTGAGGTTGGCTCATCAAGAAAAAGGATATCCGGGCTTGAAACAAGAGCCCTTGCAATTAAGACCCTTTGCCTTTGCCCCTGTGAAAGAGAAGTCATTAATCTGTCTCTTAACTCCCATAAATTTAACTGTTTAAGGATGTTTTCAGCATCATTTCTGTCCTTATTGCTGTAGAAACCGCCGATTTGATGAGCCTTTATCTTTCCCATTAAAACCACATCCATGACAGACACCGGAAAATTCAGGGAATGAAAGAGGCGCTGAGGCATATAACCCAGATGCTTAAATGCATTTTGTGGTTTTTTTCCAAAGATATATATCTCTCCTTTATCAGGGGATAAAATACCAAGAAGGAGTTTTAATAATGTTGTTTTTCCGCTTCCGTTAGGACCCAGAATAGCAATAAAATCCCTTTCAGGAACTGTCAGATTGATGTCTTCAAGTATCCATGCTTTTTCATATCTGAACCAGAGATTTTTAACTTCAATGGGGTTTTGCATTTTTATTATTGAGAATCCCTTATTTTTTTTGCAATTTCCTTCAGGTTTTCATGCCAGTTAAAGGCAAGGGGGTCTGCAATCGTAACGGTTGCGTTTATTTCTTTTGCAATTATTTCAGCAATCCTTGAGGATATCTGTGGTTGAACAAAAATAGTTTTTATTTCTTTTTGTTTGGATGTCTTTATAATACTTGCAAGTTTTTTTGGTGATGGTTCCCTTCCTTTATATTCAACTGATAATTGTATAAGGTTATAATCCTTGGCAAAATAGCCCCAGGATGGATGGAAAACCAGAAACGCAGTGTCTTTTGGGACGCTTTTAAGTATTTCCTTTATTTCATTATTGAGGGCGCTAATTTCAGAAATAAAATTATCAAAATTTTTTTTATAAATATCCGCATGTTTGGGGTCGCAGGTTATTAACTCCTGAAGCATGTTTTGTGAGATAATTTTTACAAGTTCAGGGCTTAACCATATATGAGGATCAAGATTGCCATGTTCATGGTGGCGCTCATGGTCATGGTCATGATTTTCTATTGGTAATTTTTTAATATTTTTATCTGTATCAACTATTTTTATGTCTTTATTAATGGTTTTGATTTTATTTTTAAGTGATATTTCAACAGGGTCGCCTATTGTGAAATAGATGTTAGCTCCTGAAACTTCTTTTATCTGTGAAGGTTTAAGCTCAAAAGTATGAAGATTTGCGCCCGATGGAACTAAAACCACTGTTTCTGCAAGGTTTCCGGCAATTTTAGAAAAAAAATATCTCTGTGGTTCTATTGTTACTATAACCTTATAGGCGTATAATTTCTGAGAAACTAATAAAGCAAAAATAAATACAAAAATGATGATACCAAATAATTTTTTCATTATTTTCTCCTGAAAATAAAATTATAAAGTTAAAATAAGGTTTTAGAAAATCTATGCCTTGACATTATTGTAACAATTTATTATTATACCAAAAAAAAATTCGGGAGGAAAGATAAAGATTATGAAGAAAAATTTTATGTTAACTTTAATGGCGCTTTTTGTGTTTTTTACTATGGTTCTGTCAGTCTCATCAATTAGCGCTGCTGACAAGGAAATTAAAATCGGCACGTTTCTTTCTATAACCGGGCCTGCATCATTTCTTGGTGACCCTGAGTTAAAGACCTTACAAATGTATATTGAAGAAATCAACAAAAAAGGCGGTGTAAACGGAAATAAATTAGCCCTTTATCATTATGATGACGGAGGAAAGTCACAAGACGCCACTGAAGCAGTAAAAAAATTAATCAAGAAGGATAGAGTTGATGTTATTCTTGGCGGAACAACTTCCGGCACATCCATTGCTGTTATTGATATTGTTGAGCAGGAGCAGATTCCTTTTATATCTATGGCTGGTTCTATTCAGATTGTAGATCCTGTAAAAAAATGGGTTTTTAAGACACCTCATACCGATAAAATGGCAGTTGAAAAGATATTTGAGGATATGAAAAAAAGAGGATTTACAAAGATAGCGCTTATTTCCGGCGATGGCGGTTTTGATAAATCCGGACATGCCCAGTGCGTTGCCCTTGCGCCAAAATACGGCATAACACTGGTTTCTGATGAATTTTACGGGAATAGCGATACTGATATGACAGCACAGCTGACCAAGATAAGAAGCGCTGATGCCCAGGCAATCCTTAACTTTGGTTTTGGAAAGGCGCCTGCAATTGTTACAAAAAACATCAGACAGCTTGATATTAAACTTCCCCTTTACCAGTCACACGGGGTTGCATCAAAGGATTTTCTTAAACTTGCAGGCGATGCCGCAAATGGGATAAGACTTCCTGCCGCTCCACTTATTGTTGCTGAACAGCTTAAAGATAGTGACCTATTAAAGAAGCCTCTTCTTGATTACAAGACAAAATATGAAGCCAAACACGGTGAGATTTCCACATTCGGAGGTCACGCATATGATGCCCTGATGATTGCGGTAAAAGCCATTGAAAAGACAAAATCTGTTGACAAGGCAAAAATAAGGGATGAAATTGAACAAATAAAGGATTTCCCCGGAACTGCAGGCATGTTTAATATGTCTGCGACAGATCATATGGGACTTGCTTTAAGCTCTTTTAAGATGGTGGAAGTTGTAAACGGAAACTGGAAAATAGTTGAGTAAAATTATTTATTTTTTATAAGAAAAAGGTGGGGAAACTCACCTTTTTTTGTTTTATAATTATCTAATGCTACAAAATATATTTCAGTTTTTAATAACAGGTCTTACAGTAGGTTCTACTTATGCCCTCATTGCCCTGGGATTTACCCTCATATTTAATGTATCCCATGTGGTTAACTTTGCCCAGGGTGAATTTGTCATGCTTGGGGCTATGGCAGCTATTTTTTTTTCAGGGTTAAAGATGCCGCTTTTTTTAGCAATAATCCTTGCCATTATTTTAACAACCTTTATTGGAATCCTTTTTGAAAAATTTGCTATTGAAAGGGCAAAAGGAGCAAGTTTAACCTCCCTTATAATAATAACCATTGGCGCATCAATTTTTTTCAGAGGACTTGCCCTTGTATTATGGGGTAAGAATACCCTTTCCTTTCAGCATTTTTCGGGTGAAAATCCAATAAGATTTTTGGGAGCGACAATTCTTCCACAGCATCTCTGGATAATTTCATTAACTGCGATTGTTGTTACAGTCCTTGCATATTTTTTCTCAAAAACCCTTTTTGGAAAGGCAATTCTCGCATGTTCCTATAATAATAAGGCATCAAAGCTTATAGGCATTAATGTAAACCTTATGCTTGTGGTTTCTTACGGCATATCCGCCGGTATTGGCGCGCTTGCCGGAGCGCTCATTGCCCCAATATCATATATGTCATATGATGCCGGAACAATGCTTGGCCTTAAAGGTTTTTGCGCCGCTATTTTAGGAGGCATGGGTAATTCCTTTGGTTCTGTTTTAGGGGGACTTATCCTTGGAGTTGTTGAATCCATGACATCCGGAATATTTTCTTCAGCCTATAAAGACGCTGTTTCTTTTATTATTTTGCTTTTGCTCCTCTTTGTAAGGCCTCAGGGTCTTTTTGGAAAAGGCGTTTCAGAAAGGGTATAAAGTATAAATGAAAAGACGGGCCGGGTTTTTTGTTTTTGCCACAGTTTTACTTATTCTCCCTTTAATTTTCAAAGACAGCTATTTTTTGACGGTCACAGGAACCACTGCGCTTTTTAATGCATGCCTTGCCATTTCATTAAATCTCTTTATGGGTTTTTCAGGTCAGGTTTCCCTTTGTCATGCCGCATTTTACGGTATTGGGGCATATTCCAACGCAGTTTTTACCACGACATATCATTTTAATCCATGGATTTCAACAATCGCAGGGCTTTTTATAACAGGCTCAATCTCCTTTATTCTTGCAAGGCCCATTCTAAAGCTTAAGGGACATTATCTTGCAATGGCCACGCTTGGTCTTGGCATTATTATCCACATATTTTTTGTGCAGGCTGACAATATAACAAAAGGCCCGGACGGTATTTCAGGTATCCCGAACCTAATGTTTGGAAAAATAAATATAAAAGGTGACGCAACCTGGTATTATATGGCTTCACTTCTTACAATTTTTTACACATGGCTTTCTCTTAATCTTTTGGACTCCAGAACCGGAAGGGCTTTAAAGGCAATACATGACGGTGAGACAGGGGCGCAGGTTTCAGGCATTGACACTGACAAATTAAAGGCGGATGTCTTTGTTTTAACAGCCATGATGGCCTCTCTTGCAGGCTCGCTTCTTGCGCATAAAGAGGGATTTATAAGCCCTGAATCCTTTAATCTTCAATTTTCAGTGGAACTTCTTACTATGATTGTTATAGGAGGGCTTGGCTCTATCTTTGGTTCTTTGTTTGGAGCAGTATTTTTAACTTCCCTTCCGGAATTTTTAAGTAAATTTGAAGACTTTGAAATGCTTGTGTATGGTCTTATATTAATAGCCACCATGATTTTTATGCCTCAGGGTCTTTATGTGGGCATAAGCAGATTTTTTACAGGAATTTTAAAAAAATTAATAAAAAAAGATGAATGACATCAATATTCTCATTGCAAAAAGCTTGATTAAAAACTTTGGGGGCGTCTCAGCCATTTCAGATGTGAGTTTTGCAATAAAAAAAGGACAGGTTTTTTCCATTATAGGCCCAAACGGAGCTGGAAAAACCACTCTCCTTAACATGCTTACAGGCGTATATAAAATTGATTCAGGCACAATTCATTTTAATGGCGCTGAAATATCAAAGTTTCCCCCTTATAAGATATCAAACCTTGGCATTAACAGAACCTTTCAGAACCTACAGATATTTAAAAATATGTCTGTTCTTGAAAATGTTATGGTTGGATGCTACAACAAAGGCACATCAGGCTTGATATCATCTCTTTTTTATCTCCCGAATGTATGGAAAGAAGAAAAGCAGATAAGACAATGGGCAATTGAAGCGCTTGACTTTTGCGGACTTTCCAGCTTAATAAAAAAAGACGCGGCGGTTCTGCCTTACGGAGACCTTAAAAGGATTGAGATAGCCCGCTCCCTTGCATCCGATCCTACCCTCCTTCTGCTTGATGAACCTGCCGCAGGACTAAATGATAAGGAAACAATGGAGCTGCTTCCTCTTATTAAAAAGATAAGAGATACCGGAATAACAGTGGGTCTTGTGGAACATCATATGGGTCTTGTGATGGAGGTGTCCGATGCAGTGCTTGTATTAAATTTCGGCAGCAAGCTTGCAGAGGGAAACCCCTTAGAAATTCAGAGAAATAAGGATGTGATAGCAGCCTATCTTGGGGGATAATTCTTTTATTTTCCCTTAAAAAAATATTTCTGCATTTCTTCTTTTGTCTTTGCAGCGCATTCCGGGCAGTAGCCATGACTTGGCAGAATGCCTGTTTTTTTATGTAAAAATTCATCAAAATTAAACCATTCACCTTTGCCGTGCTCTTTGCCTGAATCATCCCTTATTTTTTTGCACAGGCAGCATACAGGCAAAATAGTCTCATAAATTTTAATTTTTTTCTGCATTTCGCTTTTTTCAAGGCATTTGTTGATTAAAATCTTTAATTCTTCCATATTAAATGGTTTCAGGAGATAGTCATCAGCATTATTTCTCATGGCCTCAACAGCGGAATTAATATCGCCGTAACCAGTCAGTATGAGAACCGGAATCTCAGGGTTTATATTTTTTACTTCTTTAAGAAGTTCAATACCGTTTCTGTCTTCCATGACAAGGTCTGTTATAACAAGGTCAAAATAAGCTTTATTAAATTTATCAAGGGCATCATCAACGCTTTCTGCTGTTTCAATAAAATAGCCTTCTTTGCTTAAAAATCTTGAAAAGGTTATTCTTATAATCTTTTCATCATCAACAATCAGTAGCCTTTTTTTTCTTTCTTCCATGATGTCACCTGTAATCTTAAAAATTTATTGTTTTAGTCTCTGACAGGGATCTTTATGATAAATTTTGTCCCGACACATTCCCTGCTTTCAACTTCCAGGTTCCAGCCGTGAGCCTTTATTATTCCATAACTGATTGAAAGTCCAAGACCCATGCCTTTGACATCTGGTTTAGTTGAAAAGAAAGGCTCAAAAATTTTGTCAATATTTTCAGGCGGTATGCCAATGCCATTATCTTCAATGGTTAACAAGATAAAATCCTGAAATTTTTCTGCTTTAAGAGTTATGTCGCCCTTTCCTTTTGTTTCGCAGGCATCTGAGGCATTATTAATTAAATTAAGCAAAACCTGTTTAATCTGGTCAGCTACATCAGGGTCTTTAAAATCCATAATTCCAGCAAAAATAGTTGCAATGGGCACATTATTAAAAACAATGGGAATAAGTCCTTCAATACATCCATTTCCACATCTAAGTATCCTGGGCTCAAGATTTTTTGAAATATCTTCAAGGGACAACAGATTAATTTTAAGACACTTTTTTGATGCTTCGGGATGATTGTGATGAAATTTATGACAAAGGTCAATCTTTGGCAGGTCAAAAAGAACTTTTCCGGAAAAATTATCAACTAATGCAACAGAAATACCAGTGGCATCTGAAAAGGAAGTAAGCAGACCCCCTAAAAGATCTGTGTCAATTATGTCATCAATAGAGAGCTTTTGATGGGTATCTATGACTTTTATCCCTTAAATTTTTATAATTTGCCTTAATTTAAATTATACAACAGATTAATGTATTATGCCAACTAAAAAAGATTGTTACAATTTTAATTTGGCAAATTTTCTTACAGTCACAGATATTTTTGCTCGTTCCTGGACTCCGGCTCAGAAATTTAATACTTAGGTAATGTTCTCGCAATTGTAAAGACATCTATTGAAGCTGGCTCACCAAATTTTAAGGCATCCACACAGGCATTTATTGTGGAGCCTGTGGTGAAAACATCATCAAAAAGCAAAATTTTTTTTCCGGTTATTTGCTGGGGTTTTTTAAGGAAAAAGGCATCTTTAAGGTTTTTATGCCTTTCAATAGCGCCAAGAAGCTTTTGCTGAGGGGTTTTTTTAATACGGTCTAGGCAGTCTAAAAGTATTGGTAGTTTATTAAAAATGCTCCTTGCAAGGACATTACACTGGTTAAAACCCCTTTTTTTCAGGGAAGAAGGATGGACAGGAACAGGTATAACATAATCAGGCGCATCAAGACCGGACGGCATGTATTTTTTTGAAAGCTTTGTGAGAATGCCTATTGAATGTGTATCACCGTAACTTTTTATCCTGTTTATTATCTTTTTTATTGGTCCTTTGTAGCCAAATATCGCCCTTGCCTTGTTAAAGGGTCTTACCTCAAGAAGACAGGTTTTGCAAATTTTTTTTGTGACACCATCTTCAAAGACAGAGGTTTCGTCAATAAGTAGGCCGCCGCACAGATCGCATACAACACCTTCAAAGACATATAATTCTCTGAAACAATCCTTGCAGATCCCTTTTTCATCGTCATAGTCCAGTATTATTCTGCAGGAAGGGCAGACAGGGTGAAAAACAAGGTCGTTTATTATTTTAAGGTATTTTTTCATTTATAATCCTCCCATTCAAATGTCAATAGATTTTTCTTTTTGTTGTTACATTCCTTGCAACATGGAATAATATTATTTTTTTCGCTTCTGCCACCTTTTGAAAGGGGAACAATATGATCCATCGTAATTTCAGAAGGATCAAACTGTCTGTCACAATAGTGGCACAACCCCGTATGGCATTTGTTTTTCCACCATTGGGTTTTTCTCAGGTCTTTTGCCTTTTGCTTTTCTTTTTTTATATGATCCTGATTGTCATAAAAAAAATTGTTTGATTCATTCATAGCTTATTGATAATTGATAATTTTAAGTTAAAATTAATCATTTAATATTTTAATTGTATTGACTATTTTTACAATAAGGTTTAATTTTGTAAATATATTTGTTTCAGGAGAATTTAAATGGCAAAGCTTGCAGGAAAACAGATAATTCTTGAAGTATTAAAACAGGAAGGAGTAGATGTTATTTTCGGATATCCGGGTGGGGCTATAATTGATATTTATGATGCCCTGCATCAGGACGGCGCAATAAAACATGTCCTCGTGAGACATGAACAGGGAGCAGGTCACGCTGCTGACGGATATGCAAGGGCTACAGGCAAGGTTGGTGTATGTCTTGCCACATCAGGCCCCGGCGCGACAAACACTGTCACTGCAATTGCAACGGCAAATATGGACTCTGTTCCAATAGTTATACTCACAGGTCAGGTGCCCACAAGCCTTATAGGAAATGATGCCTTTCAGGAGGTTGATATTGTTGGAATAACCAGACCCTGCACAAAACATAATTATCTTGTGAAAAACGTAAAAGACCTCGCAAAAACCCTAAAAGAGGCATTTTTTATAGCAAGAACCGGAAGACCTGGCCCAGTGCTTGTAGATATCCCCAAAGATGTTCAAAACGCAAAAACTGATTTTGAATATCCGGAAAAAGTTGAATTAAGATCATATATAACTCATCCGGAGCCAGATCATAAAAAAATTGAAAGAGCCGGAGCAATGATTGAACACTCCAAAAAGCCTGTTCTTTATGTTGGCGGCGGCGTTGTAATGTCTGAGTCTTTTGACGAGCTTAAGGAATTTGCTGAAAAAATTAATGCGCCAGTTACCACAACACTCATGGGGCTTGGCGGTTTCCCGGGAACACACCCACAAAATGTGGGTATGCTTGGGATGCACGGAACTTATTGCGCCAACATGACAATGGCAAATTCAGATCTTATTATTGCTGTTGGAGCAAGGTTTGATGACAGGGTTACTGGAAAAATTGATACCTTTGCGCCACATGCAAAGATTATTCATGTTGATATTGACCCCACATCCATTCAAAAGAACGTAAGGGTTGATCTTGATATTGTTGGTGATTGCAAAAAAGTATTGCAAAAATTTACAAGACAGATTGAAAGCTCCTCATGGACAATTGATGACTGGAAAGACAGATTTGCCCCGTGGTGGGAACAAATAAGGGCATGGGAAAAAAGACATCCCTTAAGCTATAAATATGATGATAAGGTTATTAAACCTCAGTTTGTTATTGAAAAAATTTATGATATGACAAAAGGTAAGGCAATAATAACCACTGAGGTTGGTCAGAATCAGATGTGGACAGCCCAGTTCTATAAATTTGATAAGCCAAGAACTCTTTTAACATCAGGCGGTCTCGGAACAATGGGTTACGGACTTCCCGCCGCAATAGGCGCGCAGATGGCGTTTCCTGACAAACTTGTTATAGATATGGCAGGGGATGGAAGCATCCAGATGAATATACAGGAACTTGCCACTGCAAGACAGGAAAATCTTCCCATAAAAATTATAATACTTAATAACGGTTATCTCGGTATGGTAAGACAATGGCAGGAGCTTTTCTATGAAAGAAGATACTCAGGCACAGACTTTGAGTTTACCCCTGATTTCATGAAGATTGCCGAGGCATATGATGCAAAAGGAATCAGAACCGATAAACCCGAAGAAGTGGAAAGGGTTTTACAGGAAGGTTTGGAACATCCTGGTCTTACCATCTTGGAGTTTATAATTGCCCGTGAAGAAGGTGTTTTTCCTATGGTTCCGGCAGGTAAGGCAACCACGGAAATGTTGTTGGTTTAAGGGCATTCGGCCAAGATTAAATTAAATTTTTTATATTGTAAGGAGAATTTTTTATGAGGCATACCCTATCAGTTCTTGTTGAAAATAGCCCTGGCGCCCTTTCAAGGATTGCAGGCTTATTTAGCGGAAGGGGTTTTAATATTGAAAGTCTATGCGTAGCGCCAACCCTTGATCCCACGATGTCACATTTAACCCTTTCAACCTCTGGCGACGATCAGATTATTGAGCAGATCATAAAACAGCTTAACAGGCTTGTGGATGTGTATAAAGTTGTGGATGTGTCAGAAGGTGAATTTGTGGAAAGGGAAATGGCGCTGATAAAAGTTAAGGCAGAGGATGATACCCGGGCTGAAGTATTAAGAATGAGCGATATTTTTCGTTGCAAAATTGTTGATGTTAGTCCAAAGACATATACCCTTGAGGTTACAGGACCTGAGTCCAAGATAAAGGCTGTTGTTGAACTTTTAAAACCCCTTGGAATTAAGGAAATGGCTAAAACTGGAACCATTGCCATGTTAAGGGAGAAGAAAACAATTTAATTTATTAGGACAACATTAAAGTGTTAAGCATTAATAAATGAATAAGTGTAAATTTTCAATAAAAAAGAGCCCTTAATTCAAAACTTACAACTTTTCTACTTACACATCTTATAAAACTAAAAACTTTTTAACTAAATTTATAATAAGGAGCGATATAATATATGGATATAAAAATATATTATGACACAGATTCGGATTTTTCAGAGATACAGGATTTAACAATTGCAGTTATTGGTTACGGTAGCCAGGGACATGCGCATGCGCAAAACCTCAGGGACAGCGGACTTAATGTTATAGTTGGTCAAAGACCAGGTTCTATAAACTATGACCTTGCTGTAAAACATGGTTTTAAACCCGTAAGCGCAGCAGAAGCGGCAGAAAAAAGCCAGATAATAATGATGCTTGTTCCCGACCAGCTACAGGCAAGGATTTATCATGAAGAAATCCTCCCACATCTTACAGAAGGCAAGATGCTTCTTTTTTCACATGGTTTTAATATACATTTCGGACAGATTGTGCCTCCTAAATTTGTGGATGTCGCAATGGTTGCCCCAAAAGGCCCTGGACATCTTGTTAGAAGAGAATATGAAAGAGGCGCAGGCGTTCCCTGTCTTGTTGCCATACATCAGGATTCCTCAGGAAAAACCCTTGCAAAAGCCCTTGGATACGCCAAAGGTATCGGAGGCGCAAGAGGCGGTGTTCTTGAGACAACCTTCAAGGAAGAAACAGAAACCGATCTTTTTGGTGAACAGTGCGTATTATGCGGCGGTGTAAGCGAACTAATAAAGGCTGGCTTTGAAACACTTGTTAACGCAGGCTACAGACCTGAAATTGCATATTTTGAATGCTGCCATGAATTAAAGCTCATTGTTGACCTTATTTATGAAGGCGGATTGTCAAGAATGCGTTATTCCATATCAGATACTGCTGAATACGGAGATTTAACCAGAGGAAAACGCATTATAACAGACGAAACAAGATGGGCAATGCAGGAGATATTAAAAGAAATACAGACAGGTGAGTTTGCAAGGGAGTGGATTCTTGAAAATATTGCAAACAAACCAGTATTAAATGCAAGAAGAAATGAAGAAAAAGCCCATCAGATAGAAGAAGTTGGTTCAAAACTTCGCGGCATGATGGGATGGTTAAAGAAATAGTTTCTATATGAAGCCCTCAAAAATTCCCGTAGCTTTTGAGGGCATTCCCTATATTTTATTTTCTTTTTTTGTCACCTTTGTCTTTGCCCTTTTACGATTTGAAATTCTTTCCTTAATTTCTCTTATTATTTCCTTTCTTGTTCTTAATTTTTTCAGGGATCCTGAAAGGGTTTGCCCCGCGGATAAAGACCTTATTATTTCCCCTGCGGACGGTGTTGTGATAAATATTGCAAACACTGACAAAACCCCCCTCCAAAAAACAGAAACCATCAGAATCAGTATTTTTATGAATATTTTTAATGTTCATGTGAACAGGATTCCCTTTGAGGGTGAGATTGTCGCCATAGAGTATTATCCCGGCATTTTCCTCCCTGCAGATAAATCCAGCGCAATGATTAAAAATGAAAGAAATGCCCTGTTATTAAAAAAAGATAATATCTTTATTACTGTTGTCCAGGTCGCAGGTCTTCTCGCAAGAAGAATTGTATGCTGGACAGAAGTTGGAGACAGGCTTAACAAAGGCCAACGATTCGGATTAATACAATTTGGCTCAAGGGTAGATGTATATCTGCCAAAAGATGTTAAAATTCTTGTCAACAAAAATCAAAAAGTAGTTGCCGGTGAGACACCAATAGCAAAGATATAATATTTAAAATTTCTAATAACATGAAGTTTAATAAAAAAATAAGATTTACAAATAACGACCCCACAAAGGAACAATTTTTTAAGAAAAATCTTAAAGACAGAAAAGTTGTATATCTATTGCCGAATCTTCTTACCTCAGGATGCCTTTTTTTTGGTTTTTTTTCCATTATTTCTTCAATAAGACTTAATTTTGAAAGCGCTGCAATTTTTATCATTGTTGCCGGGGTTTTTGATTCTCTTGACGGAAGGGTGGCAAGGCTTACAAATACCACATCAAAATTTGGCGTTGAGTATGACTCCCTTTCAGATATGGTATCCTTTGGCGTTGCCCCGGGAATATTATCCTATCTGTGGGCTTTGCAGGATTATCAAAGGCTGGGCTGGCTGGCCGCTTTTTTGTATGTAGCAACAACCGCATTAAGATTAGCAAAATTTAACACAATGAGCCAGAGTCCATTGACAGACAAATCCTACTTTTCAGGACTTCCATGTCCCGCTGCTGCAGGCGTTATTGCAACCACGGTTTTATTATTTAATCATTTGGAAATTACCAGAAAATATTATGATATTCCCATAATTATTCTTATCTACACACTTTCTTTTCTCATGGTAAGCAATGTCAAATATTTCAGCTTTAAAAAAATGAATAAAATAAATATCAGCAATTTTATTCTGATGGTTTTAATAATGTTTATTTTTAGCATTGTTGCCCTTGAACCCCCCATCAGTCTTTTTGTTATTGTTTTTTCATATCTTATTTCAGGCCCAATCCTTTTTATTGTCAGAATTTTCAGGAAAAAAAATCAAAATATTGTAACATCAGAGGAAACTATAGACACGGAGGAGACAAAGACTAATGCTTGATATCAAATTTATAAGGGAAAATCCTGATATTTGCAAAAAAGCGCTGGAAAACAGAAATTATAACATTGACCTGGATTCTTTAATTAGTATTGATATAAAAAGAAGAAATATCATTAAAACGCTGGAAGACCTGAGAAATCAAAGAAATAAGATTTCCGAGCAGATCCCCCAGCTTGCCAAAGAAAAAAAAGATGTCACACACTTAAAAGAAGAAGTAAAAGGCATTGGTGAAAGAGCCAAAAACCTTGAGGCTGACTTAAGGGAAACAGATCAAAAATTTAATGATATTCTTCTTGTTATACCAAATATCCCTCATGAATCAGTCCCTGTTGGCAAGGATGAAACCCAAAATCCCACAGTTAAAAGATGCGGAGAGATAAAAGAATATCCCTTTTCAGCAAAACCCCACTGGGATATTGCTGAAAACCTTTCTATTCTTGATTTTAAGAGGGCAACAAAAATTTCAGGCGCAAGATTTTGCGTATATACAGGACTTGGCGCCAGACTTGAAAGGGCATTAATTAACTTCATGCTCGATATGCATGTAAATAAACACGGATATACTGAAATGCTCCCCCCCTTTATTGTAAACTCAAATTCCCTTATGGGGACAGGACAACTGCCCAAATTCAAGGAAGACCTCTTTAAGCTTGAAAATACTGATTATTATTTAATTCCCACAGCAGAGGTTCCCGTTACTAACTATTTTAATGATGAAATATTAGAAGAGGAAGACCTCCCCATAAAATTTGTCGCTTGGACACCATGCTTCAGATCCGAGGCTGGCTCTTACGGCAAAGATACCCGCGGTATTATCCGGCAGCACCAGTTTAATAAGGTTGAAATGGTAAAATTTGCCCATCCCGAAGCATCTTATGATGAGCTTGAATCTCTTCTCCTTGACGCTGAAGATATTCTTCAGACCCTTGAAATTCCATACAGGGTTATAGCGCTATGCACTGGCGATATGGGGTTTTCCTCTGCGAAGACTTATGATATTGAGGTGTGGATACCAGGTCAAAAAAGATTTTGCGAAATAAGCTCATGCAGCAATTTCGAAGATTTCCAGGCACGCAGGGCAAATATAAGATTTAAACCAGCTGGCGGAGGTAAAAACAGATTCGTGCACACCCTTAATGGCTCAGGCCTTGCAATTGGAAGAACAGTTGTGGCAATACTTGAAAACTATCAGAACGCTGACGGCAGCGTAACCATCCCAAAGGCATTAAGACCTTATATGGACGGTCTTGAAAAGATCAGGAAGTAGTTTTTGGTAATATTTAATAAAATTAGAAAACCCTTTTTATAAAAAGGTTTTTCTAAACCTTTCCTAAAAATTTTAAAAAATTTCACATAAAATATATTATGCTTCTTTACAATATTACAATGCCTCAGTTTATTGAGGGCTTAAAAAAAACAAGAACTGTAATTATTCCCTTTGGTTCTGTTGAAGAGCACGGAGAGCATCTGCCACTTGGAACAGACACAATGCATGTGTATGATGTTTGCAGGTTTATTGCTGAGGAAATACCTGTTTTTATAGCGCCTCCTGTAAATTACGGACTTTGTAAAAGCACATCACTGCATCCGGGAACACTTACCATACAGGGCGCAACGCTCAGGCTTTTGACTATGGATATTGTGACATCTCTTTACTTGCATGGATTAAAAAATTTTATTCTTATATCAGGACATGCTGGAAAGACGCACATTTCCATGATAATTGACGCAGGGGAGGAACTGCTGAATAAATTTCCTGATATTAAAATTGCAGCCCTTACTATTCTTGACCTGAAGCTGCCGGATGGTCTCATAGAAACTCCCGGCGATTCTCATGCAGGGGAGTTGGAAACATCTGTGATTCAATACATGCATCCGGAACTTGTAAAAGGCACAAGCCCGGAGGAATATCCGCAATTTCCAAAACATATTCTTGTGAGGGACAAGCTTAGATACTGGAGGGGAGGGGTATGGGGCAATCCTCAGAAGGCATCAAGAAAAAAAGGTAAAACAGTCCTTGAGGAAGAGAAAAAACTTCTCATAGACCTTGTAGAAAAGCTGGAACACATTTGAAGTTAACACATATTTTTGGTATTTCATGGTTATTAATCGGCGCTTTTTTAGTTTACAGGGGATTTTCAAGGATTTACTTTAATTTGTTTTCTTATTTTTGGTTATTTATTGCTGTTTTGACAGGATATTTGAAGTCAAGATTTATTCTGGATAAAAGGGCAACAAGTGTAAAAAATCAGCTCATTGCAGGGAAAAATATAAAAAAAACTATCTCCATCTCTATTATTCTTATTATTTTTATGTCTTTTTTGGGTTTTTTTATAAGAAGAATGCCCATACCAGCTGAGCTTATTGGTTTTACTCTTATTGCAGTTGGTGTAGGTTTAATGCGATCAAGCATAATATTCATTAAAACATAACAAATATGTTGCATTTTTTAATGAATTAGTTTAATCTTACACGTTATGTTAGAATACAGAGTTTTATCATCAGGAATAATTGTCGTTAGAAAACAGGGTAACGATTGGCTATATCTCCTTTTAAGGGCATACAATTACTGGGATTTTCCCAAGGGTATCGTTGAAAAGGGCGAGTCACCCATAGAAGGCGCCAAAAGGGAGGTTGAGGAAGAAACCACCATAAAATCAGTTTTTTTTGACTGGGGTTTTGAATGCCGTGAGACTGAGCCGTATAATAAAGGTAAGATAGCAAGATATTATATTGCAAGAACCGAAGAATCTGATGTTGAGCTTCCTGTGAATCCGTTAATAGGAAGGCCTGAGCATGATGAATTCAGATGGGTTACTTATGCTGATGCGTTAAATATGGTATCGAACCGTGTTAAACCCATACTTGAATGGGCAAATTCAGTTATTAGCGGAAAAGGCGCCGCATCCTAATAATCCCAGATCCTCTCTTTTAACCACAAAAACCGGAATCTCATTCATTAAAGGTTTCATCCTGCCTTTTTCAAGAAAACCCTCTAAAAATCCCCATTTTATTAGCATTGGGCATATCTTATTGACTATGCCTCCCGCTATGTAAATACCGCCCCTTGCCAAGGTTTTTAAGGCAAGATTTCCAGCTTCTCTTCCGTAAATTTTGCAAAAAATTTTCATTGTTTCTTCAAAAATATCATTTTTTTCAAAAAAGGCATTTTTTGTGATTTGAGAGGGATCATTAATTTCGTATTGTAAATTATTTTTTTCACATAGGTGATGAAAAATCCTTAATATCCCGTTTCCTGAGAGGATATGTTCCATGCTTGCATGACCAAATTCATTAAAGATTTTTTTTACAAGGGAAAATTCAATATCATTGAATGAAGATAAATCAGAATGTCCCCCCTCTGATGGTATTATCCTGTAACCAGTCTTAAAAGGGACGATAATAGCTTCACCAAGACCAGTTCCTGCCCCTAAAATTGCCTTTATGCCATCTGTGACAGGCTTATTTCCGTTAATCTGTTCTATGTCTGTTGTTTTTAAAGCTATTACTCCCCATGCGGCAGCCTCAAAGTCATTAAGCAGTTTGAGATTAAACCCATATTGTCTTTTTATGTAATCGCTGTTTATGGAAATATTGATATTTGTAAGGTCAACATGGTTGTTTTTTATTACCCCTGCAACTGCGAATACTGCCTTTTGAATATATTGAATGTTTGACGAGTCTAAATAAAGATTTATTATATTGGAAAAATCATTAAATTCAGCTATGTTAAACCATTTGACCTGTTCAGTTTCACCTGTGATGTTATTATAAACTGCAAATCTGGCATTAGTGCCTCCAATGTCTGCAATAAGAGCGTTTGCCTGCATTTATTAATTTTCCCTGATTCTGGCTGAAACCCCCCTTGTAAGCTGAAGCGCTCTCACGGATTCTTCAACTGAAAGAAGTCCCATGCCGCAGCTTGGGGTAATCAGGGATTGTTCTTTTATAATTTCTTCAGGCAAGTTGATTTGTTTGATTTGGTCAGTCCATTTTTCGTAGAGCGTTTCTATGGTCTCCTTTGCAAGGATGTCTTTATTTAGGGTTGGAACAATACCCCACGCAATAATTCCGCCTCGTTTCAGAAATTCTTCAAGAAGGTCTTTATAGAGGATTAATTTATCAAAAAACTCATATGAATCAAAGCTTAAGATATCAACAGGTGTGGAAAAGATTAGTGACCAGTCTGTGTTTGCGCAGACATGTATTCCTGCCAGGGCATCTTTTGAGTGAATGGCATCGATTATCTCTGTGAGCGCAGCGGTGATCTCTTCTTTTGAGACACCAATAAGGGTTGATGAGCCAAAACCGGCAAGACCTGGTTCATCAAGGAAAATAATTGTATCAGAATGGATTTTATTAAATTCTTCAATTTGATATAATGCCCTTAATGTCGCTGATTTTATTATAATATCCCACATCTGGGGGAAATACATGGCAATCTTTCCTTCAGTGTTTTTTAAGGCAGTTGCAAGGGTAAAAGGACCAGTTACCTGACCTTTTATTGCCTTTAGATCAATCTCCGTCTTTGGAATTGCATTTAATAGTGAAAAGAATCCCTTTCCGGTTTCCTTTGAAAAGGCTATCTTTGAATTGTGGAGGCGTTTTTTTCCCTCCATAACATCGAGGTAAAGGGCATAAAATTCCAGTTGCGCCTGCTCAAAAAGGGGATGTTCAATATCAAAAAAAGGGTCGTTTCCTTTTATAAAGACACCGGGCATGTTTTCCGATGCCTGGGTTAAAAGCCTTTCATATGGGTAACAAGGCAATTGAACCCAAAGAGGGAATTCAGGAGTATATTTAAGCACAAGATTGGTGGCTTCAAAGTGGTCTTTATGTGGAAAACTTCCAATAAGTGTTGGTAGGGCATCTGTTTTCAGCTTCATATTTATTTTTCTCTTAAAAATAATTTATTTCATAGTTTTCAAGGTGAAAATTTGGTGTTGAAAAAATAGATATAGTTTTTCCTGTATGTTTTTCAAGATATTCAATCTGTCGCATTTCATCTTTCAAAAGTATGTCAAAAACCCTTGGATGAACAGTTATTTCAATTTTTTGTGTATTTTCAATTGATTTGGCATAAAATATCTTTCTGAAAATTTCATAGCAAATCGTTACCGGCGACTTTAAAAGCCCTGTGCCCTCGCAGTACTGACATTTTTCCTTTAATACGCTTTGAAGATTATCACGATTTCTTTTTCTTGTCATCTGTATGAGACCAAGTTCTGACATTTTTAAAATACTTGTCTGCATCCTGTCAGATTTCAGAGCCTCTTTTAAGGTGTTGAAAACCTCTTCCCTGCTGCTCTCATTTTCCATATCAATGAAATCAATTATAATTAATCCGCCGATATTTCTAAGCCTTAACTGATATGCCACTTCCTTTGCAGCCTGGAGGTTTGTCTTTAGTATGGTTTCCTCAAGGTGTCTTTTGCCTACAAATTTTCCTGTATTAACATCAATGGTGGTAAGGGCCTCTGTGCTTTCAATGACGATATATCCCCCTGATTTCAGCCATACCTTGCTTTCAAGCGCCCTTGAAAGTTCTTCCTCAATTCCGTAAGCCTCAAAAATGGGTACATTTCCCTCGTAAAGCTCTATTTTTGGTCTGAAATGAAAAGGAAAATTTTCTATAAAAGTTATAACCCTTTCATATTCATCCCTTGAATCAAGCACAACAGTCTCAACCCCGCCCTTAAAAAGGTCTCTGACAGTTCTTAGCGTAATATCAAGCTCTTCATAAATAAGACTGGGATTTGCTGATTTTGCAGCTTTTTTCTGTATGCCTTCCCATAAATAAACAAGGAAGTCAGCTTCTTTTTTCAATTCATCCTGAGTTATTCCTTCACTTGCTGTCCTTGCAATCATGCCCATGCTCTTGGGTTTAATTTCTTCTATAATTTCTTTGAGCCTTTTTCTTTCTATTTCCTGTATAATCTTTCTTGATATTCCAATTTGATCAACAGTTGGAAGAAGCACTATATTTCTTCCTGGCAGGGAAATATGTGAGGACACCCTTGCCCCTTTTGTTCCTATTGGCTCTCGTGTAACCTGAACAAGAATTTCCTGTCCTTCATGAAGGAGGTCTTCAATGGAGAAAGGAAGGTGCATGTATGAAAAATATTGTTGATTCCTGACCTGCAATGCATCATCATCATCGCCTCCGGTCATCATGGACTCAAATTCAACAAGATGGTCATAAACATCGCCGACATATAAAAAAGCAGTTCTTTCAAGTCCTATTTCCACAAATGCAGCCTGCATTCCTGGAAGCACACGAACAACCTTGCCCTTGTATATGTTTCCCATAAAGCCCTTTTCAGAGCATTTTTCCACATAGAATTCAACAGGTAAGCCGTTTTCAGTTAAGGCTACCCTTCTTTCCCATATAAAAGAATTTATTATTAGTTTTGATGGCATAACCTATTATTATAAATCTAATAAAAAAAATTTCAAGTTATTCATAACTATTTACCAAAACCTTTCTTTTTCCAGTATGATCAGGCTGGCTTAAAATGCCGTCCTTTTCCATTTGTTCAATCATCCTTGCAGACCGGTTATATCCCACCTTTAATTTTCTTTGTAAAAAAGAAATGGATGTCTGACCTGTGGATGTTACGATTTCAATTGCTTCATCATATTTTTCGTCAATATCCCCGGTAGAAGAAATATCCTCAAAATCAGAATCTTCCTCAAGCGGGGTGTCTTTTATATTAAGGTCATATTCAGGCTTTGCCTGATTTCTTAAAAAGTTTGCAATCTGGGAGACTTCCTTATCAGATACAAAAGCTCCGTGAACCCTTTTAAGAAAAGAAGTCCCCGGCGCAAGATAAAGCATATCGCCCATTCCAAGGAGTCTATCAGCGCCCATAACATCGAGTATTGTCCTTGAATCCACCTTGGATGAGACCTTAAAGGAGATTCTTGAAGGAAAATTTGCCTTTATAAGACCTGTGATAACATCAACAGAAGGCCTCTGCGTCGCAACAATAAGATGTATTCCCGCAGCCCTTGCCTTTTGCGCAAGCCTCATAATTGAGGACTCAACGTCTTTGGATGAAACCATCATAAGGTCAGCAAGCTCATCAATAACAACAACAAGATATGGCATGGATTCGCCGGTAATTTTGTTGTAAGATTCAAGATTTCTTGCACCTGCCTCGTCAAGTTTACCATAACGGATTTCCATCTCATTTACAAGCCATAAAAGGGCTTTTGTTGCGATTTTTGAATCGCTTATAACAGGGTGTATAAGGTGTGGAATGTTATCATATGGTGAAAGCTCGATTCTTTTGGGGTCAATCATTAAAAATCTTAAATTTTTAGGAGAAAGCCTGTAAAGAATGGAGCAAATCATGGCGTTTAACCCTACACTTTTACCTGTTCCCGTTGCTCCTGCAATTAAAAGATGCGGCATTTTAGCAAGGTCAACCACCACCGGCTGTCCCACAATATCCTTTCCCAAAGAAAGGGGAAGTATGCCCTTAAATTTTGTGTAAGTATCACTAGTTAATATTTCCTTTAAATATACTATTTCTCTTGTGTCATTGGAAATCTCAATTCCCACAACGCTTTTTCCGGGAATGGGCGCAATAATCCTTACGCTTAAAGCGCCGAGCGCCAGAGAAATATCATCTGAAAGGGATGCAATTTTATTGATTTTAACGCCGGGAGCCGGGGAAAATTCATACATTGTGACAACAGGTCCCGGGCATATTTCAACGACATTTCCAGCTACTCCGAAATCAAGGAGTTTTTGCTCCAATGTCCTTGAATTTTTTATGAAAAAATCCTTATCAATTAGTTTTGTCTCTTCAGGCGCGTCGGTAAGGAGGTCAAGGTCAGGCATTATAATATCACCTGCAATTCCGTCAAGTTTGAAATCATCCATGGATTTTTCAGGTTTCTGGTCGGGTTTTATTGGTTTTTGAGGTTCAATGATCCTTGGGGAGGATTCATTTTTTTCTTTTTTTAATATGGGTTCTGATTTGAGAAATCCGGGTTCAGAAAAATTAAGGTCTTCGGGATATGGATATTCGTTTGTTTTCTTTTTGGGTATTTTTAAGTTTTTGAAAAATGTGATAATTTGGGGGAGATGAGATAGAGAAAAAGGTGTCGCCGCAAGAAGACCAAAGATAAAAATAAATAATAATATAAGAAAAAATCCGATTGTTCCAAAAAGTTTCGGCAAAAAATTATATGCTATCCTGCCTGTTGCCCCGCCTTTATCAAAGCTGTATTGAAAAAATCCGCATGATGAAATAAAGATGGCAGTCCATCCGGAAAAAATTATGCTAAATTTCAGAAGTGACGGCGTTAAGAGTCCTTTAAAAATATCATAGATAATTATTGCAATAAGAACCGGTATCCACCATGCAGCGTATCCAAAGAATTCATAGAGTATTTTGGCAAGAAAAAAGCCAAAAGAGCCTATCCAGTTTGATTTATCAGGAGAAAAACTAATAAGAGATGCAACTATTATAAGATTTAAGGCAATAAGCATAATGCCTTTTAAATCCCTTAAAAAACGGGGATCAATATCTGCTAAATTTTCATCCTTTGGAGTTGGCTTAATTCCCATCTGATAGTATTGAAAGTAAAGTAAAAAATGCAATTGGTGCCCAGGGCCGGACTTGAACCGGCACGGTACTAAGTACCGAGGGATTTTAAGTCCCTTGTGTCTACCAATTTCACCACCCGGGCAAAACATATTAAATAAAATTTGCTATTATAATTAATAAAAATTATTATGTCAATAAATATTTACTCCGTGTTACTTATAAGATATAGAAATTTTTATTTTTAAATGAAATTGCAATTCAATATCAACTAATTTATATAAATGAACTTGCCGAGTTAGTTACCCTGACATTCAATCAACTATTGTTTGGCTGGAATATTGGCGCTGACCTTTATATTATTCCTGATCACGGTCGCCAGATAGTAAAGACTGATCCTCATAATGTAGCGCATGTTTACTTTAGGGAGCAGGCAACTACCGATAAATTCACTAAAATAATGTTCGCAAATGGATTTGATTTGCCTGAAGATATGCCGGATGCAACTTTTAAGCAACCTGATTGAATTAAATAACTATCCTCTTGTTTATTAAAAAAACTAGAGTTATGTAAAAAAAAGGGGATTTCTCCCCCTTTTACTCTATTTATTCTTTAAGATATGAGAAATCAAACCGCCGTCTCTGAGTAACTGCTGCATAAATGGCGGTATTGGCTGCGCCTTATATGTCTTTCCTGTATTTTTATTTATAATATCGCCTGAATTTATATCAATTTCAAGGATATCACCTTCATTTGTCTCTTTTGTGGCTTCCTCACACTCAATTATAAGTAGCCCCATGTTAAATGCATTTCTGTAAAATATCCTTGCAAAACTATGTGCGACAACGCATGATATTCCCACTGCCTTTATTGCGATTGGCGCATGTTCCCTTGAAGAGCCGCATCCAAAGTTTTTACCTCCAACAATAATATCTCCTGGAGTCATTTTTTTTACAAAGTCAGGGTCAGCGTCCTCCATACAGCGCTTTGCAAGCTCCGCGGGGTCGGAGGTATTCAGATACCTTGCGGGAATTATTAAGTCTGTGTCAATATTATCACCGAATTTCCAACATTTTCCTTGTATTTTTTCCATAATTTACCTCATTAAAATATAAATCATAAAATTTCTATAGCATATCAGGTGAGCAAATCTTTCCTTTTATGGCGCTTGCAGCTGCGATTGCAGGATTTGCAAGATAAACCTCGCTTCCGGGATGTCCCATTCTGCCCACAAAATTTCTGTTTGTTGTGCTTATAGCCCGTTCGCCTTTTGCAAGTATGCCCATATGTCCGCCAAGGCAAGGTCCACATGTTGGAGGGCCTATTATTGCCCCTGCGTCAAGAAATGTCCTTAACAAGCCTTTTTCCATTGCCTCTGAGTATACAGAAGGTGTGGCTGGAAGCACTATAAGCCTTACATTTTTGGCAACCTTGTGCCCCTTGATGACATTTGCCGCAAGCTCAAGATCTTCATATCTTCCGTTGGTGCATGATCCAATAACAACCTGGTCAATCCTGACATCTCCTGTTTCATTTATGCCCTTTGTATTTGAAGGAAGATGTGGAAACGCTATCTGAGGCTGTATCTTATCACAGTCTATCTCAAAAACCTTTGCGAAATTTGCATTTTCATCACTTTTAAAGAGTTTATAATCTCTTTTTGCCCTGCTTTTGACATAATTAACTGTTATGTCATCGGGATTAATTAACCCAACCTTTCCGCCTGCCTCAATTGCCATATTTGACATGGTGAATCTTTCAGCCATTGGCATTTTTTCAATAACAGGGCCTGTAAACTCCATAGCCATGTAAAGAGCGCCGTCAACGCCAATTAGTCCTATAACATAAAGAATAAGGTCTTTTCCATAAACCCATTTGTTAAGATTTCCCTTAAAAACAAACTTAATTGTCTCTGGCGTCTTAAACCATGTTTTTCCGGTTATCATGGTCGCGGCAAGGTCAGTGCTTCCAACGCCTGTCGCAAACGCTCCCATTGCGCCGTAGGTGCAGGTATGGCTGTCAGCTCCAATAACAACATCTCCGGGTAAAACAATGCCCTTTTCAGGTAAAAGAACATGCTCAACGCCTGCCTCACCGCCGTCATAATGGTGAAGCAAACCGTAATCAGAGGCAAAATCCCTTAAAATCTTTGCCTGTTCAGCGCTTTTGATATCTTTATTTGGTGTAAAATGATCTGAAACAAGCACAACCTTTTCTTTATTATAAACCTCTTTGATATTATTTTCTCTGAGGATTTTAATGGCAATAGGCGCTGTGATATCATTTCCAAGAGCCACATCCACATCAACTTCCACAAGCTGCCCCGGCTCTACACATGAAAGATTTGCATGAGAAGCAAGAATCTTCTCGGAAATTGTCATTGGTTTTGACATAATTTCTCCTTTATAAATTAATTCTTCTTTTTCATTGTAATGTAATCTATTATATTTTTTTATAACAAACTAAAACAGATTAGCAATATAAAATTCTTACCATGAAAAAAAATTTTTGCATATTTTACAACAAAAAAAAGGTTGTAAAAGTCCCCTTTTTGTGAAAAGAGCTATCTATTTTTATTGATTTTTTATTTTCTTATTTTTTTGTAGCTCTTTTTGGGAATTAAATAATTTCTCCTTTTATTCCCACTGTTATCTTATCATAAAATACCTTTTTTCCTGCCCTATCCATTGCTTTTTTTACAAGATACTCCATTGCAGAACAGCATGGCACCTCCATAACAGCAATTATAAGAGATTTAATCTCGTTTTTGGAAAATATCTCTGCAAATTTTTGGATATATGCCTCCTGATCATCAAACTTAGGACATCCAAGCAGTAATACTTTGTCTTTTAGCAACTCATTATGAAAATGAGGATTTGCCGCAGAAACACAATCAGCGGCAATAAGCAGATTTGTATTTTTAAGAAACGGCGCATTGGAAGGTATAAGATTTATCTTAACAGGCCAATTTGTCAAAAAAGATTTGGTAGTGGTAATTTGGGAAGGTATATTGGCAACACCACAGGGACTTCCCGCATTATCAAAGATATTCTGAAATCTTGCGGAAGGACACTGAAACCCTGCTGTTTCTTTTTCCTGCTTTTTTATCTTCATAAATTCATGGGCTGCTTCTTCGTCAAATTCATCAGCCTCCCTTTCTATAATCTTTAAAGCTCCGGTGGGACAATCCCCCATACAGGCGCCAAGTCCGTCACAGAGCCACTCTGCAAGAAGTTTAGCCTTTCCATTTTCTATGCGTATAGCCCCTTCCGCGCATGAAATTATACATTTTCCGCATCCATCGCATAAATTTTCATCAATTTCAATAATTTTCCTGTTTTTTTTCATATTTTTTTACCTATTATTTGTGCTAATTTTATTTTAAGTATTTAAGTATTGTTGTTTAAAAACCAAGTTTTTTCTTTAATGCTTTAGGTTCAATATTAAGACGGTTAAGCGTGCTTCCCAGCCTTTCTCCTTTTTCACTGTTGCTTTTGTAAAATTCCACAATTTTATCAACAATTGACACAACCTCATCTTCTGAAAAAATTCCCGGTATTTCCTTTGCAAGCTGGGGGTGTCTTCCGAGTTTTCCTCCGATTATTAGCTTGTAACCGCATTTTTCAGCAGTTAAAAAGCTTGTGCCGCAGGCTCTCACACAATCTCCGCAATTAATACACCTTGACAGGTCAATCATAGGCTCAGGCCATGTTCCCAACAGTGTTATTGCGCCTTCTTCACAGGATTCAACGCAGGAGCCGCATTCACTGCATTTAAGATCCGGATTTGTGCCTGGAACAATAGCCCCGATAATGCCAATATCCACTATCTGGGGTCTTGAACAACTGTTTGGACAATCTGCAATGGTTACCCTGAATTCATTATGAAGTTTCAAATCACCCTTTATGTTAGATTTGAGAAAGTCCTTCAAACCTTTTAATGATTCTAAATTTTCAAGCTTTTCTATTAAATTTGATTTTTCATTACATCTGTTTGCGCATCCGCTTCCACCAAAACACGCCTCAATCCTGTACCCTTTAACGTCTTCTTCCTGATTAATCATATATTTTTGATGGGTTTTATTTACATGCTCTATTGTTACAACTTCAGAACCGGCAGCCTTTGCCTCTTCCTCAATCTTTTTTTTTACCCTTCCCTTAACAAAAAAGGGGACTTTGGAAATAGCCTTTTCTGCCTCTTCAGTCCATTTCATACATTACCTCTTTAAAATCTTATTATTCAATATTAAATCTTGTCACTATTAATTAAGGCAACCTCTAAAAATTTACTTTAAGATTCCTCGCTTTGCTCGGAATGACACTTATATATGTCATTACGAGGAACGAAGTGACGAGTAATCTTATCATAGTAAAACAGAATTTTAATTTTTAGAAGTTTTCTTAAGCTATAAGTTAATACTAACTAACAAAAATTTCAAGGATATTTTTGTGAAATTAGTCTTTAACG
>DYOW01000120.1 GCA_020720325.1 Desulfobulbus propionicus
TACTTCTCAAGGAAAACACACTCCTTGGAACAGGCGGCGGCATAAGAAATGCGCTTGATTATATTGACAGGCACAGACCTCTTCTTGTAATAAACAGCGATATTATTACGGATATTAGTCCTGCCCTGATATTAAAAAAACATTTGGAAACAAACTGCGTTGTAACTTTGATAACCCATAATTGTGACAGGCACAGGGCATTAAGGATTGAGGATAATCTTGTTAAAGAATTTAACTATAAAGAAAAAAATGCCATGGCCTATACCGGAATATGTGTGCTCGGCAGTGAGTTTATTGAAACAATCCCAAAAGGTGAAATGTTTTGTCTGATTAAGGCGTTTAAAAATTTCATAGAAGCAAAAGGTTTTATAAATTCAATCCCCGCAATATCTCTGAAAGAAGATTATTTATGGGAAGATATCGGAACCCCGCAGGCTTATCTTAATATCCATAAAATATTGCTTGAAAGAGATAACATAAGTATTTTCACGGATAAGAACACTATCTTGCCTGAAGATATAAAAATTAAAGGCTGGGGCTGTTTCGGAAAAAAAATCACCATAGGACAAAATGTCTCAGTTAAAGACTCGGTTGTGTGGGATAATACTGTTATACCTGATAATGCCGATATAAATAATACTATTTTTCATCAAAATTAATCAAAAAGAAATCAACTAATACTTTTTTTTAATAATTTTAATTATTACAGAGAGTTAAAGAATTATTTTAAATATTTATGGATACTACACAGTATTTCGGCAATTTAAAAAATAAAAGAAAAGATAAAAGAGCTGGTATAAACCTTATTGTCAATTATTCCAATAAAGGACAGATATTTACCGACTATTTAAAAGATATCAGCATGGGAGGAGCAAGAATAGAAACCTTTAAACCTCCGGCAAAAGGTGATTCAATTATCATGACATTATCCACAAAACCCCCTATTAAATTAAACGCTATTGTCAGATGGGTGGCAAAATATAAATTTAAGTATCACTTTGGAATTGAATTTGCTTCATTGACCTACACGAATGAGGTTGTTCTTTCACAATATATTAGCTCTTTTTTTTGGGAAAAAAATGACATTTTTTTCAAATGAAGTCTCGGAAAAAAAATTTTTAAAAAAAAATAAAAAAAAACTTGCAATTACATAATAAATTGATTAAATTTTTAATCTATGAAAGGCATAACATATTTTTCAAATAATTCTGATAAAAGAAACCATAAAAGGGCATATGTAAACATGCTTGTCAACTATTCTGACGGGCAAAAAATTTTTACTGACTACCTGAAAGATATCAGTATGGGCGGAGCAAGGGTTGAAACATTAAGCCCGCCACAGAAAGGCGTCATTCTCACCATGACAATCCCCACTGATCCACCCATTAAATTAAATGGAAAAATCAAATGGGTAACAAAACAAAAATTTAAATATATTTTTGGCATAGAATTTGATTCTCTTAATTATGCTCAGGAATCTCTTATCACTGATTTTTTAACTTCCCTTTTCTGGACTAATAACGATTATCTTAATAATATATGAAATATTTTAATTTTTTATTTTTTTTGAGGTATTATGAGCGCTATTAAAATAAACTTCAAAAAAAATTCTCAGTTATGCAATGAACATTATTGCTACTTTGTGCCTGTTAATTCTCCCTTTCATTTATCACATAAATCATGGTCTCCTCATACTGATATCTGTATTTCAAACGACTGCGTTAACATAATATCTGATCTTTCAGGTGTCGCCATTAATGACATATCTATCACATACAACAAAAATTTTTTTGTTATAAGCGGCTATAGAAAATTTCCCTTATCCGAAGGTGAAAACATCTTCTATCAGAAAGAAATCAGCTATGGTGATTTTGAAAAAAAACTAAAATTACCCTTCCCTGTAGATACCGATACAATAGAGGCTACCTTAAAAAATGGAATTCTCATTATAAAAGCCAGAAAATTGCAAAAAAAAGAGCCGGTTAAGATTATTATCGGATAAAATAATGGAAACAGCAGAATCAGCAGTAAAAGAATATCCGATACTTACGGTTAAAGACCTGATAATTTTTCCCAATATGATTTCTCCCTGGCAGGTTGAAAGCACAAGTCTTATAAAATTAATTGATGATGCCTTAAGTAAAAGCCAACCCATTGCAATACTTACCATTAAAGATGACAACCATCCCTTTAAAACCGGACAAATCTGCACCCTCTCAACCATCTTAAGATTGTCAAAAAGCGAAGAAGGAATTGTAAGAATTATACTTCAGGGAATTTCAAGGATAAAATTTAAGGAAATAACGGATAAAATTCCCTATTTTACTGGAAATTTTGAGGAAACAACCGATATTGTCACAGAAGACATGGAAACACAGGCATTAACTGAAAAAACTAAAGAACTTTTCCTTAAAATTTTAGAGCACTCTCCCGGAATTCCAAATGAATTAATTAATCTTACCCATACCCTTCATACACCAGGGATAATCGCAGACCTTGCTATTTCACAACTTAATATACCCTTAAGACAAAAACAGGATGTCCTTGACACTCTTGATGTTAAAGAAAGATTAAAGATTGTCCTTAACCAATTAACCCAAAAACTTGAGATATTAGAGCTGGGACATAAAATACAATCATCTGTCAAGGATAAAATAGACAAATCCCAGAAGGAATATTACCTCAGGGAACAAATGAAGGCCATTCAAAAAGAACTTGGAGAAACTGAAGAGCCCAAAAATGAGATAGACGAACTAAAACAAAAAATTATTGCCAAAAACCTCCCTGAAGACACCCTTAAAGAGACCAACAGAGAGCTTGAAAGACTCTCAAAAATGCACCCTTCATCATCAGAATACAGCGTATCATTAACATACATTAACTGGCTTTTAGAACTCCCCTGGAACGAAGAAACCGAAGATAAAATTGATATAGACAAGGCACAGAAAGAACTGGACAAAAATCATTATAACCTCCAAAAAGTCAAAAAAAGAATAATAGAATACCTTGCCCTTTTAAAACACAAACCAGATGCAAAGGGAACAATCCTCTGTTTTGTTGGACCACCAGGCACAGGCAAAACATCTCTTGGAAAATCCATTGCAAATTCAATGGGCAGAAAATTTCACAGGATTTCCCTTGGAGGAGTGAGGGATGAGGCTGAGATAAGGGGACACAGAAGAACTTACGTAGGCGCTTTGCCAGGAAGGATTATCCAGGCATTACGAAAAGTAGGCGTAAACAACCCTGTTATAATGTTTGACGAAATTGATAAAATCGGAATGGATTTCCGGGGTGATGCCTCCTCTGCCATGCTTGAGGTTCTTGATCCCGAACAAAACAGCAAATTTACTGACCTTTATCTTGGAATGGAATTTGACCTTTCAAAAATAATTTTTCTTACCACAGCCAATTCCCTTGACACCATATCCCAGCCCCTTCTTGACAGGATGGAAATACTGGAGTTATCAGGCTATACCCCCAATGAAAAAATAGAAATTGCAAAAAAATATCTCATACCCAGACAACTGGAAGCCCACAACCTAACAGAAGAAAATATAAAATTTGATAAAACCGCTCTTTCAAAGATAATATCAGACTATACCCGTGAGGCTGGAGTAAGAAACCTTGAAAGGGAGATTTCAGGTATTTGCCGCGCTGTTACCAGAGATATTGTCATAGGTAAAAAAGAAAGCATAAAAATAACAAAGACAAATGTCTCAAAATATCTTGGACATCCAAAATTTGAACATGAGGTTGCTCACAGGGCGCTTATACCTGGCGTGGCAACAGGACTTGCATGGACCCCTTATGGAGGCGAAATACTTTTTATAGAATCTGCAAAGGCAAGGGGAAACGGAAGACTTATTTTAACAGGAAAACTCGGCGAGGTTATGAAAGAGTCCGCCCAGACAGCCTTAAGCCTTGTAATGTCCTGCTCCAAAGATTTAGGATTATCTGAAGAAATTTTTAAGGAATTTGACATACATCTGCATATTCCAGCAGGAGCTATCCCCAAAGACGGTCCATCAGCTGGCGTAGCTATAACCATGTCTCTTGTATCCCTTCTTACGAATAAAAGCATAAAATCCCTTGTTGCAATGACAGGAGAAATAAGCCTAAGAGGTCTTGTTCTGCCTGTGGGAGGCATAAAAGAAAAAGTCCTTGCCGCACACAGGGCTGGAATAAAAGAAATAGCGCTTCCCAAAAGAAATCAAAACAGCCTTGATGACATTCCAAAAGAAATCCAAGACGATATAACATTTCACCTTGTCACACATATTAATGAAGTATTTGACATAGCTCTTTTTGAAAAAAAGAAAAAGAAAAAATAATAAGTTGAACAAGCATAAAAATTTATTGTTTTTTTGTCTTATCCAATAAGCTCAGTAGAATTAAACGCCTCTTTAGATTCATACACCTCAATATAAACGTCAACAAACCCAAACTTTGTTTTTAATCCACGTTTAAGGCCTTTAATGGACTCCCTGTTATAAATATGACCGTCTGTCCTTACCCTTACTGCCATAATAGGTTTATCAGGGGTAATGCACCACATTCTTAATCCCTTAATATCTCTAATGCCAAAAAAATGATGACTTATATATTCCTCAACATCTGGTTTTTTAATTGCAACAGGCGCTCCTTCCATAAGTATGTGAATGCTGTCCCTTATTAAAAAATAAGTTGGATATGCAGACAAAAGACCTATTAAAAGACCTGCGACAGCATCTATCTGCATTATGCCGGTTATACCCACAAGAATCATTGATATAACAACACCCACAGAACCAAGAAGGTCTGTTAAAA
>DYOW01000121.1 GCA_020720325.1 Desulfobulbus propionicus
TCCGTGTAATCCGTGATTCAGACAATTTCCCTATGCGTCAGATTAGTTGTCCGAGTTTCATGGATAATATTCTGTTTATGCTCGTTTCAATGCAATCTGTCAAAAGAGAATTTGTTTTACATTCTTCTCTTAACATAATAGACACTGCCTCCACTTTTTCTAAGGAATGACAGATAAGGCAGATATCATGCCCTGCAAGATAAGCATTTATGGTGGCGTCTTCTATTTTGTCATATCCTGAAATTCCGCCCATTTCCATGTCATCTGAAAATAATATCCCGTTAAAGCCAAGTTCCTCCCTTAATATTTCAGCGCTTATTTTTCGTGAAAATGTGGCAGGATGCATATCAATTGAATTAAAAATAACATGGGAAGTCATAATGCCAAAAACTCCTGCATTTATTGCGTTTGAAAAAGGGAGAATACCGGATTTTATCTCATTATATGAGGCTTCCACAACAGGTCTTTCATCATGGGGGTCTTTTTTTACAAGGCCAATTCCGGGAAAATGTTTTGCAACCGACATTGTCCCAAGATTTTGAAGAGCTTTTATATAATGTATTCCAAAATCAATAAGTTCCTGTGTGTTTTTTCCGTAACATCTGTCTTTTAACACCCCGTCTTTATTTTCAAAATTCATGTCAAGAACAGGGGCAAAATTTATATTGATGCCAATCTCTGATAGGGTTTTATGAGCGGTTTTAGCCTGTATTTCCACATCATTTATTGAAAAAGCATCAGAGTTTGCCATTATTGGTTTAAAATCTGGCAGTGTCAGTCTTTGCACCCTGCCCCCTTCCTGATCAACTGCTATAAATGGCGCTGGCATATCCAGATCATGACATAAATTTTTCAAGTCATCACATAATTGACGTAATTTAACTTTTCCGGCTGTTGTGTTTCTTTTAAAGATAATAAAATTGCCGATATAATATTTTTTTATTAGATTAATAGAATTTGTGTCAAGTTCCGTGGATGGAATGCCCATCATAAGAATTTGACCAATAAATTTGTTGTGTGGCATAATTTTTTTAATTTTTTTTTATTGAAATGTTGATTATAAGAAATATTTTCTAAAAATTATAGCGCCTGATAAACCTTTTTAAAGATTATAAGCTATACTTTGTTTTTATTTTTATATTTTTAAAATTGAAAATAAGAAATAAATTGTCTGAACCGGAATATTTAATTTATGAAATTGGCAGAATTAAATTTTATCCCCCTCACCCCGCCCTCTCCTTTAATTTGAGAGAAAAAAGAAATCGCATTCCTCATTCCGAACTCTTTCTTGGTTAAAAAAGGAAAACAAATCAGATATTTTTCTATCTTTGATATTGAAAAAATACTTATTGCCTTTAAACTATCATAAAATAATTTTTTAAAAGTAAATTTCATTTATGAACATATTTCAGGCAATTTTTTTAGGAGCTATACAGGGTATAACAGAATTTTTACCAGTTTCAAGCTCAGGTCATCTTGTTATTTTTGAGTATTTTTTAGGACTTAAGGAAACTCCCATTGAATTTGATGTCATGCTTCACATAGGCACTGCATTTGCTGTAATTACATATTTCAGGGAAGATTGGATAAGGATGACAAAAAATCTCTTAGCGCTGGGAGATAATAATAAGAATAATAAAGAAAAAAATCAGAGAATTGAAGCGGTTAATCTGATAATAGGCACAATCCCCGCCGTTATAATCGGACTTGGCATTGAGGGTATTATCTCAAAATATCTGAGAAATCCCTGGATTGTGGTGTTTACCCTTGTATTGGTTGCTTTTTTAATCTTTTTAGCAGAAAAATTTTCAAAAAAAATAAAGGATTATGCTGAATTTACCCCCAAACATTCATTTATGGTTGGTTTAGCACAGTCATTGGCGCTTATTCCTGGTGTTTCAAGAAGCGGAATAACTATGACAACATCGCTATTTCTGGGATATAACAGGGTTTCAGCGGCAAAATTTTCTTTTTTGCTTTCAGTTCCTATTATATTAGGCGCTGGTTTTTATGAAGGATTAAAATTATACTTAAATGGTTTTCACGGGGTCACACCCATGTATTTTATAGGGTTTTTATCTTCTGTAATATCCGGTTACATGGCAATAGCATTTTTAATGAAGTTTTTGCAAACCAGAAATTTTATGCCTTTTGTATATTACAGGATTATTCTTGCGGTTTGTGTTGCGGTGGCATTAATTATTCAAAATTAACCCGGAGGAGGTATTTAACATGCAGCTTTTTTTTGTATGTCTTTTTTCTTTTTTATTTCTATTGACAAATAACCTTAACGCTTCCGCAGATATCAGTGACAATCTTAAAACTGACAGACAACGATTTGAATTTATAGCAAAATATCAAAAGGCAATTGTAAATGTCACGAGCGCAAATCTTGTTGAGGAAATAACATCGCCTGTGCAAAACATAAAGGGAACCGGCGCTGGTTTTATATATAAGGGCACAAATTTTGTCGTAACCTCTACAAATGCCATAAATGACATTAATTCCATTGAAGTATCCCTTAATAACAATCAAAAATGGCCGGCTCGGCTTGTTGGAATGGATTATGACACAGGAATAGCAGTGGTTGAAATATTAACACAATCCAAAGATATTGCCGCAAATATCATAGATTTTATGCCTGTCAAAGAAATAAAGACTGGAGCAACTGTTTATATGATTGGAAATCCCATTGGAAAAGGTTTAAATTTTGCCACAGGAAATATTGTAGCCCAACCAAGAATCATGAGAAACCAGAAGGGTGATTTTTTGGATGATATTATAGAAATTAGCCTTGTTTATCCTGCCTCATGGTCAGGATCTCCTGTTTTTGACCTATCTGGAAGGGTTGCCGGTATTTATACAAATCTTTTTGACTGGTCGGGCACGTACAGATATTCGGGATATCTTTTAACAGCAGAAACAGTGACATTTATAGCTGACACCCTTATAAACAAAGGCATTGTTAAAAGACCCTGGCTTGGAGTAAAATTAATATCGCTCACACCATATCTTGCAAATATCCTTTCCCTTCCAATAAATGAGGGCGCCATAATAACTGAAATTGCCAAAAGCGCCCCTGCTTATAATGCCGGTTTAAGGGGTCCTGAAAGGGAGATGAAGCTTGGCAACAGGGTTATACCGGTTAGTTCTGATATTATTGTGGCAATTGACGGAGAAGTTGTGGATTCAGATAAAACCGCCCAAAAAATACTTATGAAAAAGGGTGTTGGCGCTGAGGTGACATTATCTGTTTTTCGTGACAAACAAATCAGTAAAATTAAAGTTAAACTGGAAGAAAAAAAATAGATTATAAAATAAAATTTTTAATGATTTTGACTTAATGATTTTGATATGTTAGAATAATATTTTTATTTTTTTTTCAAAATTTCTTTCTTATTTTTTCTTTTATTTATTGTGTTTTTTTTTATTTGCTATAATATTTAATTATGCAATATATCGCAAATTACTTATTAAGAATTGAACTATAAATGCAGAAACATACCAATTTTATATCCATTTTGGCAAGGCAACCAATCTTAGACAGAAAGAAAAATACATTTGCTTTTGAACTTCTCTACAGATCTTTTCCAAATTACATAAACCGCTATCCTGATAAACAGGACGGAACCCTTGCCACAATTAAATTAATCCAAAACTCTATGTTTTTAATGGGAATAGAAAAGGTTACAGGAGGGAAACCTGCTTTTATTAATTTTACAAAAGAATCCATTATTGAAGGAATACCAAATATATTAAATCCAAAGCATTGTGTTTTAGAGGTGCTTGAAGATATAGAAGATTCACCGGAACTGCTTGCTGAAATTGATTTAATAAAAAAAAAAGGATTTTCCATAGCCCTTGATGACTTTACGCTTAGTAAGCAGAATCAACAATTAATTGAAAACGCGGATTTTATAAAAATTGATGTGCTGGCTACACCTTTTGATGAAATATATCATATTTTTGAAAAATTTAAGGATTATAACATCAAATTTCTTGCTGAAAAAGTAGAAAACAACGAATGTTTCAAATGCTGCAAGGAAATGGGGTTTGATTATTTTCAGGGCTTTTTTTTCGCAAAACCAGAGGTTCTGTCATGCACTGATATACCTGTATCCAAATTAAATATGATGAATCTTTTAAGGATCATATCCAAAGAAGATATTGATATTAAAAAGACTGTTTCCATTATTGAAAGAGACCCTGGTTTAACATATAAACTTCTTAAACTTGTAAACAGCGCCGCCTTTTATTTTGAAAAAAAAATTAATTCTCTGACACATGCGCTGCTTATCATTGGTGAAAAGGAAATCAGGAAATGGATAACTATTGTGGCGCTTTCCAACCTTATTGAAGATAATCCCAATGAACTTCTTATTACCTCGTGCCTGAGGGCAAAATTTTGCGAATATATTGCAATTGATGTGATGCCGCCATTAAAGGATGAGGCTTTTATAACAGGTTTGCTTTCTCTTTTTGATGTAATTCTTAATATGCCAATGGATAGAGTCCTTGAAGAGCTTCCCCTTTCCCTATCCATTAAAGATGCGCTTCTTCACAGAAAAGGTCCCCTTGCCTTTTTCCTTGAGCTTGTAAAAAAATACGAGGTTATGGATGTTTATAAAATAGCATTATTAAGCGACAAGATGAGAATTGAAAAGGAAAAACTCATGAGTTATTATATAGAATCAACAACCTGGGCAAATTATTTTTACCAGTTGTAGTCAATAATCTTTCAAAATATCTTAATATATTTAATTTTTAATACTAAAAAAAAATAATTTTTCTTTTTATAAAAA
>DYOW01000031.1 GCA_020720325.1 Desulfobulbus propionicus
TGTGGGGATTATAAAATCCATTGTGCGTTTTGCGATTTGTTCGTTTTTAAATAATTCTTCTAAATCACCTTTCTCAAATGTAATATTTAAATCCTTAAGTATATTTTCAATGTAATATTCAGGATTATTTTCTGATTTGCCAGAATACGAGCCTTTTTCCTTATACCTGACAAGGGTATCAACTAATGCTGGAATTTCAAACTTTAATTTTGAAATGCTTAATTTTTTTAATTCAAAAAGAGGTAGTGTCTAAGCTAAAAAAGGAATTGATGAACCTTCAAAAAAAAGATTAACAATTCCTTTGCAAAAATAATTATTATCCTTGATTAATTTTGCAATTCTACTGTCTCTCCATTCAGATATATCAACAGTTTCCTTGTTGTCAGACCATTTTTCTTTGTAGAGCAGCCCTGAAAGCTCCTTATTTTCAGCAACTCTTACAACAGTAATTAATCGTTTTAGGCTTTCATTTGCAAAACCTGTTAATGCCAATAATGCCCTTAAACCGTTTTCTTTTTCAGATAATAAATCTTCAAAATGTTCTTTTTTTAAGCCCTGCGTTTCAATTTTGTTTTTTAATACAAGCAAAGTTTCATTAAGAGAATTGATATAACTTTCGTATTTATCCTGAAATTCAGGATTATAGAAATAAAAGGTATTTTTTTCTATTACTGTATTAAATTTTTTTGAGTTTATATCATTAATTTTTTTCACAATTTTTTTTTATTAATAAGTTTAGGTTTTTCTATATCAGACAGGTAAATTTTTTCATAGGTTGTTTTTCAAATATAAAATAAAAATTTTTAAAAAATTTAACTTAAATCAGGAATATTTTCAATCATCAAGAAAATCAAACTCTCTTCTTCTTCGCCTTCTTTAATCTGATTTTATCTGTTATAATCAAAATCAATATAAAACAATAACTTTAAATAAAAATAATAACAAACTCTATCCTTAAAACCTAAAAAAAATAATCTTCTTAAAAAAACATGGAAAAAGTCTTTTGCATAAACAGAAAAAATCTTGAATCCGTTATGGGAAGCCCTTTGCCACAGGGGACATTCTCCAAACCTGACATTGAAACCGTTATGTGCCTTGGTCATGAATTTATTCCCAAACAAACAGCAGAAAATGACGACAGCCAGAAACAAATAATCCCATATCAGTTATTTTCTTTTGACAACAAGTTTTTTGTGTATAAAAGAGGCAAGAAAATCGGAGAATCACGCCTTGCAGAGAGATATTCAATTGGTATTGGCGGGCATATAAATTCAGATGATTTTAATGGCATTATTTATGACAAAGATACTAATAATCAAAATTTTATTGATTTTTATAAAAAAGCCCTGTTAAGAGAGCGTGAAGAAGAACTTCATAACCTGCCCGCAGGAAAAGAATATTTTTTGGGATGGATAAATGATGACACAGAACCTGTGGGAAGGGTGCATCTTGGCGCTATTCATCTCACTGTTTTTGATAATTCAGAAGAAATAAAAATAAAAGAAAAGGAAAGCCTGCATTTTGTAGGATGGTGGGATATTGGAAAAATCCTTGAAAATTCTTCAAATTTTGAGACATGGTCTGTGCTTTCAGCAAAACATCTTGCATGGCTTAACACACAGGAATATCTGCCCTTTAATCTTAATCCTTAATATTAATGCCCATAAATCTTAAAATTGAATCTGTTGTCCATGGCGCTCTTGGACTTTCTCATCAGCCTGACGGAAAGGTGGTTTTTGTGCCATATGTCCTTGAAAACGAAGAGGTTGAAGTCTTAATTACTGAAGAAAAAAAGGATTTTAATAAGGCAAACCTTGAAAATATTATAAAACCTTCAGAAAATAGGGTAAAACCTCCCTGTATTTATTATGAAAAATGCGGAGGGTGCCAGCTTCAGCATACATTTTATGCCAACCAGTTATTAATAAAACGCAAAATCTTTACTGAGACCCTGAAAAGAAGCAAACTGGATATAATTGATAAAACAGGCGATGTTGTGTCTTCTGAACTTCCCTTCGCATACCGACATTCAATGAGATTTAAGGTGTCAGGTGATACTGGAGAAATTGGTCTTACAATGGCAGGGACAAATCATATTGTGCCTGTTAAATCCTGCGCTATTTCAATAGATGAAGTAAATATGGCGCTTGAAACACTCCCTGATACCCCATTATGGGAAGAAAATTTTAAAAAAATCAAGGAAATATCTATTGAAACATCTCTTATTGATAAAAAATCAACCCTTTTGTTTCATATCAGGGAAAAACTATCCAAAGAATTTATTAATGCCTTACTGGAAATACCCTTTATTAAGGTAGTGGGTTTTGTTGACGTAAATGACAGGGAGAAAAAAATAAAATTAATTCATAATAACGACCCTTACAGGCTTTTTCAGCTGTCACTAACTGAAAATGATACTCATAGCACAATAATGGCAAAACCAGGCTCTTTTGTCCAGAATAACTGGGATATAAACCTTAAAATCATAAATTATATCCAGTCAATATTTAAAGGGTTAGATAGAAAAAACACCCTCCTCGACCTCCATACAGGAATAGGCAACTATCTTTTTCCCGCAAGTCCTTATTTTAAGAACCTTGTGGGATGTGATGTGGCAGGTTCTTCAATTGATGATTGCAGGCATAATGCAAAAAATCTCGGAATTAATGCTACAATTTATCAAAAATCTGCAAAAAATACCTTGTTAGAACTCATAAAAAAGGATTTTAAGGCTGACTGCATAATACTTGACCCGCCAAGGGGGGGATGCCCTGAGATAATTAATCTTTTGCCTCAAACTTTTCCTGATACAATTATTTATATCTCCTGCGACCCGCCTGCCCTTGCAAGGGACTTAAAAAACTTTGAAAAACTTGGTTTTAATGTGGAAAGCATCAGGCTTTTTGATATGTTTCCCCAGACATATCATCTGGAAAGTGTTACAATATTAAAGAAATAATATTATTATATTTAAAATGAACGATTTTTATCCAATTCTTATAAGCCTTAAACATAAAAAAGTCTGTGTTATTGGCGGCGGCAATGTGGCTTTCAGAAAGGTGAAGAACCTCATTCCAACTGGCGCTGAAATCCATGTTATAAGCCCAGAAATAACACAGGAATTAATGGATTTGTCAAATTCACAAAAAATAATTTATCATAAAAAAAGCTATGAAGCCTTTGACATTAAAGATGTTTGGCTCGTGTTTGCTGCGACAGATAAACCAGAAATTAATAATAAAATTCTGAAAGATGCCGAAAAACAAAAATGCTTTTGTAATGTGGCAGATTCCCCCGAAGACTGTGCTTTTATTGTCCCCTCTGTTATAAAAAGAGGCGATTTGACCCTTGCAATTTCAACAGGAGGAAACATCCCTGCCCTTACAAAAAAAATACGGGAAAAACTTGAGATTGAATTTCCTGAGAATTATGGTATATATATAAAGTTTTTGGGGGAATTAAGAAATTCTCTAAAAGATAAATATTCTTCTGAAAAAAGAATGGCAATCTCCAGAGAACTTGCTGGCGATGAACCCCTTGACCTGTTCCTCTCAAACGACTGGACAGGGCTTGAGAAATGGATAATGGAAAAAATTGGCATTGATGCAGAAAAAATACTTTTATTATACAAAAAATAAATATTATGATTGATGTTGTTTGTATACTGGCGCTACTTTGTTATTTTCTTGCCACAGCAGGCATGGTGACGCATGTTATAGTTCAGAAAAAAGATATTGAAAAAATATCCATGTATTTTTTAATTGCAGGATTTTCTTTTCATACGCTTTTTTTAATTCTTAAATGGTGGAAGTGGGGCGAACCTCCCATTGTAAAATTAAGTGAAACCCTTTGTTTTCTTTCATGGGCGATTTCAGGGGGATTTTTATGGGCAGAATTTAAATATAAGATAAAATCCCTTGGCATTTTTGTCCTTCCCATAATTTTTATCCTTGCTTTAACTGCTTTTTTACAAAATAACCACCATTCACCATTATCACCTGTTTTAAAAAGTTTCTGGCTTCCGATTCATGCCTCAATATCGCTTATGTCATACGCATTTTTTTTTCTTGCTTTTTGCCTTTCCTGTATGTTTCTTATCCAGGAAAGACAGATAAAAAGCCACCATCTCGGAGCTGTTTTTAAGAGGCTTCCTTCCCTTGACACAACTGATGCAATGATCGGAAGATGCATAAAGATTGCCTTTTCACTTTTGACCGTTGCCATTATAACTGGCTCTATATGGGCTGAAAGCGCCTGGGGCAACTACTGGAGTTGGGACCCAAAGGAAACCTGGTCGCTTATTTTATGGTTTTCCACTGCCGCAATGATACACCAACGATTAACGCTGGGTTGGCGCGGTAAGAGATTTGCTATTATGACAATTATTATATTTTTTATACTGCTTTTCACTTATTTGGGAGTAATGTTTTTGATGAAAAGTCTTCACAGCTATGAATGATTTTAAAGAAAACCAGATAATACTTATAGGTACAAATCATAAAAAGGCATCCGTTGAAATAAGGGAAAAACTCGCTTTACACGGTTTGGATGCATTTTCATTATTTTCCCAAAGCTCCTGCGATGAATTTGTGTTTTTATCCACGTGTAACAGGGTTGAGATAATTGCCACAACAAAAAATCCTGAGACTGCAATGTTTTCAATAAAAAATATATGGGTTTCAAATTCCACGATTTCTTTTAATGACCTGTATTCAAGCACATATGTCTATGAGAAGGATGAGGCAATAGCGCACCTTTTTAGGGTTGCCGCAAGCCTTGATTCAATGGTTGTGGGTGAGCCCCAGATTCTGGGACAGTTAAAGGATGCCTTTGATAAATCATGTAATGCCAAAACAGTTGGTCCAATCCTGTACAGGCTTTTAAACAAGACTTTTTCAGTCGCAAAACTAATCAGAACTGAGACAGGCATTGCCTCCAGCGCTGTTTCCATAAGCTTTGCAGCTGTTGAGCTTGCCAGAAAGATTTTTGGTGACCTTAACGCTAAAAAAGCCCTTCTAATAGGAGCAGGTGAAATGGCAGAGCTTGCGGCAAAACACCTTATTAATAATGGCATTGAAAAATTAATAGTTGCAAACCGAACCCTTGAAAGGGCGGTTGAGCTTGCAAAAACCCTTAACGGCAGGGCAATATCCCTTGATGAGATTGACACTGCCCTTTGTGAAGTGGATATTGTGATAAGTTCCACAGGCGCTCCTGGTTTTATACTTACCTCTGAACAGATAAAAAAAGTCATGCGACCCAGAAAACACAGGCTTCTTTTCCTTATTGATATTGCTGTTCCAAGGGATATAGAGCCTGCTGTAAATAATATTGAAAATGTCTATCTTTATGATATTGATAATTTAAAAGATGTTGTTGAGGATAATATCTCAAAAAGGGAGCATGAGGCAAAAAAGGCAGAACGAATTGTTCAAACCGAGGTAATAAAGTTTATAAACTGGCTTTCCTCCCTTGACATGGCGCCTGTAATCAGGAGTATGCAGAAAAAGGTAGAGAACATAAGGCAGAAGGAATTTGAAAAAAGTCTTTCAAAAATCAAAGGACTTGAAAAGGAACAGATTGAGGCAATAGAGCGGCTGACAAAATCCATAACGCAAAAGATACTAAATGACCCGATTATTACAATAAAAGAAGAATCAGCCGCAGAAAACAGAAAAAATATCCTTGAAGTCACCCAGAGGCTATTTAAGCTTAATGGGATTAAAAACGATGAATTTTAAGAGTAAAAAAAAATGAAATTATATTTTTCGTAAGACTTATGGATTAATAAAATGAACATCCTTATAACAGGCGCCACCGGATATATTGGCAGAAGGCTCACAAACAAGCTAATTGAAGATAAAAATCTAAAAATCAGGCTTTTTGTAAGAAATAAAAAAAAGATCGAAGGATTTAAGAATGTTGTTATTGAAATTTATGAAGGCGACACATTTGACATGCCAGCGCTTGACAATGCCTTAAAAAACATTGATTTTGCTTATTACCTCATACATTCTATGGGCAAAGGCGGGGATTTTTCCGAGCTTGACCGAAAGAGCGCTAGTAATTTTCGTGACGCCTGCATAAGAAACAATGTAAAGCGCATAATATATCTTGGCGGTCTTGGCGTAAAGGAAACCGCAAGCGAACATCTTTTAAGCAGACTTGAAACAGGAGAAATACTCTCTGAAAAACCAGATAAAATCCAGACATTATGGTTTAGGGCAGGTGTGATACTTGGTTCAGGGAGCGCAAGTTTTGAGATACTTTTTGACCTTGTTAGAAAACTACCTGTAATGATAACCCCAAAATGGGTAAAAACCAAAACCCAGCCCATTGCTGTCGCTGATGTGGTCAGTTATCTTGCCGCTGCAAAGGAAGTTGATGTCAAAGGAAATCAGATAATATATATCGGAAGCGAACAGATGAGTTTCGGAGATATGCTAAGACGCACAGCAAAGGCTCTGGGATTAAAACGCTATATATTTCCTGTGCCTTTTTTTAGCCCGAAATTGTCGTCATACTGGCTTGTATTTATAACAAGAGTTCCATATCAGATAGCATCTGCATTGATAGAAGGATTAAAATCCGAAACAATCATCCAGAATGACAATGCAAAGAGACTATTTCCTGAAATAAAGCCTGTAAGCCTTGAAAATGCTGTAGAAAACGCTATTTATGAGCTTCAGCATAATAAAATCTTGAGCAGGTGGTGTGACAGCAGTATTGCGGATGCCTGTGATATAAAGGTGCAGCAGGATATTTCGTCTGCGGTTTATGTGGACAGAAAGGTCAGGGAAATAGGCGACTTAAATGAGCGGGATGTTTTTAGCGCTGTTATGGCTATAGGCGGAGAAAACGGCTGGTTTAACTATAATTTTTTATGGAAAATCCGCGGGGCAATGGACAGATTGTTTGGCGGATACGGCACTAAAAGAGGCAGAAGGGATTGCAAGACATTAAGGGTTGGAGACAGCATTGATTTCTGGAAGGTTGTGGATATTGTCCCTGACAAAAGGCTTCTTCTTTTTTCAGAGATGAAACTTCCCGCAAAGGCATGGCTTGAGCTTGTGATTGATAATAAAAGGCTTATTTTAACTGCCTATTACTATCCTTTCGGACTTTTTGGCATATTATACTGGTATTCTGTGCTTCCTATGCATAATATTGTTTTTAATGACCTGCTTGATTCAATAATAAAAGAAACAAAAAAAAGGGTTTGTAATGTCTGATATTTTAAAACATGACATAAAATGGCATTCCATTGATATAAAAGATGTCTTTAATATAACAAATTCAACTGAAAACGGACTTAACTCAAAAGAAGCTCAGGAAAGAATTGAAAAATATGGTTACAACAGGATAAAACCCCCTGAAAAACAAAGCGAGATAATGCGCTTAAAACACCCCTTACCATTCAAATAAAGAGTCCAGTATAAAAACGTATTTTTCAGCGAATTGCATAAATTTATGTGTTTAAATATCAATATGTTATATTTTAAAAATTTTAACAAATCAGCCTTTTTAGATTGGACTCATTAATAATATTTGGGCTTATTTTATTTTTTATTGTGGAAATCGAAAAGTTTTTAGCAAGAAAAGTAGCGGATTAAGATAAAGAAATATCTTTTATTTTTTCCCTTAAATAATGGGCAAAATCTTCTGGATAGTGACCTGTGACCCATCTTTCCATTTTTTCGCTAAATGCGCCGGGGGACTGGGGATGGCGGGGGAGCATACAGTAGATAAGCCTCTGGTCAGATTCATAATCATCAAACCTTGAGGAAATTTCATAGCTTGTGACCATTTTAGTTCCAATAAGGCACAATGCCTTTATTCCAAGATATATTGCCCTGTCAATGGATTTTCTTGTCTCAGTGTCACAAAAAAGTATGTTTCCCATGGGCTTTTTTGTCATTATCTGTAGTTCGCCATGACATCTCTGCGCCTTTGGGGCAAAAAGGATTATATGCGCATCTTCATGTATTATAAGACTTGCAGGAAGGTCATCTCGGTTATCAAAGCGTTTGTTATTCTTGATTGCGGCAAGATATGCATCAAAAAAGCTTATATTATGTCTATCTTTAAATTGTTTTATAAAATCGGATAAAAAATCACCTATGACAAAGGTTTTTAGCTGTTCCCGCTGATTTGAAGAAATTGTCTTTTTTACCAGGGCGTATTGCTGGTGTATCTGTTGGTGTGAGGCATTTAATCTGAAACCTGAGGCTGAATAGTCAAAACCATAATTCCATCCCCATATTGTCCCATTATAGTTTAACACAACGCCTTTTTGTATCTTTTTAATGACTAATAGCCTTATATCTTCAAGTTCGGGAGAATATTCATTAAATTTAGGTTTTTCTGGGAGGGATATTCCTGTTTCAATCGCCATATTGATATAAATTCTCTGGTAATAAAGATGTCTAAGTCCTATCATGTCTTCAAGGCTCAGATCTTCAGCGCTATATCTTACACTATCATGGGCCATATTTGAGGCGTAATGCCCCCATGGGATATAGCTGTTTGCCCTTAAATATTCCCAGATGTGTGTGTTTCCTTTTAAATATTCGCCAACTACTGGGTTGTCACCCTGCACTCCTGGTTTTAATACAGCGTTTAGTTTGTATTCATAGGGCAGATGAGGGTTATTAGTAGCAATTTCAAAGAGTTCATGGTCATGAATAACGGGTTTCAGCACATTATATTGATTTTTTTTATAGACCATGCCTGTAGGCATATTATTTTTATCAAATGTCATATCGCAGGAAAGTTTTAAGATTTCAATTAAAATTTCCGGATTGTCAGTAATCTGGGCAAGGGCCATAAGAAGTCTTCTTCCAAGGCTTTTCAGTGTAAAGCTTTTGTTGTCAAGGGAGAGGGAACCATTAAGAATAAGGGTTAACAGTTCTTTATCAGTATCAGATATCTCTGAATGTTCCGGTTTATGCGGGGCTAATTTGGGGAGGGAAAATTTATCGGCCTGATATTTAATTATGTATGTTGCGCCAAAAAAAGGAAATGGGTTTAATACCTCAATAATTTGTCCCTTATTCGCAACATTAATATTAGTTTGAGGGAAATTCTGTTGATTTGCAACTTCATTTCCCTCAATATCCGAACCAAGATATAAAAGACAGGATGTTTCACATAAATTAAATACCTGATATTCCGGGTTATGGATTCCCCAGATAAAATCACCTGATGATAATACACAAGTATTTATATTCATTAAGTAAATTCATTAAAAATTATTTTTTCTTTTTATCCTTATTTTCCTCATCTTCATCCTTGTCTTCTTCTTCCTCATCTTCATCCCAGTCATCCTCGTCTTCTTCCTCATCTTCGTCTTCCCAATCCTCATCTTCATCCCAGTCTTCATCTTCTATTTCATATCCGAGATCTTCCATAATCTCTTCAACTTCTTCAATGCCTTCCTCGTAAAAATCTTTTTCGTCTGGATCGAGGTGATGGAGAAGTCTTAAAAATTCACCGGCATGAACTTTTTCTTCATCGGCTATGTCTTTTAAGACTGCCTGTGCCAACTCGTCTTCGGTTGCCTCAGCAATTTGCATATAAAGCTGAATTGCCTCATATTCAGCAGCGATAAAATATCTGATAGAGCGGATAAGCTCATCTTTTGATACTTTTCTACCCAGTGAAAGAACGCTAAAAGGTGATGTAAACTCAGGCATAATAAATCCTCCTTATTTTCTCCATTTATATTAATAGGAAAATTTTAACCTAAAAAAATAATAAAACAACATTATTTTTATATTTGAATGTTCAATTTTTTTATATTCATATTGGGATTGATTTATTTGCTAATTTTTTGTTATGTGATAAACAAGGAAAAAAAATTTTAATTATTGTGTTTTTTTTAATATATATGTAACAAAAAGCCGAAAAAAACTGATAGAATATTTTATAAATTTTTAAATGCATTAAAATTTATTTTTTTAACTGAGGAGGTAAAATGATATTAACAAGAAGAAATTTTTTTAAGGCAGCTGGCGCAACCGCTTTATCCATACCTTTGCTTGGATATTCTGACGGTATTTTTGCAGCCACATCACAACAATTTGTTTTACAGGAAACCTTCAAATTTGGTGTTTTCTCAGATCCACACTTTTATGACACAAAGCTTGGAACCAGCAAGGCGCTTGATGATTACATTGCAAAAGACAGAAAATTAATCAAAGAGAGCGAGGCAATTCTTAAAGAAACAATATATAAGCTTATTGAAGAAGACCCGCCGTTTGTGATTATCCCGGGAGATCTTACAAAAGACGGCGAGGTTCACAATCACATAAGATTTGCGGAATATCTGAGCCTTTTAAAACTTCATGGCATTAAGGTTTATGTTGTTCCGGGAAATCATGATATTAATAACCCTCATTCATATTCTTACACCGGAAGCGTTCCAACCTCAATCTCATCCGCAACACCTCAGGATTTCATAAATATATATTATGATTATGGTTACAAAGACGCTATTTCAAGGGATCCTAATTCATTAAGCTATATTGTTGAACCTGCGGACGGAATATGGCTTTTTGCCATTGATACCTGTGTTTATGACAACAATTACACATTGGGTCATTCCTATACAGGCGGAAGAATCAAACAGGAGACATGGGACTGGATACAGAAAAATATAAGACAAGCAAAGGCGCACCATAAGTTTATGATTGGAATGTTTCATCATGGAATCCTTGAACATTTTACTGGTCAGTCACAGTTTTTTTCCGAGTATGTTCTTGAAGACTGGAAAGATACTTCAAAACTCTTTGCAGAAAGCGGTATAGGCGTTATTTTTACCGGACATTTCCATTCACATGACACATCAATGCAAAAATGGGTTGACCCCACATTTCTTAATGAATCCTATTTATATGACATTGAAACAGGCTCACTTGTGACATACCCAAGTCCTTACAGAATTGTTGAAGTTGATAAATATGCTGTTATGAGGGTTAAGTCATCAAACATAAAGACAATAGATTATAATCTTGGCTCAAAAACCTTTCCTGAACATTCAAAGGAATTTCTTGCAGCAGGACTTAAAAATATAGCATATACAACTGTAACCGCCCCTGTTTCCATGGGAGGATTCGGGCTTAATCCAAATGACCCAACAACCGGATTAATTGTGGATATGATTGCAGCTGGTTTTCTTGCGCATTATCAGGGTGATGAAAAACCTGATGCCACAACCCTTGCCACAATCAGCGCCTTTCTTAAAAATCCAGATCCCACTGTTCAGGTGCTTGGCCAGACACTGTACAGCCTTTGGACAGATGTTAAACCATCAGACTGGACCTTCAGCTTTATGATGGAAAACGGAACGTTATTAACAAAAAAGAAACTTTGTTCAACAATACCAAACATTGTCAATTCAAAGAGACCAGACGATGATAACTTCATTTTTCAGGGCAAACATGGAGATGTTGTGACAATATATGTTGATCCAAATTCCTCAGGAAAATACATTGCAGGCGGTATAAAGGCTCAGCTTAAAGATCAGATTAAAGGTTACAACCTTGATATTTGCGAGACAAAAACCCCTTCTTTTTATTTTACCACAAGGCTTGGAGCAACAGGAGCCTATAACTTGAAGATTTCCGAAGAGACAGGAAATCCTTTTTCAGGTGATTACTGTGTTACTATTGAGGCGCTTGATGAAACATCAAAAACCTTGCAGGCAACCGGAGATGTTGAATAAATAAGTTATTGCAAATTCAGAAATATTTTCTGGGTTCACACCCTTTAATTAAAAAAATTGAAATCCGGCGCTTTTTCTGGTAAATTATCTAAGTAAGAAATTATAACAAAAGGAAAAAGCGCCATTTAATATAAAAATGATGGCGCCTGAGATTAATAAATGGTTAAAAGCGCTCAAGTCCTTCCAACATGCCGGATTCTGAGGCACGACCACTATGCAGTTGCAGGATAAATCACGGGTTGCTGTTATAGGTGGCGGACCTGCAGGCTCACTTTTTAGTTTTTTCCTTTTTAATCTGGCTGATGCTGTGGGAATCAATATCTCTGTGGACATTTTCGAGTCAAAGAATTTTTTAAATCCTGGTCCAAGGGGTTGCAACTACTGCGGAGGCATCATTTCAGAATCCCTTGTGCAGATGCTTGCCACAGAAGGCATAAATATTCCGGAAAAAGTTGTGCAGCGCGGCATTGATTCTTATACTCTTCATACAGACAAAGGCTCTGTCAGAATTGAAACCCCTCTTCATGAAAAAAGAATCGCTGCGATTCACAGGGGGAGCGGGCCAAAAGGCATTAAAGAATTAAATGTGCAGAGTTTTGACAATTTTCTTCTTAATCTTGCAAGAGAAAAGGGAGCGAGTCTTATTCAGGAAAGGGTGGTTAACGTGGAAATATCTGATGGTTTTCCCCTTTTGAAAACAACGGAAAATATCTATAAAAATTATGACCTTCTTGCTGTTGCGTGCGGTGTTAATAGCCATGTGCTTAAGATGTTTCAAAATGATTTTGGTTATAAGCCACCGCATACCACAAGAACGTATATCTGTGAGCTGCCCTTTGGCAAGGATATTGTTAACAGTTATTTTGGAAATTCAATGCATGTTTTTTTGCTTGATATAGCAAGGCTTAAATTTGCCGCATTTATCCCAAAAGGAGATTTTGTAACTTTATGTCTGATAGGAAGGGATATTAACAGAGAACTAATTAATACTTTTTTGAGTGATTCAGCGGTAAAAGATTTTTTACCAGATGGTTGGCAGATTCCGGATAATATTTGTCACTGCAGCCCTGAAATCAGCATTGAGGGAGCGTCAGAGCCATATGCTGACAGAATTGTTTTTATAGGGGACTCGGGAGTAACAAGACTTTATAAAGACGGCATAGGAGCTGCTTACAGGACATCAAAGGCAGCTGCAAGGACAGCGATTTTTGACGGCGTTTCTGCCAAAGCCTTTAAAAAAGGCTATAAACCAACATGCGACAAACTATTGTGGGACAACAGGATAGGTAAGTTTATTTATTTTGTCACAGGAATTATCCAGCGCGCAGGCATAGCTCGTTCAGGGGTTATTAAAATGGTTGTCAGGGAGCAAGAAGGGGAAAAAAATGAAAGACCAATGAGCGCTGTGCTATGGGACACTTTTACCGGCAGCGCTCCTTATAAAGAAGTTTTTTTAAGGTCAATCAAACCTTCTTTTATTATTACTTTGCTTACTGATGTTATTTCAGGGGTATTTTCATCAGAAACCACCACAAAAATCTAACTGGAAATAAAATTTTTATATGGGACTTCTTGGAAAAATTTATAATGATGGTGAAATTATTGTCAGACAGGGCGAGACCGGAAATTGTATGTTCGTAATTCAGTCAGGGAAGGTAGAGGTTCTCCGCGAAGAAAACAACAATGAGGTAAGACTTGCGATCCTTGAAGATAATGATTTTTTCGGGGAAATGGCCCTTGTGGAACGCGAAAAACGCTCGGCAACCGTGAGGTCTATGGGGAAATCACAAATTCTTACAATAGATCAGAAGGTTTTCCTGAGACAGGTAAATGAGGATCCTTCTTTTGCATTTCGTGTGCTTAAAAAAATGTCTCAGAGAATTCGGGAATTAAGCGCTGAAATCACCAATATGAAGGCAGAATACAACAAAAAAGCAGCAAAATAATGTCAGAAACCTTAGGCGCTTCAGAGATTTTAGACGCTATTCCCCTGGGTGTGACAATCATTAATAAAACCCTTGGCATCATGTATTTTAACATTAATCTTGAAACACTGACTTTTTTTAATAAAGATGAGGCAAACGGCATTAATTTTGATTATATCCTTAGGTCAAATATTTCCCAAAAATTAATTGAATCCCTCCCCGCGCTTAATCCGGGCGTTATAAATTCATTTGAGGGGGATATTATAAATAAAAACAGAAAAAAAATCCCTGTGCGCATACATATATCGGGACTTTTTGATAATGAAGGCGCTTTGTCGTCATATCTTCTTACAATTCAGGATATTTCAATCCTTAAAGAATTAAATCAGAAAGTCAAGGGCGCTATTTCCTTTGATACAATCCTGGGTCAAAGCCCTAAAATGAGAGAATTATTTGATATCCTTCCTGTTATTGCAAATTCTGATTCTTCTGTATTAATTACCGGTGAAACAGGGACAGGAAAAGACCTTTTGGCAGAAGAGATTCATAAGGCTTCAAAAAGGGCTGAAATGCCATTTATCAAGGTTAACTGCGGGGCAATACCAGCATCACTTCTTGAATCTGAGCTATTCGGACATGTTAAGGGCGCTTACACAGGAGCGATAAGTGAACATCCCGGTTTTTTCCGTATGGCAAACAAAGGAACAATTTATCTTACTGAAATTGGGGATTTGCCCTTAGCCTTACAGGTAAAGCTCTTGACTGTTCTTGATGACAAGGCGTTTTATCCCCTTGGAAGCTCAAAAAGGGTTGTTGTTGATGTAAGGATTATAGCGGGCACACACAGGAATTTATCTCAGCTTGTCGCGCAAAAGAGGTTCAGGGAGGATTTATACTTCAGGCTGAATGTTGTAAAACTGCATCTGCCGCCTTTAAGGGAAAGGGGCGATGATGTTCCTTTGCTTATAGATTATTTTATGTCGTTATTTGCAAAAAAATTAAATAAAAATATCAATGGGTTTGATTTGGATGCAAGGCAAAATTTAATGAAATATCCTTATCCCGGAAATGTCAGGGAGTTAAGAAATATTATAGAATATGCGGTCACTGTTTGCAGGGGAGATATTATTAATCTTCAGAGCCTTCCCCAATATGTGCTGGATAGCCTTAAAAATACCCCTGAAGAAGAAAAAGCGCCTCTGACACAGGTTAAAGATATTGATGCTTCAAAAATCGTGAAGGATGAAAAAAGAGAGAGGAAACAGGATATTGGAGGGTGGGAAACATGGCGGGAGGCAGAAAAAAAAATGATCCTTGACGCGTTGATACAGACAAAGGGCAACAGAAGCGAGGCTGCAAAATTAATGGGCTGGGCAAGGAGCACCCTCTGGCGTAAGATTAAGGAATACGGGATTTAGGCGCTGTGATGAAATTAATATTTACAATTCAGGGAAAAGATATTGCTCCAAGATTTGATCTGGCAAGGGAGATATTAATGGTAAGACTTTATGATAAAACCCCTGAATATGAATCAGGAATTGTCTTGCTTCCGGCTCCAGGGGCAGAAGAATTATGTGGATTTATTATAAAAGAAAATGTAAAATCAGTAATATGCGGAGCAATTGAAGAAATACATTATGATTACCTTAAATGGAAAAAAATAGTTGTGACAGACAATGTCATTGGAAATTATGAAAGGGTTTTAGATTTCTTTTTATCAGGACAATTAAAGTCAGGAGATATTCTAAGATAACTTAAATATGCAAACACGGTTTTTTAAAGGAATAATCCCCAAGTTATGCATGTATGATTCTATAATTGCAGTTATGCTTGTATTATCTCTTAGCCCCCTTTTCCTTTTATCCGGTTTATTATTTCAGCAATATGATTATATCCTTGAAAGGGAAACAGAACAGCAGTTAAGATGGAACACTGAAATCGCAAAGCACAATCTTGAATCATATATTGAACAAATAAAATACCTGCTTAAATTTGCCATAAAAGAATATAGCATAGAGGAGCTTTTAGATCAGGAAAAGGCGGAAAAGCTTTTTTATAACATGAAATCAGATTATAAAGGTTTTGTGGATTTTGGCGTCATAGATTCAAAGGGAGAACAAAAGGTTTATGTTGGACCATTTGACCTTAAAGGCATAAATTACTCTGATGCGGACTGGTTCAAAAAATCCTCAATAGGCAATGAAAATATCAGCGCCTTTTTTAAGGGCTATAGAAAAATACCCCATTTTATCGTTACATTAACAAAATACAGCAAAGATAATAAAAACAATGTGGTTATCAGGGCATCTATTGATATGCAGACTATTGAAAACGTTTTATCTTCAGTTTCAACCACTGCCTGTGATGATATTTTTCTTGTTGATAATACGAAGACCCTGCACACAACATCAATAATTTTTGGTGATATTGAAAATGAGGTGTCTCTGAATATATATCCTTATTCAAGCATCATGATGTTTGACAAAGCTGTTTACGATGATACATACCTTATTTATACGGTAATGCCAATTAAAGATACTCCATGGAGGGTAGTTCTTGTCAAAAGAGGCTTATTAATATCCAAAAACTGGGTTAAACTAAAAGAAGAGGTTGTTTTTACTGTATTTCTAATGTCTGCATGTGTTCTGGTAATTTCATTTGTGGTTGCGCAAAAATTAATATGGAAATTCAGGGAATCAGAAGAGAGTAAGGAGTCAGCGTTAATGGCTGCTCAACAGGCAGGAAAACTTGCCTCAATTGGTCGCCTTGCCGCTGGCGTTGCCCATGAAATTAATAACCCTCTTGCCATAATTGACCAAAAAGCAGGACTTATGCAGGATTTAATGGAATTTACCGGAGACTTTGAACAAAAGGGAAAATTTGACCTTCAGATAAAGGGCATCCGTGACGCGGTGCAGAGATGCAAGTCAATAACCCACCGTCTCCTTGGTTTTGCAAGAAGAATGGATATAAGTCTTGACGAAATTGATATCTCATCGGTTATTAATGATGTCATAAGTTTTATTGATAAAGAAGCTCTTTACAGACAGATAAAGATAGAAACGGAATTTTCAGAAGCAGTTCCGAGGATTTTTAGCGACAGGGGGCAGTTACAGCAGGTTTTTCTTAATATTATAAATAATGCCCTGGACGCAGTGGTGGAAAACGGGCTGGTAAATATTAAAACTCTTAAAAAGAATGACGACTTTATAGATGTAATAATTCAAGATTCAGGACATGGCATTCCTCCCTATATAATAAAAAATATATTTGAACCGTTTTTTACAACAAAAGAGCCTGGAAAAGGCACAGGACTTGGACTCTCTATAACTTATGGCATAGTCAAAAAACTTGGGGGAGAAATAACGGTTGAGAGTGAAATAGGCAAGGGAGCTCAATTTACCATCACCCTTCCGGTTAAACCACAGCAGGCAACTTAAGGAGATTTATTCATGTTTAATTATAAAATATTGATTGTTGATGATGAAAAGGATTTTGCGCTTACTTTGAGCGAAAGGTTAAGTCTAAGAAATTTTGACTGCATTATTGCAACCTGCGCCTCCGATGCCCTTTCCCTGATACGTTCCCATCATCCAGATCTTGCAATTCTTGATTTAAGACTCGAAGATATGAGCGGCAAAGAGCTTATTTCTGAGATACAGAATTTTGATCCCAATATTAAAGTTATTTTTCTCACTGGTCATACAAGTGAGGAAGAAAGAAAAGAATGCCTTCAAAAAGGCGCTGTTGACTATCTTCTGAAACCCATTGAGCTTAGAAAGCTTGTTAAGATTATTAATGATGCCCTTGAGGTGGTTCCACACCACTAACGCAATATCATTTTTATCAAATTATGCAACAAGATAAATTAAAAGACATACAGTTTAATTTTATTTCAGAGATTTTGAGGGGATTATCCCATGATTTAAAGAATGATATTGCAGTGATAAAGGAATCAGCAGGTTTTATTGAGGATATAATCACTTTCAGAAAAAATGATCTGGCTTCTTTTGCAGACAAACAACTTGACACAATTAATGTTATATATGACTCTGTTAAACAAATAGATACAAAGCTTAAGGCCTTAAATAAATTTGCCCGGGGGCTTCCTTCGGATTTCAGCGAATTTGATTTATTTAATTGTATTGAGGAGTTTCTCGCAATAATTTCGAAATTTTTAAGACGTCATAAAATAAAGATTTTATTTACAAATCATGAACAGATTTTAATTTATAATAATCCTTTGTGCATTCAATATGTTATAAATAAAATTATTTTGTGTTTTATCGATTGCTTTAAATATGATTTTTTTATAAATATCTCCTTAGAATCCCACAATAACAAAGCAGTTATTATTTTTACCCCTAATTTAATAAAAGAAACCACCCTGGAAGTCGTTTTACCTCTTTATCCTGCAATAGAAAAAGAGATAATTGATGTAGCAGCCTTAGAAATTATCTCAAAAGATAATAATTCTGCAATAACTGTTCTTATCCCCTTAAAAATTATTTAACAATTTTTATAAAACAAAATAAAACAAAACAGACCATAATTTGGTATTGTATTGGTATGTTTGGATTATTGTTTGCAAAATATATGTTTCTTTTTGTTTTAATATGATTTGTTTTATTGAATAAACAACAAAAAAGAGATTTGGGCGGTCATAACTTATTAATTTATAAACCAAAAAATTAACGGTATGTTTTTTGTATTTATAAATTACGAATAAAAAATAAGGAGTATGACCATGATGAATACTTGCTTGATTAAAGACTGGACAGTTGCCGCAACATTTGCAGAGGCAGGAGAATGGGAAACAGCAATGATGTATATCCCTGAAAATATCATGCCGGCGAAAAATAAAATTACATGGTTTGACAGGGTAATGGCTGCAATAAGCTTTGCTGAAGAAGGACTTCATGATGATGCGCTTATGATCTTTAAGAAGAGACCAATTGTTCCTGTTATTGATGATTTAATGGAAGAATTGGGTCTGAAAGGATCCTGCTATACCTTTGGAGTTGTAAGGATTGATTCTATCTAACATATATCCTTTTAAGATAAATATTTTTTAATTATCTAAAAGAGGTTGAGAATTATGGCGTATCATATCCTTGTTGCCGGTAATGATGTGTTTTTTATTGATTTGCTTGTGGAAAAACTCAGGCAAAATAATTTTTTTGCATTATCCGCGGACAATCTGCCTGAGATCAAAAGAATAATTAATAAATACAGGATTGATGTTATCCTGCTTGATATCAGGAAAAATATTTGGGGTACCAAAGGGGCCCTTAATTTTATATGTGAATTAAAAAGAAAATCAGAGGTAATTTTAATAAGCAACCCTGAAAGTGTATCCCTTTCCATAGAAGGTATGCTTGAAGGCGCAACGGATGAAATAAACGTGCCCTTTGAATTGGAAAACCTTATAAATAAGATAAAAGAGGCGATATCAAGGAAAAAATCAGCAAGAAACATATTTGTCAAGGGAATTAAGTCATTTAATGATGCTATGGTGAAAGTAAGTTTTGCTGAGGCAGACAGTTTTGATTTGGTAAAAGATATATAAAATAAAGCTAAAAAAGGAGGTTAATCCATGAAAGAAATGAAAGTCCTGCTGGTTGACGATGAAGAGGCATTTGTAAAAACCCTGTCGGATCGTTTAAATATGAGAGATCTGAACAGTGACACTGCCTGCGACGGAGAAGAAGCTATAAAATGCGTTGATAACCAGGAACCTGATATTATGATTCTTGATCTTAAAATGCCTGGTATTGACGGGCTTGAAGTGCTAAGACGGGTAAAGAAAAAATATCCTAAAATACAGGTTATTGTTTTAACAGGACATGGTTCTGACAAAGACGAAGAAGAATCCAAAAGGCTTGGAGTTTATGACTATCTTAAAAAACCAGTTGATATAGAAACCCTTGTAAAAACTATTAAAAACGCATATCAGAAAAAAATCGAAGATGCAATGGTAGCCGCAACATTTGCAGAAGAAGGTGTTCCTTACGGGAACTCCAATAAAGCGCTGCATTAATCAATCAAGACAATTTTAATGAATAAGAAACTTTTAACTTTACTTCTTGTGGATGATGAGGAACAATTTCTGAATATGCTTGCAAACAGGCTTGAACAAAGAGGTTATGTTATTTTAACCGCACATTCAGGGGATGAGGCATTATTCCAAATAGAAAAAGAGGATATAAATCTAATAATTCTTGATATTTCAATGCCTGGCAGGGATGGTATGGAAACACTTAAAGCCATCAAACAAAAAAGACCGGATATCCAGATTATAATGCTTACAGGGCATGGAAGCATTCAAAAAGGCATAGAATCGATGAAGCTTGGAGCTTCTGATTTTTTGGAAAAGCCAGTGGACTTTAATGTCTTGCTTGAAAGCATAAGCAATACCTTACAATAAAAAAACTATAATTTTTAAAAAAATAAGTGGCAAAGTTCACTACAGGATAGGTGTGTTTATTTTCTGCGAGGCGTCAGACAGAAAAAAATGTCTTCATCCTCTGTCAATTAATAAAATAAGACCTTTGCAGCTAAAAATAAACAAGGAGAAAGAACTTATGAAATTTTTTAATGAATTTGGAAAATTCATGATGCTTTCCTCCATGGCGCATGCCAGGTGGGAGATGGAAATGTCCAATAACATACTGGGCAATAAAAAAAGATTAATTTTTTTGCTCCTTGCAATAATTCCAATACTTATCGGAGGAGTTGTTTTTGCTGATCAGGTGGCTGATAAATTACCTGAAATTATAGGCGGGAAAAAGACATATTGTCCTTCTCATTATACAAATATAATTTTCTTTGCATCCATTGCGGTTGGTGTTGTCGCAGGTCTAATAACAGGTTGTATCGGCGCAGGAGGCGGTTTTATCATTGCCCCTGCATTAATGAGCGCCGGCGTCAAGGGCATTCTTGCGGTGGGAACCGACCTTTTTCATATTTTTGCCAAGGCGATTATGGGAAGTGTTTTGCATAAAAAACTTGGAAATATCTCTGTTTCCCTTGCGGCTGTGTTTCTGATAGGCTCACTTGGAGGCGCGACTGTGGGAGGAACTGTGAACAGGGCGCTTTTTGAAAAAAATCCCGTGTTAAGCGATGCATTTATCACATCAATTTATGTTGTTATGTTGGGACTTCTTGGTTTTTATGCCCTTACGGACTTTTTATCTTCTTTAAAAACAGGCAAAAAAACCTCTCCTCATGAGGCAAAAATCGCAGAAGAAATACCAAATTTAGGTAAAAAAATACAATCCATTAAAATACCTCCAATGATAACCTTTGATGAAGGGATCACCCCTGGTGGAAGAAAAATTTCCTGGTTGTTTCTTGTTTTTGCAGGCGCGCTTGTTGGACTTGCCGCATCAATTATGGGCGTTGGCGGCGGATTTATCACCTTCCCTGTTTTTGTATATGTTCTTGGCGTATCATCTATGACCACTGTTGGAACAGATATTTTTCAGATTATTTTTACAGCTGGATATTCTGGAATTGGTCAGTATGCCATTTACGGATTTATTTTTTATACACTTGCAATGGGAATGCTCCTTGGCTCCCTCCTTGGTGTTCAGATAGGCGCTCTTATAACAAAATTGGTGCCTGGCATATATATCAGGGGGTTTTATGCAATGGCGGTTCTTGCAGGTTTTACAAACAGGATTTTTGCATTGCCTGCAAAATTAAGGGATCTTGGAGTTATTTCAATTTCAAAAGATATGGTCAATATGATTGATCAGGCAGGGATTATTATTTTCTTTATTGTGTTAGGCGCATTCACCGCATGGGTTTTATGGATATTTTTTTCAAAGATTTCAATATTAATGGAGGGACATAGATAATGATTGCCAAACCAAAAGAATTTTATAGAGGCATTTTTATGCTGGCTGCTTTTTCAATTGTTTTTGCCTCCTTTATGTCGCCTGTTTTTAATGGCAAAAACGGTCTGGATTTTTTGGATAATTTTTATAATTCAATATCAAAATCCTCATCTTACTATGTGCCTAAACTTAAAAAAAGCGCAGAGAAATTTTCAGGCAATATGATAAAGGTATCTCTTGAACTTGGTAAACAAGATGCTGAAACAGCATTACAGATGTTTAATGCAATAGGAGTAAAGCCAATAAAAACAGCAGACCAAATCAGCATAGAAGCAGACATGAAATTAATCCTTGATGCACTGCTCATTGACGCAGACCTTATGGTTGCAAATGATGGGGCAAAACTAAAGGAAAAATATGGAATTGATGAAAAAAGGGCGATGTTCACCTGGTGGAAAGTAGCGGGTGAGATAGATAAAAAACTTAAAAAACAAGACAAATTTAAAGAAGCAATCATGTTTGATAGCGTAAAGAAAAAAGGCATTGAGCAGGCTTATAACTATTATGGGGTTAAAATGGAGAAAGCCCAGGATAAAATTATTTTGATGTCTTTATCTCTAATTTTTTATGTGATTTACACTATATGGTACGGATATTCCATTTTGTTTATCTTCGAAGGAATAGGCTTAAAAATTGGACACTAACAATCTTATTACAATACAGGGGAATATATTATGAAAATACTTGTGCCTTTTGACGGTTCAGGATTATCCTCTCTTGCAGTTGATAAGGCTGTGGAGATTACAAAAAATAATGGCGCCCAACTATATATTATTACAGTGATTTCGTCCACCATACAGGAGACCTTTCTGTGTTTTAAAAGAATTTTTTTTATAACAGAGTTTAATGAATATTTTTAGTTTTATAAAAAATAAGTTTTTCCCCACAAAAAAAGAGTTATCAAATGAGGAACTGGATAACTTATTTAAGCAGAAATATAATAAATTTAAGATATTAATAAATGCCAATAATAATACCCTTAAAACTATGGCTGAAATGGAACAGGCATTTTACGGTGATAAATCATATGGAATGGTTTTTATAAGGACACACACAACAAGCATTATTGTTAATATCTTTAAGATGGTAAAAAATTTAATTGAACTCTCTGATGGAAGATATTCAAGACTTGATGAAAAACTGGAAGAAATGAAAGACAAAATCATAGCAATATACGAAAAAAAAATACCTATTCCCTCGGGAAACTGGTGTGTTTCCATTGACAAGGCAGGAACCGAGCCTATCTCGCTTTTAGGCGAAAAAATGACAAATCTTGGGAAGATTAAACATGAATTAAATTTATGTGTTTCACCTGCATTTGTGATTACCTCAGCGGCATATTATTATTTTATCCTCTCCAATGACCTTCAAAACGAGATAAACAGAATGCTTAATAACCTTGACCCTGAAAACCTGGAAGAATTATATAAAACCAGCGATGACATAAAAAAAATAATCATAACTGCTCCTTTACCTAATGACCTTGAGTCTGTCATATATAAAAATTATCAGAACCTTGAAAAGATAACCCTTAATGATGTGTTGGTTTCTTTAAGATCCAGCGCCACATCCGAAGATTCAAAAGATGCGTCATTTGCCGGACAATACCTTACAAAGTTACATGTCAGGAAGGATGATATTATAAGCGCATATAAAGAAGTGATCGCCAGTAAATATACACCAAGGGCGCTTATTTACAGGTTAAAAAAAGGCTTCAGGGATGAAGATATTGCCATGTCTGTTGGATGTATGGTTATGGTTGATGCCTCTGTTAGCGGGGTAATGTACACAATAGATCCGCTTGACCCAAAATCAGATTTTCTTGTTATTAACGCTGCCAAAGGGTTGGCTGATTCAATAGTTGATGGAACAGCAAGACCTTTTGTGATAAAGGTATCAAGAGATAATCCTGGAAATATTATAAAAGAAGAATATGAGAGATTCGGGGATTTTGAAATCTGTAATGAAATAATAAAAAAAATATTTGATGCTGGAATGGCTCTTGAAGATTATTTCAAAAAACCGCAGGATATTGAATGGTCACTGGATAAAGATAATAATATTACAATATTACAGTCAAGAACAGTACAGGAAAAAACTTGCGATAATAGTTTGAATACAAGTTTATTACCTGAAAACACGATTCCTTTAATTTCAGGCGGGGCTACAATTAATTCCGGGATATCATTTGGTAATGTCTTTGTAATTTTAGAAAAAAGACTTCCTGATTTTTTTCCTGAAGGCAGTGTGATGGTTTTAAAAAATCCACTTCCTGAATTTGCCTCCCTGCTGTCCAGGGCTTCAGCAGTGATTTCAGAAACAGGGGGAATGGCAGGACATCTTGCGACTATATCAAGGGAGTTTGGCATCCCTGCCATATTTGGGATGGAAAATGCCACAGATATCCTAAAAGATGCAGGAGAAGTCACAGTTGACGCCAATGGCTGCAGAGTTTATCAGGGAAAGATTGAAGCTCTGCTTGCACAGGATGTAAGAAAAAAAATAATCCCAATGCAAGGCAGTCCTGTGCAGGATATTATGAGGGAAATTTTAATCCTGACTGTTCCATTAAGCCTTTTAGACCCTCTGTCGCCTTATTTCAGACCTTCTGCCTGCAAAACCCTTCATGACATAACAAGATTTTGCCATGAAAAAGCAGTTGAGGAAATATCTTTTTTTGGAAAAGACAATAAATTTAATGACAGGGAAGCAAAAAGGCTTGTTGTGAATGGAAATACTTTATCAGACTGGTGGGTGATAAATCTGTCGGATGGATTTAAAAATATGTATGATCAGGTATTTAGGTTTATTAATATTTCAGATATTGTATCAGCGCCAATGCTTTCTCTTTGGGAAGGCATAAATGCGGAACCCTGGGCTGGTCCACCTCCGATTGACGCAAGGGGTTTTGGGTCGATTTTATTTGGCTCCACAATGAATCCTGGTTTTCAGCCTGAGCTTGCATCATCCATGACTGCAAAAAATTATTTTATGGTGTCAAAGGATTATTGCAACCTCAGTATGCGGCTTGGTTATCATTTTGCTGTTGTTGAGTCACAGATTAGTGATGTTATCCACGATAATTACGTAAGCTTTAGCTTCAGGGGAGGGGCTGCTGACGAAAGAAGAAGAGAAATGAGGGTGGAACTGATATCAGACATATTAAAAAAGTATGATTTTAGGGTTGAACTTAAAGGAGATTCACTTTTTGCAAGATTTGAAAGGGAATCCGGCGACGCCATTTTATTAAGGCTAAAAATGCTTGGATATCTTGTCATTCATACAAGGCAGATAGACATGGTTATGTATAATGGCGCCATGGTTAAAGAATATGAAGATAAATTGCTTGCAGGAATAGAAAGACTTCTTGTGAAAGGGGGTGGCTAAAAAAAAATTTTAAAATTAAAAAGATTAAGGACACAATTTTTCAAATTATAATTTTTAGGAGGATATTATGCCATATTACAGACATCTCTTAGGAGAAACAAAAAAAATTTTACTTTCAACTGATGGTTCAAGGTTCAGTGAAGGAGCAATTCAGGAGTCAATCTTTTTTGCCCAGTCATGCGGGGCTGATTTATTTGTTTTGCATGTAATGGAATCAAATCCCGAATTTGATACCATAGGACATCAGGCTGTGGCTCAGAAAGAGGCTGAAATTAAAAGCCATATAGAAAATATAAAAAAAATGGCGGTGAATGAAGATATAAAGACCCATTTAATTGTCAGACGCTCGGATGAGATTGACAGGGCTATTATTGAAGAGGCAGAAAAAAACGAGGCTGATGTGATACTTATGGGCAGGAGAGGCAGAAGGGGTCTGAAAAAATTATTTATGGGCGCTATCACAGCAAAAATCTTAAAAAATTCCCCTTGCAAGGTATTGGTTGTTCCTAAAGATTTTATGATAAAAGGCGAGACAATTATACTTGCGACCGATGGCTCTCCATGCAGCGAAATTGCGCAAAAAGAGGCGGTCAGCATGGTGGGACGCTGTGATTTTTTAAAAAATATTATTGTAATTTCAGTCGCAAAATCAGAGGCAAATCTTCCTGAGGCAAAAAAAAATGTTGAAAAGGTAAAAGAAGAGATTGCCGGAGTAAATAAAAAAATCCAGATTGAATGTGTGACTGAGGTGGGAAAGCCATTTAAGGTCATAATGGATAAGGCGATAGAGAAAAATGCTGATATTATTATAATGGGAAAATATGGAAAAAATGCCCTCGAGACATTTTTGCTTGGAAGCACAACAGAAGATGTGATTGCCAATGCGCCGTGCTCGGTGATGGTTGTGAAATAGAGAACATTATCGACAAAATAAATACTACAAAAATTCAGATTGAATCTGACAATCTTTTTTAGACCAAAGAAATTAAATAATTAGCAATCAGCTTTTATTAAGGGAAACCGTATGAAAGTTTCCCTTTTTTCTAAAAATTATACATTAACTTTTATTTTCCATTTTGGCCTGCATGTCATAAAATGGTCTTAAGATATCAATTGGCACAGGAAAAATTGTGGTTGAATTGTTTTCTGAAGCAATCTCCATAAGTGTCTGTAGATATCTGAGCTGGATCGCAGCAGGGTTTACCTGAAGGATTCTTGCAGCCTCTGAAAGTTTTTCAGATGCCTGTAATTCACCCTCAGCAGCTATGATTTTTGACCTTCTTTCCCTTTCTGCCTCAGCCTGTTTTGCCATTGCTCTTTTCATTGTATCGGGAAGGTCAATGTCTTTAACCTCAACCTTGCTGACCTTAACTCCCCATGGCTCGGTTTCTGCATCAAGGATGGTCTGTATTTTTTCATTATTTTTTTCCCTTTCTGAAAGGAGTTCATCAAGCTCTGCCTGTCCGCAGACGCTTCTTAATGTTGTCTGGGCGAGCTGGGCGGTGGCAACATAAAAATTTTCCACGTCAATCACTGCGCTTACAGGATTAATCACCCTGAAATAAACTACAGCGCTTACCTTAACTGAGACATTATCCCTTGTGATAATGTCCTGTGGCGGAACATCCAGGGTAACGGTTCTTAAATCAACCTTTACCATCTTATCAATTACAGGAAATAACAAAAAAAGACCGGGGCCTTTTGCGGCAAGGATTCTTCCAAGCCTGAAAACAACAGCTCTTTCAAATTCATTCATGATTTTAATGGAATTAGCAACAATAATAATTGCTGCAAGGACAAAAAAACCACCAGTTCCAAATAAAAAATCCATAATTTTTTCCTCCAAAAAAAGATTATTTTTTTAATTTATCAGATAAAAATGAAAATACTATGATAAAAGAATAAAAAATGTTGCAAAAATATTAAATTTTTCTTTAATAAAATTCCATATCATGATAAAATAATAACATCAATGCTAAGTTAAAAGGAGATTCTTATGAGAATTAACAAATTTTTTACATTGTT
>DYOW01000032.1 GCA_020720325.1 Desulfobulbus propionicus
ATTGTTAATTTATAAAAACAGCCTGATATTTGTTAAAATCTTCCAAAACCTTGCCTGCTCCAAGAACAACTGTTGCAAGGGGCTCAACTGAATCTATAAATTTAATTTTAAGCTCTTTTTCAAGATATTTTGATAATCCCCTTAACATTGAGCCGCCGCCGGTTATAATAATCCCTTGTTTTTCAATCTTTTCAATGATATCTGAGGGAAGGTTTTTAAGGACATTTTCAAAGGTTTCTTTTATTGCTATAAGAGGCTCGTTAAAAGCATCCCGTAGCTCAGAGGAAGATACAATCAGAGTTTTGGGAATGCCAGATTGAAGGTCAAGCCCCCCAACCTTACACTGCAGTTCATCCCAGAATTTTCCGGGTATTGCCGAGCCTATCTCCCATTTAACGTTTTCAGCAGTATTTAATCCGATTTTTAGCCCTTTTTTTTCAAAAAACCACCTTGCAACCGCCTCATCCATTTCATCTCCGGCTATACGAACTGAATTAACATAAATATAGGCCATTTTTGATATCACAGCAACCTCTGAAGTGCCGCCGCCAATATCTCCTATCATAAACGGCCCTTCATTTTCAACAGGAAGCCCAGAACCAATTGCCCCTGCCATCACTTCTTCCATCAGATAGACGTTTTTAAGTCCTGCGGAATATGCCGCGTCAAGAACAGTCTTTTTTTCAATTGGGCTTATGTCGGATGGAACGCATATAATTGTTCTTGGTGACAAAAGGCCCTTTAATGCCTTGGCTTTTTCAAGAAAAATCTTTATTAACAGGGTCATTGCGTCATAATCGGAAATAACTCCATCTTTCATGGGTCTTATTGCATACATTCCCCTTGGAGTTCTTCCAAGGTATTTTTTTGCATTCTGACCTATTTCAATCTGTTTTTTATCATCCGAAAGCACTATCACAGTGGGTTCATTAAGAATAACACCTTCCCCTGAGAGGTAAATCAGGGTATTTGCAGTGCCAAGGTCAACGGCAAGGTCTTTTTGTATAAGCCTTCTTATTTTTGATATAGGACTATACATATTAATCTAATCTCCCTAATCTCCAATATAATTATTTTCTTTTATGATCAGTCCTAAAGCCTTTTCTAAAAGCGGAATCATTCTTGATGTGACACCTGATTTTTTTTTATTTCCAAACATTGCAAAACAATATGCATTATTGTCTTTTTGTAGATAAATACCCATATAATAATTATAATCGGGTAATTTTTCCCTATCATTAAGAATAAATGTCCTTGATGATTTTTTTTGATTAACCGATAAAAAAATTGATTTTTTGTTGTTAAACACCCAGCCTGTAAGGCCGTCACCAAGATTAAAGCCTGTTTTGACAAAACTGGCATCTCCTTGAATATTATACTGGCATATAATAGTATAAGTCTTTTCATTTTGTTTTTTTAAGGCAAAAAAAACTTTATCCAAACCAGTTAGATTAATCAAATTAAAAATTATACTATTTAAATCTTTATTTTCATCTAAAATAAATTCTTTATATCTCCTGAAAAAATAAAGTTCTGCCTTTTGTTCCAGAGACACAAGGAGTTCATAGCTTAACTGTGCGAAATCAGAAAGAAGTTTTATGCTTTTTTCAGGAAATGCATATCGGTTTTTACTGTCAACAAGCAGCGCCCCCATATTATCCGGTAGTGGCGCCATCATTATTGCCTTTATCTGCAATTCTCCGTCATAAATTTTAAGAAGCTGGGGGTCTTTTTCAAAATGATTAAAATGAAAGGGTTTTTGTTCTTTATAAACCCAGGCTATAAGTCCCTCACCTTTATTGATTTTTGCTTCAGGATTAAAATTATTGCTGAGGCTGTGCCATGAAAGCACACAAAGGGGTTCGTTTTCTCTTTTTTTTACTGGGGCTAAAAGGGCTGCGGTATGTGCGTCAAATACATTTACTACTGTCTTTATGAGGTCGTCAAGAATCAATTTAGTTAAACAATTTTCGTATATTTTGGGAAAAAGGCGGATAAATAATGCCTTTTTCAGTAATTATGGCATTAATAAGATGATTGGGTGTTATATCAAACACAGGATTTCTGGCGCAAACACCATCAGGGGCGACTCTTTTTTGCAGGAAACATAAGACCTCCTCCATGTCCCTTTCTTCAACGGGGATTTCTTTTCCGGAAGGGGTTAAAATATCAATGGTTGAAACAGGCGCCGCCACATAAAAAGGAATATTGTGGTGATGGGCAAGCACAGCCATTGTGTATGTGCCGATTTTATTTGCGACATCACCGTTTAATGCTATTCTGTCTGCTCCAACAATAACAAGATTAATCTCGTGCTTTGACATAAGGTAGCCTGCGGTGGAATCGGGTATTAATGTGACAGGGATATTTAATTTATTAAGTTCCCAGGCTGTAAGCCTTGCTCCCTGAAGCCAGGGTCTTGTTTCATTTGAAAAAACATGGATATTTTTATTTGCGTCATGAGCTGCCCTTATAACCCCAAGGGCTGTTCCGTAACCCCCTGTGGCAATTGCGCCTGCATTGCAATGAGTAAGGATATTTGCATTTTCAGGAATAAGCGCCAATCCCAAACTTCCCATCATGATATTTGCATTAATATCTTCCGCCCAGATACTAAGGGTTTCTCTTTCTGCCGCTCTTAAAAGATCTATTTTTTTAAGACATCTTAATGTATTTATTTTATTAATCATCCTGTCAATTGCCCAGGAGAGATTTACAGCGGTTGGCCTTGCGTTTTTAAGATAATCAGCGTCTTTTTGAAGCTTTTCCAGCAAAACATCCGTGTTATTTTCTTTAATAGCCTCAATTAACGAAAAATAAACGCCAAATGCGCCGGTTATACCGATTGCAGGCGCTCCCCTTACCACCATAAGTTTAATTGCGTTATACACATCTTCTTTGGTTTGCAGGGTTAACCACTCTTCATTATGGGGAAGAATCCTCTGGTCAAGTAGTTTAAGAAAATTATCCTCCCATTTTAATGGAGAGAGATATTTATCATAGGTATCATTTTCTAAAACATTAAAGTCTGTATGCATTATATATCACTTATCCAGTTCTTTTTTAAGCAAATCATTAAGAAGTCCGGGATTTGCCTTTCCTTTTGTCTCTTTCATCACCTGTCCAACAAAAAATCCAAATACCTTTGCCTTGCCTGATTTGTATTTTTCAACCTCTTTGGGATTTTCAGATAAAATCTTATTGATTGCCTCAACAATTATATTTTCATCGCTTACCTGGGAAAGCCCTTGCTCTTCAACAAGCGCTCTTGGATCTTTTTGTGAATTGAATGCCTTTTCAAGAATTTCTTTACCCATTTTGCCGCTTATTTTTCCATCATCAATCATCTGCAAAAGTCCGCAAAGTCCTTCAGGTTTTACAGGACAGTTGTCAGAGCTTAACTCTTCCGAAGGAATAAGACGAAGAAGCTCAACCATAATCCAGTTGCTTACGGTTTTGGGATTATTGTAATTTTTCAGACATGATTCATAATAATCTGCAATGGAAATAGAGGATGTGAGAACGCCGGCGTCATAAAGGGGAAGCTCGTAATCCTTTACAAATCTGTTAAATTTATCATCGGGAAGTTCGGGAAGGGACTTTTTAATCTCTTGTGTAAATTCATCTGTGACAATCACAGGCGGGATATCCGGCTCAGGAAAGTATCTGTAATCGTGCGCCTCTTCCTTGCCTCTCATAGAAAGTGTTATATTTTTTGCGACATCCCATAGTCTTGTTTCCTGAATCACCTGTTTTCCTTCAAGAAGCACAGTTGTCTGTCTTTTAATTTCATATTCCAGGGCTTTCTGGACATTTCTGAAGGAATTCATGTTCTTAAGTTCTGCTTTTACGCCGAATTTTTCCTGTCCCACAGGTCTTAAGGAGATATTTGCATCACATCTCAGACTTCCTTCTTCCATGTTGCCGTCTGATATGCTAAGATAGCGCACAAGGGTTCTTATTTTTTTTAAGTATACAGCCGCTTCTTCAGGGGTTCTGATATCCGGTTCGCTTACTATTTCAATAAGAGGAACACTTGCCCTGTTTAAGTCAACATAGCTTATGGGACGGTTTTCATCGTGCACAAGCTTTCCAGCATCTTCTTCAATATGAATCCTTGTTATACCGATTTTTCTTGAATTTCCGTCAATTTCAATTATTATTTCCCCATGTTCGGCAAGGGGCAGCTCATACTGGGAAATCTGAAATCCTTTGGGAAGATCAGGATAAAAATAATGTTTCCTTGCAAAAATTGACCTTTCATTAATGGCACAATTTGTGGCAAAGGCCATTTTAATGGCATTAATAAGAACCTGTCTGTTAAAAACAGGCAAAACCCCCGGTAAACCAAGGCAAACCGGACAGGTGTTCTGATTGGGTGAAAGACCAAACTGAGTGGAGCAACTGCAAAATACCTTTGAATTGGTGTTTAGGTGCACATGGACTTCAAGTCCTATTACTGGTTCGTATTGTAGCATGATATTATCTTAGTAATTTTATTATTTTTGTTATTAAGTTATTAAGCCCTGTATAATATTAACACAGGGCTTTTAATAGATTAATATATTATTGTTTCTTTTTGGCTTTTGCAGGCTTATCAAGCTCTTTTGGAGTGACTCCTTCTTCTTTAAGAAATAAAAGAATTGGATTAGGTCTTTGAAGATTCTTTTTTGGTAATTCAATATGTTTTCTTAATTCACCAACAATTTTTGAAACCTGAAATTTGCTTATGCCAAGTTTTATGGCTATTTCTGTCGCAGTCATTTTTGAATAATTTTCTTTAACAAATCTGACATCTTCTACATTATAGGGTCTGCTTCTTTTGCCCATTTTTATCTCCTTGTGATAAATATTATTAGTTATTAATTTTTATAATATATTTCTGATTTGTCAATAACTTTTAATAGTAATTTAAATATTTATATCTGATAATGAGATTATATTTAATGTATTGTAACAAGTTAAATCATAATAAATGGGTGTAATGGTGATATATCCCTGATTAAGGGCTGATATATCCACATTAGAATCTTTATGATTGACCTTCATATCTCCATCCTGCCAATAATAAATATTTCCTCTTGGATCTATATTTTTTCTGAATTTTTGCTGATATGGATATATATCCTGTTTAACAAATTTTATACCTTTTATCATTTTAGGCGATAATGCAGGGACATTTATGTTAAAGGCAATATTCTTGGAAAGATTCAGGTTTATTATCCAGGGTAAAAGCTGTGATATAACGTAAGAAGCATAACAATAATCAGTCTCTTCAAATGAATTAAGCGACACTGCAATGGATTTTACACCAAGTATAGCAGCCTCTGTGGCAGCGGAAACAGTTCCTGAATATAATACATTAATGCCTACATTTGCCCCCCTGTTAATTCCTGAAATCACAATATCAGGTTCATTAATAATTTCAAATAAGGCAAGTTTAACACAATCTGCGGGTGTTCCGTTTACCGCCCATCCGTAAGGCATGCCGCTTCTTTTAATAAGCCTGACCCTTAGCGGATCTGCAAGAGTAATTGCATGACCAACAGCGCTTTTCTCACTATCAGGGGCAACTATGACTACATCATGATCAAGAGATAAGGTTTCGTATAAAGCGCATAAACCCAGGGCATAAATTCCATCATCATTTGTAAGCAAAATTTTCATTTTATTTATGTTTATTTTTCCTTATTTTGGTTTTGATTATTTAAATTTTTTCTTTTTTCTTCGTATTCCTTTTCTTTTTGCACAAAATGTATAATACAGGCAGTTCTATGCTGGCAGTAATCATTGGGATGCAGGCAACCTTTTTCAATGATAACATATAGATTATCTTTTTGACAAAATCCCTTTTCCATATTATAAAGTTCTGTTAAATTAAAAATATAAAAATTGCACAATAATAAAATTTAAAAAAAGATTTAATTATAATAATATAAGAGAGGTAAAAATGGAAGAGATAAACATTGCAGTTATAGGCTCAGGTCCAGCAGGCATTGCTGTTGCAGTTGAGTCAAAAGTTGCCGGAATGGAAAATATTGTTATTTTAGAGTCAAAAAACAGGATATGTGATGTTATCCATACCTACTACCATGAAGGAAAAAGGGTTGACCCTATTTTTAAAAAAGTAAAGATAGACCCGATCGGGGTTCTTAGTTTTGAAACAGAGACAAAGGAAGAATTTATTGAAAGAATGGAGGAGATTGTTAAAAAATATAACCTTGATATAAGATTTAACAATGAAGTATATAAAATCCTTCCAGTTCAAGACAAATTCAAGATAATTACCTCAAAAGGTGTGGAATATCTTGCGCAGTTCGTTGTAATTGCCATTGGAATATTCGGAAAACCCACAAAACCTTCTTATCCCATACCTTCTGCCATAAAAGACAAGGTGTTGTTTTCAGCGCCAAAGACACCTCCTGAAAATAAAAAAATCCTTGTTGTTGGCGGAGGAGACAGCGCCATTGAAACAGCCTGCTTTTTATCCGAAAAAAACAATGTCACCCTTGCCTACAGAAAGGCTGAATTTTTCAGAATAAATGAAATTAATGCCTGTGGCATTAGGGATTGCACATGCCAAGGCTCAGTATCTTTATATATGTCCACTGATATTGAAGCAATTGAACCTTCAGGTGATGATGTGCTTGTTAAATTTAAAGAAAAACCCCATGAGACCTTTGAACAAGTATTTTATTGTCTTGGCGGCATGTCTCCGCAGGCGCTTCTTGAAGGTGTGGGCATTGAATTTAAGGACAGCAAGCCTGTTGTGGATGAATTCGGTGAAACAAATGTAAACAGGGTATTTTTAAGCGGTGACCTTGCTGTGGATAAAGGCACAATTATGGCTGCATTTAACACAGGCAAAAAGGTTGTTGAAGGAATATTAAAAAAATAAAGGACTAATCAATAAAAAGATCTGCCTGATATTCTAGTTCTTTTTTGATTTCTATCTGCCTTGAAAGGATAAATTTCGAAAAATAAAGGTCTATCATAGGTCTTTCAAGAAAAGATAAAAATAGCACATACTGGCTGGCTTTTGTCTTACCAGCCTTTATTAATTGAACTTTTGTAATGAGCGTTTGTTTTTCTTCTTCCACACCTTTTTCTTCAATTGTTATTATTGGAAGGACAATTTCCATTTCCGTTATAGTGTCTGTGGGAATTTGGTCTTCACATAAAACCGAAAGCCCGGCAGTGGAAATATCGATTATAAATGCCTTGTATTGTTCTTTATTGATTATTAAATATGTCGGGATTTTTTTATCAAGAACAACCCTCACTGCCTCGCGTTTTTCGGAAAGAAGCTGGACAAATACAAAATCAGTGAGTACTACAATGCGTTTCTTTATATTAATGTATTGCAGGAGACCAAGCACAGTATTTTGAAATATGCCGGATTTTAAAAATGAATACTGGTCATTATTTATAGCCACTGCCTGAATCGGATTGACCTCAAACATTACTGTTTTTTTAGAAGATTCAACATCTATCAATTTTGCCGAATACTTGACAGGAAGACTTTTATAATAATTAATTGAGGTAAAATCTTCCTTTATCTTCTTTTTTGCAAGGTATTCAAGCTTTGTTAATATGTCAAATCTGTCCTGATCAAGGGAAACCTGTATATTTCTTGTGCAATATCTGTCAAAATCATGTTTCATATGTTATAATTTGTAAATAATTCTTATTAATTTAATATCTCTGAAATCTTAATTGTTAATATAGAATATATAAAAAAAAAAGAAAGCGCTGTTGTAAAAAAAAATCTTTCTGATAATTTTAATATAATTATCGTCTAATCTTTTTGTAACTAAATCTGATTTTTCAGGAGAAAAAATGACCAATATTATAAAAGAAATTGAAATAATAGCATATAATGCCAAAATTGCTTCAAGAGAGATAAAAAATCTGAAAACCAACATAAAAAATTCAATTTTATCCGATGTTGCCAATGAAATAATAAAAAACAAGGAATATCTCCAGGAAGAAAATCAAAAAGACCTTATAAATGCAAAGGAAAAAGAGATGTCCGGCGCATTTATTGACAGGCTCACCCTTTCTGACAAGACAATTAAGTCAATGACAGACGGCTTAAAGGAAGTCGTCCTCTTAAATGATCCTGTTGGTGAAGTTCCCAAAATGTGGAAGAGACCCAACGGACTTCAGGTTGGAAAAATAAGAATCCCCCTTGGCGTCATATTAATGATATATGAATCAAGACCCAATGTCACAATAGATGCGGCTGCTCTTTGTCTAAAGGCAGGAAATGCAATAATACTCAGGGGTGGTTCTGACTCCATAAATTCAAATCTTGCCCTTGCGGCTATTTTCCAGAATGTTTTAAAAAAATATAATGTAAGCCCGAATGCAGCGCAGGTTGTCCCTTTCACTGAAAGGATTGCCATAACCGAACTCTTAAAAAGTGATGCTGAAATTGACCTTGTGATTCCAAGGGGCGGCGAGGGATTAATAAGATTTGTAGCTGAAAATTCAAGAATACCTGTTTTAAAGCATTACAAAGGTGTTTGCCATATCTACGTTGATTCCAGCGCTGATTTTAACATGGCAGAAGAGATATGTCTTAATGCCAAGGCGCAAAGGCCGGGAGTATGCAATGCAATGGAATGTATGCTTGTTAACAGGGACATCGCAATGAAATTTTTACCCAAAATGGCAAAGAGATTTTTTGACGCAGGGGTTGAAATAAGGGGTTGCAGGGAGACTTTATCCATATTGCCACAGGCAAAAAAAGCGACTGAGCAGGACTGGGGTTATGAATTTCTTGATTTAATCCTTGCGGTAAAAGTGGTAAAAGACATGGACGAGGCAATGGAACATATTGCAAATTATGGCTCGTGCCATACAGAGGCAATCATTACTGAAAATCATAAAAACGCAATGAGATTTTTAAGCGAGGTTGACGCTTCCCTTGTGCTTGTCAATGCATCCACAAGGTTTAATGACGGCGGTCAGCTTGGTCTTGGGGCAGAAATTGGGATATCCACATCAAAACTCCATGCCTACGGACCAATGGGTCTTGAAGAGTTAACAACAACAAAATTTATCTGTTTCGGAGACGGTCAGATAAGGGAATAAGAAAATAAAATTTAAGTTTTAAGTATAAGGAAGGACAAAATATTTGAATATAGCTATTTTAGGAGGCACATTTGACCCTCCACACAACGGACATTTAAGAACAGCCCTTGAAATAAAGGAGATATTTGATTTTGACGAGGTATGGTTTATCCCTTCTGCATATCCTCCACATAAAGACTCAAAACAAATAACATCGTTTTTTTACAGAAAAAAAATGATTGATCTTGCCGTTAATGACTTTGATTTTTTTAAGGTAAAAGATATTGAGGCAAGCCTTCCCAAACCTTCATATTCAATAAACACAATTAAGGAACTAAAGAGATTATATCCTGACAACACATATTATCTCATTATTGGCTCAGATGCATTCAAAGAAATTGATAAATGGAAGTCCGGAAATGAAATTATTAATTTTTCCAATATAATAATTGTTGTAAGAGATTTTTCTGATGAGGAGCTTGTCGTAAAAATACAGGAAACCCTTTTTCATGACATACCATTTATTAAGGTTGATCCTGATGAGACTTTTTCAATAAATGACCATATTTCAGAACAGAATATTATCTATTATATGCCTGTCACACACCTTGCCATTTCATCAGAAAAAATCAGAAAAAGTATCTCCAAAAATCATAACCTTAAATATCTTGCGCCTGATAATGTTATTGAATATATGAAAAAATTCAGGCTTTATGACCCTTTAAGGCTTATAAAACACGGAAATAAACCTGACAGCTCTTTTCTTGCCAATGATATTGTCCAGATTATGATTGAAAATAAAGGTAAAAACATTACTCTCATTGATTTAAGGAAAAATTACAGTGATTTTACTGATTTTTTCGTGATATGTGAGGCAAATTCAGTTAGGCAAATTAACGGTATTTGCGACAAGATAGATGAAGAGCTTTCAAAAAATAACATATACCCCAGGGGCATTGAGGGAAAAGAAGAAGGAAACTGGATGCTTATGGATTACGGCGATCTTATTGTTCATATATTTAACAAAGACACCAGGCTGACCTTTGATCTTGAAGGACTATGGAACAAGGGAAAAATAACTGTTTTTAACGATGAGCAATATAATACAGAAGAAGATTTTGACGAGGATTAATATTATGAGTAATAAAAATGTAAGACCTGTAATGCTTGTTATCATGGATGGAATAGGTTTTCGCGAGGAAACAGAAGGAAATGCAGTTTTGCTTGCAAATACTCCTTATCTTGACAGTCTTAAAAAAAATTATCCCTTTACCACAGTTGATGCATCCGGTGAATTGGTTGGTCTGCCTGCGGGTCAGATGGGAAACTCAGAGGTGGGACACCTGAACATAGGCGCAGGCAGGATTGTCTATCAGGAACTCACAAAGATTGACATGGAAATAAGGGATGGAAGCTTTTATAATAATCAGGTCTTAAACAGCGCTATGGATAAGGTGATAAGCTGCGGGGGAGACCTCCACCTTATGGGTCTTGTTTCCAAAGGGGGTGTGCACAGCCAGATGGGACATATCTTTGCAACCCTTGAGATTGTAAAAAACAAAGGCATAAAAAACTGTTTTGTTCATTGTTTTCTTGACGGAAGAGACACCCTTCCCTCATCAGGCGCAGGCTATGTTGAAGAGCTTGATAATTTTCTTAAAGAAAAGAATTGCGGAAAAATAGCCACAATAATGGGAAGATTCTATGCAATGGACAGGGATAAAAGATGGGAGAGAAACCAGCTTGCATACAATGCCCTTGTGCGCTCTGAGGGTGTAAAAACAATTTTAAAGCCTTCTGATGCAATACGCGAGGCATATACCAGAAATGAGACAGATGAATTTATAAAACCCATAATAATTTCAGATGAAAATAAAAAGTCAATTGCCAGAATAAAAGATCATGATTTAGTGATTTTTTTTAATTTCAGGGCTGACAGGGCAAGACAACTTACAAGGGCTTTTACAGAGGAAAATTTTAACTTTTTTGATGTCTCAGACAGACCCAAACTTTGTAATTTTGTAACCATGACCCGTTATGACGAGACCTTTGACCTTGCAGTTGCCTTTCCGCCACAGAGTTTAAATAATATACTTGGTGAAATAGTCAGCAAAAACAGCTTAAACCAGCTAAGGATATCTGAAACAGAAAAATATGCCCATGTAACTTATTTTTTTAATGGCGGCGAGGAAAAACCATTTGAACAGGAAGACAGGGCGCTGATACCGTCACCAAGGGAAGTCCCCACATATGATCATAAGCCTGAAATGAGCGCTTTTCTTATAGCTGATGAACTTTTAAAAAAAATGGATGAAAAGAATTATTCTTTGATAGTGGTAAATTTTGCAAATGGTGATATGGTAGGTCATACCGGTTTTATTCCCGCAACTATAAAAGCCGTTGAAACAGTGGATGCCTGCGTGCAAAAAGTAGTGGAAAAATGGAGAGAAAAAGGTGGCGCAGCTATAATAACCGCAGATCATGGAAATGCAGAGATAATGTTAGCCCCTGACGGAGGGCCTGCCACAGCCCATACAACAAATCCTGTCCCAGTCTATCTTGTTGATGATCTGAGAAAAGCTATTTCATTAAGAAACGGAAAACTCGGAGACCTTGCGCCAACAATACTTGAGATAATGGGTCTTGAACAGCCTGAAGAAATGACAGGAAAGAGTATAATAACTTCTTAGATTTTTTGATATATGGAGAGAGAAATATTATGACAATCAGCTTAAAAACCAAAATAGAAAAACATTCTATTAGACTTCCTGAATGCATACAAATCCCTGATGGCGCCTTTGTAAGTATACAAATTGAGTATGATTTGTCCAAATCTCAAAAAAGAAATCTCGCAGAAAATTTATGTGGTTCATGGTCAGATGACCCGTCTATAAAAAATATTTTTAACGAAATCGAAAAAGAAAGACATATATATACAGGCAGGATAGTTGAATTTTGATGTTCATGCTTGATACCAATATAGTAATAGCTTTTTTCAATGGAGAACCATCAATATCTGAAAAAATTCTTAATAATATTGATAATATTGTATTAAGTTCTCTTGTAATTGCAGAATTGGATTATGGCGCAAAATCATCTCTGATGGCTATCAAAAATCTCGAAAAACTTTATAATTTTGTTGAACTTATTAAAATAATGCCCTTTGATTTTGAATGCGCAAAAACTTTAGGGACTATTAAAAGCAAATTAAGAAAATTAGGTAAACCAACAGGTGAAGTAGATGCCCTTATTGCTGCCACAGCAATAACTTATAACGCAAAACTTGTAACAAGAAATCGAAAACACTTTGAAAATATTGATGATTTAAATTTAGTCATTTGGGAATAAAAACAGTCTGCAATAATATGCAAATAATATACTTAAAAAAATCAGGAGATTATATGAAATTTAAGATATTAATAACTTATGACACTGAATATGATGGATATGTTATAGATGTTCCTGAATTAATTGGATGCATGAGTCAGGGAAAAACAATTGATGAAGCCTTAACTAATATTAAGGATGCAATAAAAGGGTGGATTGAGGTGGAAAAAAAACATGGTAGATTTGTTTATGAAGAAAATAGTAAAAAAGATATATTTCTTGGCGAAATTACAGTATAAGCATGTCAAGACTTTCAAATTTTTCTGCTAAAAAAGCAATAGCAATTTTTCAAAAATTTGGCTATATTATTGATCATCAAACTGGAAGTCATATTATCCTTTTTCACCCATACAGAGCTACTTTATCAATCCCCAATCACAAGGAATTGGCTGTAGGACTTTTATGTGGACTTATAAAAAAAAGCGGCTTGACTGTTGAAGAATTTTTAAACAAAGAATAAAATTTTATCGTATGTCAAACCATAATCTTTTTGAAATAAATAACATTAGTAAGATATATTCAAGGCAAAAGGGTTTTTTTGCCCCAAAAGAGGATTTTTTTGCCCTTAAGAATATTTCTTTTTCCTTAAAGCAAGGCGAAATCCTTGGTCTTATAGGTGAAAGCGGCTGCGGCAAATCAACTCTATCCAGACTTCTTCTTGCCCTTGAAAACCCCTCTGAAGGAAATATTTTCTTTAATGGAAAAGATATAAATGCCTTTAATAAAGATGAAAACAAAAATTTCAGACAACAGGTTCAGATGATACTTCAAGACCCTTTTTCATCTCTGAATCCAAGAAAAACTATTTTTGAAAGTGTTTCAGAGCCTTTGTCCATTCACAATTTATGCAAAAAAAGCGAAATGCCGGATCGTATAGCAATGCTTCTTGAAAAAATCGGAATAAAAAAAGATACGATATATAGATACCCCCATGAATTCAGCGGGGGACAAAGGCAACGCATTGCAATAGCAAGGGTTCTTGCGTTAAATCCATCGGTTATTATAGCTGACGAACCAACATCCGCCCTTGATGTATCAATTCAGGCGCAGATATTAAATCTTCTTCTTGATCTTTTTGATGAAAGATGCATGTCTTATATAATCATCTCCCATGACCTTGACGTAATAAAATTTATGAGCCACAGGATAGTTGTGATGCTTCAGGGAATGATTGTTGAGATGATGCCTGCAGAGGATTTTGATTTTTCTGAAAATGTGAGACATCATCCCTATACTGAAGTTTTAATGAAAACCCACCCTGACCCATTTAAAAAATTTTTTACAGATAAAGAAAAAGAAAAAAATGCTGATGACATTGAAAAAATGAATGCGCCAGCCTGCCCTTTTTATTTAAGATGCAATTTAGCTGAAGATAAATGTAAGGATGTTGTTCCAGAGCCTTTTGCAATGACAGAAAATCATATAATATTTTGTCATAAGATTTTCACATAAAACCATTGATTTTTACATTTTATTTTATTACATTAAATTTATAAATTATTCGGAGGCGTTTTATGGAGCCAAAATCAGTAAGCATTGGAAAGGGTGTGTCATGGATACGTGACGGTTGGAAAATTTTTAGAAATGATATGGGCATGTGGATTCTTTTCACAATTATCTATTTTGCCGCATATTTTTTACTTAAATTAATACCTGTTGTTGGTATATTAATTGCTCAACTTCTTAATCCTGTATTAATGGGCGGTCTATTATTTGCTGCTTCTGAGTCGGCAAGGGGAGAAAAAATAACCTTTAACCACATCCTATACGCCTTTATGGAACCTGATGCAAGAAATAAAACACTCTTAATTGGGGCTCTTGGCATAGTATTTACTATTATATGCGTAATTATTGCTTTCTTTTTTATTGGAGGGGGAGCGGTAATGGGATTACTAACAGGCAGTATGTCTAAAGATGCCGGAGCAGGAGCTATGGTTGGCGCTGGTATGATGGGAGTTGGTATGTTGCTTGCAGTTTTAATTTTTATGCTTTTATTTTTAATATATATGACGGCGATATATTTTGCCATTCCCCTTGTTGTCTTTACCGATATTTCTGTGGTTGATGCCATTGGAAAAAGCTTTAAGGCAAGTATAAAAAATATTTTGCCGTTATTTATTTACAGCATCGTTGTTATGATTATTTCTGTGATAGCAGTTCCCATCACACTTGGTCTTGGGCTTCTCGCTCTTTTTCCTGTGCTTAATGGCGCTTATTACGCAAGTTATATTGATATATTTGAGGAAAATACAACATATTATGTTTAAGAAAATTTTATGTCAATTTAACACAAACTCTGTCAATATGTTCTTTTAATTCAACATTTGAAATCTTGTCATAATCTATTATATCTACTTTATATGGCAGATCTAATTCATCAATTTTTAAACTTAAATTAAAAATATCGCTTAATGTCAGGTTATCACCTTTTATGGAAATATCAATGTCAGAGCCTGGTTTTGCTGTTCCTTTTGCCCTTGAGCCAAAAAGAAATATTTGTTTTATTTTATAATTGCTCTTTAAAATTTCTGTAATTTTGTTTAAAGCATTATCAAAACTCATTTTATTTCAGTAAAAATCTCTAAAAGCTCTTTAAATAGTGGACAGTAATCTTTTATTATTACATTATATACATCATTAACCATACTTTCATCATAGACATGGGATGTGATATTTCTTGCTTTTATTGTTTGCATCCATAATTCACCGTCTTTAATAATTCCAATCTTAAAAGCCTCTCTAAAGACATCTCTTGAACCTTTGATATTTGTATAACCTTGATATTCCAGATAATCCTTAATGAGATTCCATGCAAGTTCATGAGTAAATTCAAAAGACTGTATCACGCCTTGCTTTTCAAGAAGCGATAGATCACGAGTCATGGATAATTCCAAAGCATCTTTTAATTGCTTAAAAGCCTTTTTATAGTTATCAAATCTCTGAAGCCATCGGATATCATTCATTAAGCTTATTTTTCTATATCTTAAAACTATCCATCTTTTGTTTTAATTGTGTTGAAAGAGTATTAAGCTGAATTGTTACTGAATTAACCTCTTCTATAATATGTTTTGCATTTAAATTGGATTGGTTAATATCAATAATATCAGTAGATATCCTGTTTGTTTTTACATCAAGTTCCTGCGCCATTTTGCTTATCTCATTAAGGGTTATGCTTTGCTCCTCAACTGCAGATGCTATGGATTGAATATAACTGGAAATATTTTCCAAATCATTAATTATAACCTCAACCTCTTCTACAGTCGCTCTGGTGCCGCTTGATATAAGATTCACTATGTCTTCAATTTCACTTACAGAATTTGCTGTTTGTTTTGCAAGCTCCTTTATTTCATTTGCCACTACGGCAAAGCCCTTTCCTGCTTCCCCTGCCCTTGCGGATTCAATGGTTGCATTTAAGGCCAAGAGATTTGTCTGTTCTGCAATTTCTGCTATAAGCTTTGAAATTGCAGCAATTTTTTCAGAATCGGATTTTAATTTATGTATGGTATCTTTACTGTGTTGTCCTTTTTCTGTGGAAGACCTTGCAAGGGTTGTCGCTTCTGAGGTATTCTTTGATATTTCAGCGACAGTCGCAGTCATTTCTTCAAGAGAACTTGCAAGTGTTGTGGCGCTGTCTTTAAGCTCTGAGCTGTCCGTTGATATGTTCTGGGTTTTGGAAAGGGTTTCATTGGAGATATTTTGAATATCAACCATCTTATGTTTTAAGGCATTTGAGGCATTGTCAACATTATCAGCGCTGACATCCACCTCTTTTATTGTGGAAGATAGTTTTTCTCCAATTAAATTTAATGAATTTGCAAGCCTGCCTGTTTCATCATGATTTTTGATGTGGATTTTTCCAGTAAAATCACCTTTTGATATTGTTTCGGCAAGTAGCATTCCCTGATTAAGGGTCTTAATAACTGTGTTCTTAAAGAAAATAATTACTGAAATAACAAGTAAAACCAATAAAACCAAAATGATAGCTACATAAGTATTTGCGACATTATTTAAGCTATCAAGACCATGATTTAATATGCTTATTGGCTCAGCAATTACATTTATGCCTATTTCCTTATTATCAAGGTTTTTGATAGGTTGAAATGTTATGAAATATTCGTTAGTAATAAGATATTTTTGCATTAAAAGGGTTTTGTAATCAATTTTTTCCGCAAATGCATAAGTATCATCTGCAAACCATTTATTATTTACAAAATAGTTATCAATTATAAGCAGAGATTCATTTTTTTCCACCATAAGATCTTTATTAATAAGGGTGATAAATTTCATATTTCTTAATTTTAAATCTCTGTCTATTGAACCTGTTCCTGTTTTAATCTCAATAATCCCAAAAAATTCACCCTCCCTTATTATAGGCGTAAAATTTGAGATTGAATAACCGTCTTTTCCAATGTCATGCTCTGTGTGAGTGCTTTTGGCGCTTTTTACTTTTGTAAGAATATTCCTGAAAGTAATGTCATCACCGAATTTTTCCGGAACCCATGAACGGATAAAAGACTTCAAATCCTTTGTTATAATATGCATCTTGACATTTTTATAATCAGTATGCTTCATGCTATCCAAAAACTGTTGAATCCTTGATATACCAAGCTCCCGGTCATTTTCATTTAATGCCTTTATGATAGTGCCATTTTCAGATATAAGAAGTGATATAAGCATAGTTGCTTCTTCTTTCTTTTTAACCTGGTCGTTAATTATAGAATAAAGTGTTTCCATGCGTTGGGAAACAGCCTCTTTTTTGAGCTTTTGCTTTGCAATAAAGTTATATAACACAATAAAACCAATAACAATCAAGCTGATAGTTAAAAAAAGAATGATTAACTTTTTAATGATTGTGAAATTTTTTAAATTGAACATGAATATACCTCTTATTTTTTTAAAAATAATCTTAACAAAAAATTAATCATATTTTAACTTTAAAAATTGAAATTTCAATAATTTTTAACTTAAGTTGAAAAATTAGTAATAAATATTACCTTCTTTAAAGATCAGCCCATAACTTCTCATAAAGTCCGCTGTTTCTTTGAATTCGTGTTTGCGCCATTTCTATAATAGTCTGTTTTTTCCCAAATATAGTTAATTTACTCTTTGCCCTTGTTACTGCTGTGTATAATAGTTCTTTTGTGAGTATTTGAGTGGTTTTTTGATTATTTGATGTTATTTCCGGTATTATTACGAGAATTTCATTAAAATCCGAACCCTGACTCTTGTGAATTGTCATGGCATATACAGATTCATGTTTTGGAAGACGCACAGGCGCATATTTTTGGATTTCATCCGTAGTTGCCAGTACAAAATATGCCATATTATCATTAATTTTTTCATCCTTAAGCACAATACCCACATCGCCGTTAAAGAGATTTAAGGCATAATCATTTTCCAGAATCATAATTGGTCTTCCGGCATACCAGCGGCGGTTTTTTGATATCAATCCATTTTCCTTTAATATTTCTTCAATTATCTTATTGACATAAACCACTCCAAAAGCCCCTTCCCTCACAGCGCATAATATTCTAAAATTATTAAACAATTCAAGCGCTCTTTTAGGGTCTTTTTCTTTCAGGCAAGGCTCAAATTTTTTGATAAAATTATTTTTAATCTCATTTTTTAAGGCTGTGGCATCAGGTTCATACAATAAAACATCATTATATGTATTTCCTGTAAGTATATCCAATGCTTCATCTGGATTTCCAGCATTAATTGCCCTTGATAGCTTTCCTATTCCGCTTGTGTCAGAAAACCTATGACTGTGAGAAAGTATTGTTATTGAATCTCTAATTGGTGAAGTATAATGATATGTGGATTGAACTAGTTTTATTATATCCTCACCTGCAATATCCCTTATTTTCCCCTGAATCTCTTCTGAATAATTAAATTTTTCAATATCAGAGCAGATATCTCCCAAAACGCTTCCTGTCTCCACAGAAGCAAGCTGATCCTTATCGCCAAGAAAAATTAATTTAGAATTTAAAGGAAGAGCAGTGACAAGCCTTGACATAAGAGGCAAATCAACCATTGACACTTCATCAACCACAAGCGCATCAATGTCAAGGGGATTTTCCCTGTTATGCCTGAAAGCTCCTGTATTTAAATTATATCTTAAAAGTCTGTGTATAGTGGAAGCCTCAGTGGAAATATCATTGATAATCTGAAGCCAGCTTGAATTATCCTTAAAATGTTCTCTGAATCTGGCTAATTCTTTTTTTATTGATTCTGTCAATCTAGCGGTTGCCTTTCCTGTGGGCGCACAAAGAGCGATTTTAAAAATTCTGTCATTATCAGAGGCAATTTTTTTCAGAAGCAGCAAAAGACTTGCGACTGTCCTTGTCTTTCCTGTTCCAGGTCCCCCTGAAATCACGCTGAAATTATTAATTATTGAAACAAGAACCGCAATTTTTTGCCAGTCCGGCTTATATTTGGCAGCAGGAAATAAATCAGACAGATACTTTTTTAAGGAATCAATATCAAAAAAAGTAGGTTTGTTATTAACTCTTTTTTTTATATTATCCGCAACTTGAGTCTCAAAATACCAATATCTGCTCATATACAGGCGGTTATTATCTAATATTAGCGGAGTTTTAAATAATTTATCAGAATCACCCACAATATCAGTATTATTACGCAAAATATCTCTTAATTTATTAATATCAGGGATATATAAATTCATTTCCCGGATAAGAGGATGCGCTGCGACCTTATCAATATCAATACAAACATGCCCCAATGCTGTGTCATGGCTTAAAATACAAGCCAGAATCAGAATTTCATCGTTAATCTGAGTATTTTTGTTAAAAAAATCCCGGATAAAACAGGCAAAATAATAATCAGTAAAGCGTATTAATCCGTTTTGCGCGGCTATTTTTAGTTTTGCCAATAATGTATTATCATTATTATCCATAATTTTTATAGCATTCATTTTATTATCCGCCAACTAAAAGCAGTTTATCAAGTTTTTCAATTAAATCCTTTTCAGGTCGATTGAAATATATACCGTATTTATTATTTAACTCAGGTCTCATGCCTCTTGCAAATAAATAATAAACCCCGCCAAAGTGTGTGTCATAATCGTAATTTTCCAGATAGAATTTTAGGTGTCTGTGAATCGCAAAACTATAAAGACAGTATTGCAGGTAATATGAATGTTCATACACTGCGCTGGTTATTTTATCTTTTGAATAATCTTCAATTGCAGAGCCAAGATAGTTAGTCTTATAATCCACTATATAATATTTGCCGTTATGTTCAAAAACAAGGTCAATATAACCCTTGATATAACCGGCAAAAGGCTTAAAATTTAACGACATGACATGAGATTCTCTGAAATCACCCAAATCTTTTAAGATATTCTGTAATTCTGACGCCTCTGTCCTTGAAACGCTGAAATAAAATTCCATTTCTTTAATGCAGTTATTCTGATTAATATCAGAAAGCCTGAGCGTTTTATGGTCATCAAGATGAGTGGTGAGCATGTTTATCACCATTTTGGAGAGTATTTCACCCCATTTCTTATCTATTCCATAGATTGAAAGATAATTATCAGACTTTGCCAGAATATCATCAAAAGTAATATTAAAATCAATGTCTTCGAGAATTGTATGAAACAGCGTTCCTGAATTTGTGCCCTTTGGAAATGTAAACTCATTAACCTCTTCTTTTTTATAATTATTTTTAAGAAATTTATCAGAAGATATTAATAGTGTATCCTCATCATATCCGTTTTCCGTTGCAGTATCTATTTCAATGCCTTTTTCAGGTGGTTCATAACGGGGGGAAATAGATGAAAAACTCTTTACATCATATTGCTGGGTGACTTTACCCTTAAATTCCTCTGACTTTAAGTCTTTATTTCTTAGCGCCACAGGCAGAAGTTGATTTGTAATATTTTTTATAACAGGCTCAAAGAAATCAATATAGTTTTCATTATTATCCAATTTTTTAAGCCATAGCTCTTTTAGTTTTTCATACTCGCCCTCAAAATCATCAGCAAGGTCTTTCATGCCATCCTGAATGCCTAAAAGATAAGAAACAGCTGATTTATGGTAGTTGTTTATTATCCCAAAGCTTAGATACAGAATATACTTTGACCTTGTAAAAGCAACATATAAAAGCCTTAAATCCTCGGCAAGCCTTTCATTTTCAGCATTCTCATAGTTTGTGTTAAATATGGCTGACATAACTTCAAGTTCATTTAATTCATCTTTAAAAACATTAAAATTTTCCTGTGCCTCAGCCAGTTTAACACGCGCTTTTTCCATAGCATCCTGAGCCTTTTCAAAACCTTTTACAGCGCTATTTTTCTTTTTTTCTGCCTCTACAAATTTTTCCTGTTTATCGCTATATGATTCCTTGGCCTTTGCAAGTCTTTCTTCAAGTTTTTTAAGCTCTTTATAACGCGAATTATCAAACAGCAAAGCATTAAACGTAATCCTGTTATTATTTTTAACATCATGAAATATGAATGGTTCTTTTTCTTTCACCTTCTGCGCATCACAAATAAAAGGCAGAAAAACTATTGGAAACTCCAGTCCCTTGCTTTTATGTATTGTAAATATCTTTACCAGCTCTTCATCGCTTTCAAGCCTTAATTGCTCATCCTCAGTGGTTTCAGCTTCTGCCTGAATCTTTTCCGAATACCACCTTAAAAGACTTTCATTTCCTTTTATTTCCTGTTCTGTCTCTGATAATAATTCAGCAATCTGCATGAGATTTGTCAGCCTTCTTTCTCCGTCATCATATTTAAGCAGGGTATTATGTATATTTTGTTCTGTTAAAAGCTTGTAAAACATAACAAGAAAGCCTTTTTTGTTCCATATTTCATAATATAAATGAAATTTTGAAACAATTTTCTGATATTCGCCTTCGTTTTCCCTTAAAAGCATTATTTCTGACAGATTAAAACTCATCATTTTTGTTGTAAGGGCAGGAAATAGCATATTATCGTCAAGAGGAGCCACCAAGGCATTTAACACATAAAATAATTCTAAAGCCTCCTCTGTTGCATAGACACTGTGTCTGCCAACATAAACGCTTGCCACTCCAAATTTTTTAAGGGCTTCCTGTATCATCTCAGCTTGTCTGTGGCTTCTCACAAGAACCGCGATATCTTTAGCCTGAAGGTTTCTTTCCCCTATTTTTGCCTTTCCTTCAGCTCCCAAATAGATTAACCTTGATATTTCTCCTGCAAAACCTTTTGCAATATCAAAATTTGCCCTTTCCTTTGATATGACAAATTCCCCGTTTGTTCTCCTGCCTCCTGTATTTTCCTCTGTCTTTTGCATAAGCCACAGTTGTATTGGTTTTGGCTGTTTTCCGTCAATAATCAAAGATTCTTTGTCTGCTTCAGTTGTTCCGGGCGCCTTGATATTGTGGTAGGGTATTTCATTAAATATAAAAGGCTCAGATGAATTTAAAAACAGACTGTTAATCGCCGAAAGCATTGATTTCTCCGAACGCCAGTTTGTATCAAGGGTAAAGCGGCTTGTTTCAGGGTTTGTGTTGTTTTTTGCCTTTATATATGCAAATATATCAGCGCCTCTGAAGCTGTATATTGCCTGCTTGGGGTCTCCAATCATAAAAAATGAGCAGTCATCCCTGTTATGATATAATTTATAAAATATTTCATACTGAACATCGTCTGTATCCTGAAATTCATCCACAAGCGCCACTGGATAGCGCTTTCTTATATGATTAGCAAGCAATTCTCCATTTTTAGAATTAAGGGCATCACGGAATTTCACAATTAAATCATCAAAAAACATGATATTTTTATCTTGTTTTTCCGTGTAAAGCCTCATTTTAGCAAATTCTGAAAGCTTATTAAAGTAATATGGAACCCAATTCATGCCATTGCTGTCATTTACGGCTGGAAAAACAAAAGCATTGGAAGGCTGAATCAAAAGATTTAAGTATCTTAATAAATATGAATGGTTATGCCAATTATTTTCCATTGCAATGCGAAAATTTTCAGTGTCATCATAAAAATAATACCTCCAGAAATCCTTTAACGCCGCAAGTTTTATCTCGCTGACATCCTGAATAAGCTCTGCGTCAAAATTCACCGAGCTTTCAAAGGCATGTTCACTTAAAATGCGCTGGCAAAATCCGTGTATGGTAAATATCGCAGCCTCATCCATGCTGTTAAGGGCATTTAAAAGCAATATCGCATCATCTTCTCTTTTGTCATGTCTTTTTGAAAAATAATCCTGTAAAAACTTATCATTTGTTGGAATATTGTTTTCTATTGCATTCAGAGCCTGTTTTATCCGCGTTCTTATCCGAAGTCTTAATTCTTCAGTTGCAGCCTTTGTAAAGGTGACAACAAGGATATTTCTTGCATCAAGCTGTTTTTCCAGCAAAAATCTTATGTAAAAAGATGAAATGCTGTAAGTCTTGCCTGTGCCTGCGCTCGCCTCTATAAGGTTGATATTGTTTAATTTTATATTTAAAAGGTCTAAGGATTTCATAAATTTTTGCCTTAATTATTCTCTATTTCTTCTGTTTTATAATTAAAAACAGGAAAGAATATATTTTCTGAAATCTCAATAAATTCCTCGTTTAATGGCTCTTTTTCCCTGAATGCTGTTTGGATATATTTATCAAGGGATTCGGAAAACTGGTTATAAAGACCCGGAGTCCACAGCCTAAAAGCCTTATCCAAAGCTTTTTCTTTATTATTATTTTTATAAAAAACGCTTGCATACTCATAAGAAGTTTCAGGAAAAAAGCGCGCAGGAGTTGATAATCCAATAAAATAAAGATTTAACAAGTATTCAAGAAACTCATCAGCCTTGTCTGCGTTTTCAATTTCTCTTAGTTCATAGTGATTTGGGCTGACTTCACCTTTAGCGCTTGTTTTAATATAAATATGCCTGCTTATTTTGGGATAATCCGGTTTGTCAACTGTTACAATCTGAAGTATAAGATGCTTAATCCACAAATTTATTATATCAGTTCCCCTTATTTTATCGCTTATTCTACAGGTTATCAGACTTTCTGAGATGATATTGTCAAGACTTCCGTATAGCTCAAAAACTCCAATTTTCAAATTAAAATCAATGGGAGGAAGGAAATTTGATATGCCATGCTCAATAACGCTTATTTTTTCATAAATTTCAGGCAAAATATTGTCATAGATGATATAAACATTTTCCCTGGCGGTCTGAAGTTTATAATGATATTCAATAAGCGAGTTAATATCGGATTTCTGCCCTGCGATTTTGTTTTCTATGATATTTTTTAATGCTCTATCCCCAATTTTATATTTTGCAAGACCTGAGATGCTTAATGACTCATCATCAGGGATGACTTCCTGAGGGTCATATAAATAAATATCAAGCCTGTTATTAAAGAAAAATTTTGCGGGATTTGCAAAAAACCTTAATAAATTATCAAGAGAGACTTTTTTTAATGATATATCCGTAATTAAGGATGTGTTTATGAACTCTTTTCCTTTGTCAATTGTAATTTTGGGAATCCATTCAGATTTATATGAAAATGTCTTTTTGTCTCTCTTAAAATAATTTACACTAAAAGGCTGAAGATTATGTCTTGTCACAATGTTTTTTGCAAGATTATCAGGCTCAAAGTTCTTTTCTATATAATCCAGAAGCTCGCTCACCATAACAGCAGGATTTTTTTCTGAATTATCATTGACATCATTGCCAGCATAACTAATATAAAAAACATCCCCGGCGCTCAACAAGGTCTCAAGAAAGAGCTGTCTGTCCTCGTCACGCCTGTTTCTGTCTCCTGTATTTGGATATCTTTCCATTAAGTCAAAGGCTTGTGGCTTGTCCCTTCTGGGATAATCCTCGTCATTCATTCCAAGCAGGCAGATTACACGAAAAGGAATGCTTCGCATGGGAATCAAGCTTGAAAAAACAACCCTGCCAGTTAAAAAACCACCTCTTGAAGGAATCTTTGAAATCTCATTTTTTATATGATTTTTTATTATTTTTACGCTGACTTTACCTGTAAATTTTGCCTTTTGGGCATTATTTTTGAGTTTTGAGATAATATTTCTTATATCCTGAACACAGCTTATTTCCTCGCTTACAGGGTCAAAAATCATCTCAATCATACCCATTATATATGACTGCCATTCGTCAATAGTCCGTGGTTTTGAGATTTCCTGTCTGATTTCTTCCAAAACATCAATAAATCGCCTTAAATTTCCAAGCAAAACAGCATCCTGTCCCTCAATGTATGGATAAGTGAGCCTGTCATGTAAAAATATCTCTTCAGGCGGCATAACAAATCCTGCAAACATCCTCTCAAATCCAAATTTCCATGAATTTTCTTCAAATCCATGAAAGCCTGCTTGCTTTCTGTGTTCTCCGTCAATGCCCCATCTTATTCCGGATTCATTAACCCATTTTCTTATTTTATCAACATAACCATCCTCAATTTCGAACTTTTTTTGAATGGATTTAATCTCAAGCATGCCAAGTGTCTCTGATGCCTTAAAACGGCTTTTTTCAAGGTCTAATATCTGAAAAAATACCTTTGCTAAAGGATTGCTGTATAAAAGCGTGGTATCTGATATTGACCAGGGTATCTGTCTTTCAAGCGGCGCAGAACCAAATACAGCCTCAATATATGCAGAATATTTTTCAATATCAGGAGCCATCACAAGGATATCGCCAGGGGTTAAGTCACTATGCGTTTCAAAAAGCCTTAAAAGCTGGTCATGAAAAACCTCAATCTCGCGCCTTCTGCTATGGCAGCTATGAATCTGAACAGTAAAATCATCAGCAATCTTTATTTTTCCTTGTTTTTCATTTGAGCTGACATCCTGAAGAAGTAGAATATCCCTTTGAATATTATGCAATAATGTGTCTGAACTAGGGACTTCATAGATATCATTTTCATTAAAAGCAACATTTGAGTCATAAATTATCTTTAAAAAATCCCTTGAAACCTTGCCCATTGATGCAAGAAGCGCGTTTCCTGTTTCATAAAATCCATTGGTATCCGGTTTTTTACGCCTTAAGTTTCGGACATTTAATTTTGTGATAGTTTTTTCATCCTTTATATCAGCCCAATATTCCTTACATGGGCTTAATAAATATAGATTTATTTCCATAAACCTGGAAAGCAAGGCAAAAATCTCAAAAAATACAGGCGGCAATATTGAAACGCCAAAAATACCTGCCCTTGCTGGAAAGGATTTTGTTTCGTTTATCCCAATATTTCCGTACATATCAAAAAAATTTTGAATACATCCGGGTCTGTGATTCTTAAAATCAGCGCCTGCAATCTCCCTCCAGAGCCTTGCCTGCCACATAACATCAGGGTCATCTGATTTGTCTGGCAAGCTATCATAATTATTTTCCCAATCAACAAGCCATTTGTGTCTGTACATTGAATATTTGTCAAATATACCTGAAATTAATCCTGATAACTGATATAGCTTTGATTCATCAATATTATTGTTTTTTTCTTTATTATAATCTGTTATCAGATAATTTTTTATCGTATTAAATGAAATATCCTTTTCAATCAAAACAGGCAATACTTCCATGCAACGCCACAAAATAATTTCCCTGTCAAGTTCCATTCTATCAGCCATATTGGGCAATAACAGTTTAAAAATCCGCCATATAAACTGTGCTGGGAGGATAAAATCATTATTTGCGGCAATGCCTGTTTGTTTAGCAATTTCAAGGCTTATCCACCTGCCTATATTCATATTATTTACAACAATTATCTCAGGAACCAGAGGATTTATCTTTTTATCCCTGATATTTTCGGAAAATTCCCTGATTAATAGCTCCATCCTGTTGCTGTGAATGATATTTAGCATGGATTTTTACCTTTTTTCTTCAATCATTTTGTCAGGCTGAATATCTCTTTCAACTCTTTGTCAGACATTTCTGTAAGCCATTGCTCGCCTGTGGCAACCGTCATATCAGCAAGCTGTTTTTTGGAGGTTATCATCATTTTATTTTAAAAAAATATCTCTAAGTAATATAAAACAAATTCAGGGAAAAACGAAATAAAAAAAATTGGGTCTATATGAAATTGAGTGAAAAATTATGAAAAATGCCTTCAAACTGTCATAGACTATTCACCCTCCCCTTAATCCCAATGCTGTTGACTTAAGGCTAATGTTTCCCGCCTTCACGCTCTCACCCCCGCCACCATCTTTCCCGAAGCGCCTGGCGATGGGGAGTTGACAAGGGGAATATTATTGCCGCTGTCATAAACTATAAATTTAATTCATCTTTCTATCGCTTTCCTTAAAAAGCCTCCAGACTTCCTCTAAAGTGACTTGTTCCTGCTGCATATATTTCAAACCTCCTGAATTTCTTATTTTAATAAGTCTTTGATTATTAAAATAAATCAATAAGAACCATTTTACAACTTGAAAGAATGATTTTCTGTCTAAGTCACGAAATAGAAAATTACACCGTCTTTGAACAAGATTAAAGGGATT
>DYOW01000033.1:0-12845 GCA_020720325.1 Desulfobulbus propionicus
TGTTTTGATATACGGTATATACTTCGACACCGGAAAATCGGAAATAAAGCCCGAATCCGACGCCGCTATCTCGGAGATCGCAAAACTCCTTAAGAACGACAGTGCGCTAAAGGTGTATGTCATCGAACATACGGATAACGTTGGCGCCTTCGATTCCAATATGAAGCTGTCGAAAGACCGTGCGGACGCGGTGGCAAAGGGCCTCTCAGTCAAATACGGAATAGCAGCAGTGCGATTGAGGGCACATGGCGTGTCCTCTCTTGCACCCGTCATATCCAACGACACCGAGGAAGGAAAGGCGAAGAACCGACGGGTGGAATTGGTCAAACAGTGATAACAAAAAAATGACAACAACCCGCTTCAGCGGATGCCCAAAGAACCAGCGCGCCGCTAAGTTTCCGGTTACAAAAAATCCACAGCTTTACCACAACCCTAAAAAAAAATCCACCCTTCCGGCAAATCAAGCATGCTGCCGCTATTATTTACAGATTATTTAACATCATCCAAAATCAATTCAAAGCTTATACAAAAAATCAGCTTGCAGATTTTCTCATAATCCAAACTATATAAAATTGAAAAATTTACAAAAAAAAAGCCTGATTTCTCAGGCTTTTTAATGAGTTTTATAGGTAGCTTAAGTTTTGAAATTAAATTCCCATAGCTGCTTTGAATGGGTTAGCATAAAGAGCGATAAGAGCGATAACAAGCGCATAAATGGTAAGAGACTCAATAAGAGCAAGACCGATGAACATGGTAACTGTTAATTTACCGGCAAGCTCAGGATTTCTGGCAGTACCTTCAAGACAACCTCTTGCGCAATGTCCCATACCAACGCCGCAACCAGAAGCTGCGATACCAACTGCAAGACCGGCAGCAAGAAGTGATGCTGCGATTCCGTAAGTTTTTGTCATGTCACCATCTGCTGCAAGCGCAAAACCTGTGGCGCCTACAAAGAACAGAATGGTAAAAAGTGCAATGTTTGCAATCTTTTTCATTTGTTTTTTTCTCCTTTAATAATTTTTTGGCCTTCTGATTATTTTATAAAAAATAAATCCTTAAATTAATGTCCGTGAGACATTGCCTCAACAGAATAAACAATGCTTAACATCATAAATATAAATGCCTGGATAAGACATACAAGAACACCTAAGAACATAATCGGAAGTGGAGCAAGGTATGGTCCTGCAAGCATAAAGAGAAGTCCAAGAAGAATCTCTTTTGAAACCATGTTTCCGAAAAGCCTTATGGCAAGTGAAAGAATACGTCCAATGTGGCTAAATACCTCAATTGGAAACATAACAGGCGCCATTGCAGGAACAGGACCCATAAAATGTTTGATATATCCGATACCATTAAATCTGAAACCAAGGGAGTGGTAGGCAATAATTGAAATTGCAGTGCATCCGAGGGTTACATTGATATTTGCGGTTGGGGACATAAAACCCGGTAAAAGACCAAGATAGTTTGCAATAACAATATAAAGAAAAAATGTGCCAATCATAGGAAATATTATGAGGGTCTTTTTTCTGTCATGTGTCTGCTCTGTTATAAAGTCTTCTAATCCCCCTACATATGCTTCCATAAGGTTTTGAAGACCTGTTGGTATCATCTTCATGTCTTTGGTCGCCATTATTGCAAGCACAATGCAAATTCCCATTGCAAGATAACTGTACTGCATGTGAGGAGCAAGAGCCTGTTCAAGAATGCCTTTGCCGCCGTGGGCTGGTAGTCCTAATGCATCAAGCAAAAGGGTTAAAAATAGTAAAGGATGTTCCATGTTGTTATTTACTAACCTCCTGAGAATAAGATTTATTGAAAATATTTTTTTTGTTTAATAGCATCATAAAAAAGATAATATAAAAATTTATTACACCCACTGAAAGACCTATAAAAAGCCCTGCAAAAGAAAAGAGGTTGGATAAAAAAATCATCAAAACAATTACGGCAAGGGCAATAAGACCCATTCTTACTGCAAGACCGCCGTAATATGCGGCGATTGTCTGCCATTTTACGGTTCTAATGCAGTCTTTATACAAACCTGAACAATTAAGGTTTGAAATAGCGCCGCCAAAAAGGGCTCCCATTGCCATTTTATCTGAAAACACAAAATACATGAAGGCTGAAATTAATAATGTGAGAATAAAATTAAAAACAAGAAAAAATTTGATAAAATCCAGATCTAAATCGGCGCTGAGAATTGATTTCATTTCTTTTTATCCTTATCGATATCCTCATCCTGGAATCTTTTGCTTAAAATAAAAAAATTTTTAATGCCTCCGGCAAGTCCAAAAATAAAAAATAATATTGTAAGATACGGATAGGTTTTTTCATGAAAGACCTTTGTATCAAGATAGTAGCCTGCAAGAACCCCGGCAAAAATAGAAAATACTATTGACAAGGCAATGGTTGATGCCTTGCTGAAATTCTTAAACTGCTCTCCAAGCTCTTCTTTTAATCCCGGCATATTTTCAGCTACTGAATTATAGTTCATAATTAAAACGTCTTATAAATTTAATCAAATTTTAACAACTTAAAAAAATAATTCAATTATTATCATAAGCTTAATTAAATGTCAACGGTTTAAATGCATTTTTTTTGATTTTAGATGTAACAAGCTGTTTTTTTTAAGATGTGCCATAAATTTTAAGATTTCATAGTTTTTTGTTTAAATAAAACTTCAAAAAATTATGTTTAGTTAGGCTTTATTATATATTTTATTAATTTTTTTTTAGTTTATGTTAGAATAAAAAATTATAAAATTATTTATAATGAGTTCAACTTAAATATCAAAAAAAGAGGAAAAAAATGAATAACAATCCAGTAATTCCTGTAATTTTGTGCGGCGGATCAGGCACAAGGCTCTGGCCAATATCAAGGGATACCTATCCAAAACAATTTATACCTCTTGTAACTAATAAGCCAATGCTTATTGACACCATAAAAAGAATAAGCTCCAGAAAGGATTTTGAGCCACCTGTCTTTATAAGTCTTGACATACATCGCTTCATATTGCTTGATGAACTGAAAAAAGAAAATATAAGACCAAAGGCCATCATTCTTGAGCCTGAAGGAAAAAACACCGCTCCTGCTGTGGCGTCAGTCGCTCTTTTCCTCCAGCATGAAGAAATTGACCCCATTATGATTGTCCTGCCTGCTGACCATGTTATTTCAGATATAGCTATATTTAATGATTGTCTTGATAAGGCTATTGAATATGCCAAAAATGACTGGCTTGTAACAATGGGAATAACACCGGATAAGCCAGAAACCGGTTACGGGTATATTAAAAAGGGAGCGTCCATTGATTCAAAGAATCTTTGCTTTAAGGTTGATGCTTTTGTTGAAAAGCCAACCCTTGAAACAGCGCGGCAATATCTTAATTCAGGAGAATATCTCTGGAACAGCGGGATGTTTGTGTTTAAGACCGGGGTATTCCTTCAGGAACTTAAAAAATTTTCCCCAGACATATTAAATACATGTAAAGAAGCATGTGAGAAGGCAAAAACAGACCTTAGTTTTATAAGGCTTGATAAACCTTCTTTTGCAAAATCTCTGTCAGATTCCATTGATTATGCGGTTATGGAAAAAACAGACAAGGCTGTTGTTATACCGCTAAATGCCGGCTGGAGTGACCTTGGTTCATGGAAATCCCTTTATGAGTTTGGAGAAAAGGATAAGTCTAATAATGTTATATCAGGAGATGTTATTCATGAAGATACCAAGGACTGTTACATACGCGCTGAAGACCGGCTTGTGGCTACACTTGGCATTAGAGACCTTGTAATAGTTGACACAGCCGATGCGCTTCTGGTTGCAAACAAAGACCAGAGCCAGAATATCAAATCAATAGTTAATGTCTTAAAAGACAAATGCAGAAATGAGTGTTTTACCCATCTTGAGGTATTCAGACCCTGGGGTTCCTATAAAAATCTTGCCAAAGGCGACAGGTTTCTTGTAAAAAAGATAGCAGTGCATCCCGGAGCCGAGCTTTCATATCAGATGCACTACCACCGGGCTGAACACTGGGTTGTGGTAAGCGGCACAGCCATTGTCACAAAAGACGGTGAAGAGATACTTTTAAGGGAGGATGAATCCATTTACATACCCCTTGGAGTAAAGCACAGGTTAAAAAATCCCGGTATTATCCCCCTTGAAATCATTGAGGTGCAAACAGGAAGCTATCTTGCCGAGGATGACATACAGAGATTTGATGATATTTACGGTAGATCAGAAACTTAAGGCATTTACAAAAATGGCTATTCACGAACCGCCTTGTTAAAAAATCTGAAATTTGTCTCCAATCCCCAAAATAATATCCCTGAAAACAAAAGAAGAATAATATTCGGGGACCAGATTGCAAGCATAATATTGACCTTTCCTGAATCCGCAAGATTTGATGTAAACACCATGCTTATATAATAAAGAAGAAAGATTATTGTGCCTATTCCCACGCCTCCCGTAACCGTTGTCCTTCCAAAAATAAAGGCAATGGGCATTGCAATAATGCCAAGAAGAAGAGTGCCAACAGGAATGGCTATTCTCTTGTGAAATTCGCAGATAAAAAGATTTTTTTTGCTTTGCTTAAGATTTGGGTCATGGCCGTTTTCCCATAATTTGCCAAGGCTCATTTCTCCCCTCGATTCTTTTATTGGCTTGTCTTTTTTGGTTATTTTCATAGAATAGTTTTTAAATTTTATTATGTCTGCCTTGTCTTTATCCCATTCCGGGCGAACTATCAGACCATCCATAAGATTTAGCATGGAAATCCCTGTTTTAGGGTCATTTTTTAGCTCTCCGGAAGCTGCGTAAATGTTTATCGCAGCCCTTTTATCCCTGTTATCCCTAACAAAAATTCCCCTGAAACTCTTTCCTTCATCAGAGGATGCAGTTATAAAAAAGGTAAGATCCGGTATAGAGGAAATAAATATCTTTTCAGGAAGCCCTTTTGAGAGGATATTATCTGACAGTGTTTTGATGACTTCCCTTACTTCCCGCACTGAACCCGGATATAGATAAAAAGATACAAAAAAGGAAAAAAAGGTCATTACAACTGAAAAGATAAAAACAGGCAGAAGGGGTTTTACAGGAGATGTTCCCATTGATAACAGCGCCAGTATTTCATTATCTCTGGCAAGCCTCATTATACCAAGAAAAACCGTTAAGAGCGTTGACATTGGTATAGCAAAAAGCCATGAAGAAGGAAGTGTTATTATGCATACTGATAAAAATTCCTTAAAACCCATTGATATTTCTATTAAAGTGTCAGAAATACCGATAATCTGAGCAATAGTAAGAAAAATAGTCAGAAAACCTGCAGAAAATATAAAAGGTATTAAAAATTCTTTTGCTATAAGTAAGTTTATTTTTTTCATTGCAAATAATATGAATAATGCACTTTATCAATAAACTAAAATTTGCTTATCATTTTGTTGCATAAAAAAATCTTTTTGAACCCAATAGTTACCAAACCTTTCCATTAATTGCATCAATATATAGATTTATATAATCTTTAGCCATTCTTGTAACAGAAAAATGTTCTTCCGCATATTCTCTGCATGTTTTTGGGGAAATATCATTGATATTTTGCATTGCAGCGGATAATTCATAAAAATCTTTGCAAACAAAACCATTTATACCATGAACAATCTGCTCTTTAACACCACCTTCGGCAAATCCTATAACAGGAGTTCCTGAGGCAAATGACTCCAGAACAACAAGAGGAAAGGCATCAAACCATCTTGGAGTTTGAATTAATGCCTTTGCTTCAATTAAATGGGAAGAAGTGCCTTGTATTTCCCCTACATATTTAATTTTTGAGTTAAAGAACAGAAAAGGTCTAATAATTGTATTAAAATATAATTTTTCTTCTATGTTGCCAGCAAGAAGTAATTTTGATAGAGACAACATTGCTGCTAAAATAGCATGATGCTGACCCTTATAACTTGCAATCTTTGCAATATGAATAAAATGCTCTTTTTTATTATAGGAATATTTCCATTCATTAAGGGGAAGTCCATAATAGACATATTGTGATGTATTGCATAGTTTAGCATGTGCCTTGCTGCAAGCCACAAGGTTTTTTCTCTTGAAATTATCAGGCGGAGGAATACATATTGATATTATATAGGGTATGTTATGGGGATTTTTATTGACATAAAGATTTTGAAATGACCAGTCATGTATAATATCCACTGGATTTTTGCTAAAATAATCCTCCATAGCCTCACAAAGCGGCTCTTCAGATATTATATGGGATTTGTTTCTTATTCCACTTGGAGATAAATCAGGCTTATAACTTGATATTTCTATTGTCTTATCACTGCAATAACTTCCGGGAGTTGCAAAAAGCGTGACCTGATGTCCCATTTTAATAAGTTCTTCTGTTAAGGTATATACAACTCTTTCTATTCCGCCATAACCATCAGGGGGAGTTTTTTTATAAACCGTAGATATAATTGCTATTCTCATATAATCCTATCTTTTTTCAATGATTTTTCATAATTTTACTAAAGGCTGAAATAACATCATCCACATCATTGTCTGATAATGCCGGACCTAATGGAAGAGAAATTGTCCTCTCACCAATCCACTCTGCATTGGGAAAATCTCCGTATTTCCAGCCAAAAGTCTTTCTGTAAAATGGATGGAAATGGATAGGAATGTAATGAACACCAATGCCAATATTTTCAGCCTGCATTGCATCTAATACCCAGTCTCTGTTTTTATTAATTTGAACAATGTCAATAAGAGGTGTATAGAGATGAAAGGCATGTTTTGTGTTTTCCTCAGGTTCTTTTGGTAAAAAACAAGGCAATCCTCTAAAACATTCATTGTATTTATTCCAGATATATCTTCTTTTTTCCCAGTATTTTTCAATTTTTTTTAGTTGATGAATGCCAATAGATGCCTGCATATCTGTCATATTATACTTAAAACCAGCTCCAATCACGCTATAATGCCGGTATCCTTCATCTGAAAATCTTTTCCAAGCATCCTTTGACATTCCATGAAGGGCAAGGGTCTTTATTTTTCCGACAAGTCTTTCATCATTTGTAATAACCATTCCACCTTCACCGGTTATAATATTTTTTGTCACATAAAAACTAAAACAGCCAATATCTCCAAAGCAGCCGGTTTTTATGCCTTTATATTCAGCTTCAATGGCGTGGGCACAATCTTCAATAACAAAGAGATCATAACTTTTTGCAATAGACATTATTGCATCCATCTCGCAGGGACGACCTGCAAAATGAACAATTAATATTGCCTTTGTCTTTGGAGATATTTTTTTTTCAATCTCTTCCGGGGATATATTCATTGTATCCCTGTCACAGTCTGCAAGAACTGGGGTTGCGCCAGCATGGATTATAGAATTTATAGTGGCACAAAATGTCATTGGGGTTGTTATAACCTCATCACCATTTCCAATTCCGCATGCCTTAATGGAAAGATGTAGGGCTGCTGTGCAAGAATTTACTGCAACAGCAAGGTTTATTCCCTTGTATTTTGCAAAATCCCTTTCAAACTGGCTGGTTCTTGGACCAGTTCCAATCCATCTGCTTCTTAAACACGCAACAACCTCTTCAATTTCTTCTTCTTCTATAAGAGGCGAGCCAAAAATCAAAAAATTTTCATTTTTTCTTACTGGATTTCCGCCATCTATTGCAAGTTGAGCCATTAAAACCTCATATTATGCTGTAAAATTTTAAATCATAATTCAAATAGTCAATTCTTTTTTAATATAATGTCTCTTTATTGACTGAAATATTTTTTTATATATAGTTCTTGCCATATCAGGAATAGAATTTATGAGATATTTTGCAATTTTTTTCCAAAAATCTATTAATTCTATTGAAAATAACATATCTCCAATAAAAAAATTAATCTTTTTCTTTAATGAAACTGTAAGGGGAAAACCAAATTCACTTAAATCTTTTGCTGCATTTGGATTTTTTTTATACCATATAGCCAATGACCTGCCTTCTCTTTTTGCTATCTTAAAAAATTCTTCTTCGTGTAATTCATGAAAATGAGCGCCTATTGCTAATTTGTTGTAAATTACCCTTAATCCATGTCTATTTAGTCTGTAAGCAAGCTCCACATCCTCGTGATAAGGCATATCTTCATCAAATAAACCATATTTTTTCAGGAACATAGTCTTAACAGAGATATTACAGGTAAAAAAATATCTCCAGTCAAGTTCTATTTTATTTTCAAGGGGGATAAAGGCAGCATCAAGATGAAGCGGAGAAAAAAAAGTTGGCTTTAAGGTTGGAGCATATATAACCTTTCCAAGCGCTGCAATATTTTCATCCGGATATTCCTGATGAGAAACATGGTGCTGATAGAGCATTTCAGGAGAAGGCAATATGTCATCATTAATTATTAATAAAATTTTACCATTGGCGTTTTTAATGGCATTGTTTCTGGCAGAATTAGCCCCTTTATTTTCCTGTCTCAGATAAAATATATTAATATCTGAATTTTTCTTAAAATTTGCAACTAATTCCGGGGTTTCATCATCAGAGCCATCATCAGAGATAATTATTTCAAACATATCTTTGGAAAGGGTTTGTTTTTCAAATGCCTTTAAGCACATTAAAAGGATTTTTGACCTGTTATAACTTGGAATAATCACAGAAAAAATAAAATCAGACACCTTCAAACACCTCAAGCATAGCTTTAGCAGAATTTCTCCAGGAGAATATTTTACTCCTTATTAATCCTTTTTCAACTAATTCCTGCTTTAATTTTTCTTCAAAAATAACTGTTCTTAAGGCATTGACAATTGCTTCTTCATCATCAGGATTTATTAATATAGCTGCATCTCCTGCAACTTCTGGAATTGATGTGACATTTGTGGTTATAACAGGACACCCACATGCCATTGCCTCAACAACAGGAAGACCAAAACCCTCATATAAGGAAGGATATACAAACACATCAGCGCAGTTATAAAAATCAGGAAGGTATTTATCTTCCACAAAGCCTGTGAATATAATATCTTGTTTATTTTGCATGTTATTAAAAAAATCTTTTTCATCCTGTGTAAGAAAATCCATTTTGCCAACAATAACAAGCTGATGATGAATTTTGTTATTTTTTTTTATGATTTCAAATGCCTTAATAAGGGAAAAAATATTTTTTCTTTTGTTAATTCTTCCTACAAATAAGATAAAATTATTTTTTATTCCAAATTGTCTGAGAATATTAAATGATTCTGTTTTGTTTTTTACAGGCTTAAATATAGCATTAAAACCATAATACTGAACTTCTATTTTATCTGGATTTAATTGAAATTTTTCAACGATATTGTGTTTAGAGTGTATTGAACATGTGGTTATTTTATTTGCTTTTTTTGCAAAATAAGGAATAAACAATTTATTTTTTATTTTTTCTGACAGTGAAAAACATTCCGGAATATATAGATATGAAATATCATGTATTGTCAGCACAAGTTTTCCCTTATAAAAAGGAGGAGCGTAATAAGTGCAATGCAAAATATCAAGATTATCCCTATGGCTTAGCATGCCAAGTTTTAAAAATCTTATCACAGGATTTCTTGCTTTTATTTCCCTGATAAATACATTTTTCTTATTATTAAAAATTTTATAGTAATCATTTGAAATATCTGTGATATAGAGATAATATCTGTTTTTTTGAGCTATATCAATTATATTTTCAACAACATTTCTTATATATGTGCAATTGCCAGTTCCATTTCGTTCTGCAGCATGAAAATCAATGCCAATATTGAGAGATTTTTTTTCAGTCATTTTTACTCACAGAAAAGAAATTTTTCAGGCAAAAAAAGAAATATGTCCCTATTTGATGGAGTCTTTCATAATCTTTTTTTTTCCAGAATATAAGATAATTTATTATGGAAAAAAGATATTTTATAAAAAAATTTAAGGAAAAACAAAAATCAAAAATAAATCCCGACAAAAAGGATTTATTCAAATCTATAAATAATTTTCTTAGATTTTTTAACCATGCTGTTTTATAGACAGCTCTGCCGTGTATTCTTTGTGTGGCTCCCTGTAAATGTATAATTTCCAGAAAAGGCAGATACATTACTTTATACCCCATTGAAGAAATCCTTGAACCAAATTCAATGTCTTCAGCATACATAAAAATAGAATCATCAAACAAATAAGTTTTTTCAAGAATTGCCCTTTTTATCATCATGTCTGCCCCACAAATCCAATCCACCTCAATAGGTTTGTCTGAATAGAACTTATTTAAAAAGATTCCCTTAAATATTTTGGGAAATATCTTCGATAAAAATAAGGTATAAGAAAAAAGAGAGCAAAAATTTGGTTTATAACCAGCATCGCCTATTTGATGGCTACCATCAGGGAAGATTAATTTACAACCACTTAATGCTACTTCATTGTTTTTATCAAGATAATCCATCCAAATTTGCAGTAAATTTTCATTTTTTAATATTGTGTCCGGGTTTAACAATAATACATATATTCCTTTGCAAAATTTTAGCGCCTCATTATTTCCAAGGGCAAATCCAATATTTTCATGGTTTTTTATTATTATTAGATTTTTAGATTCCTTTTCAATGATTTCAACAGAACCATCTGTGGAATTGTTGTCAAAAATGATAATTTCTTTAATAAATGAAGTTTTTTGGGATACAATTGATGAAATACAATCTTTAAGGTATGTTCCGCCATTCCAGTTAATAATAAGGATGCTTAATTTAACTGTCATGAACATCCAAAATCATATTATCTCTTTTAAGAATGGATATACAAGCAATTAAACCAAGCATTGTATAAATCAGCATTGACACATTCATCATTGTCTTATAACCAGGGTCAAAAAAACAATGTAAGCACTGAGCCATTATTCCTGCTGTAGCGCCAACTAAAACACCCCTAAACCAATAGGAAACCTTAAATAAATTGCTAATACCTGTGTAAATAGAATAGAAAAACAAAGATAAAAAAGAAAGCAAACCAATAGTTCCTATTTCTGCCCAAATTTGTAAATACATATTATGAACCACATGCTCTACGCGTCCAAACATTTTGGAAAAACCAGTTGTGTCATATGTCTTAAAAACCTTAGCCATATTATTAGCGCCTACACCAAATACAGGAAATTGCTCTATAACTGAAAAAGCAGCCTGATTTAATGGGTCTCTTGCTGAAGCTGAACCATAATCAGTAAAAGTAAATCTTTTTTGTATGGTAGGAAACATAATTCCAAGCATTAATGTGCCAATTATTAAAAAAAAACAAACAAACATAATGGTTTTAATTTTTAGAAATTTTCCATAAAACATAACTAAAAAGACTAAAGATAAAGATAAAGGCAGGGTTATCCATGCGGCTCTTGAAAGGGTTGTATATATGCCTAAAATTCCCAAAAGCATAGCAAGGAAATACCATAATTTAACAATAAAATTTTTTTCAGCTATAAACATAGCAAACATCAATGGAATTAAAACCTCAAAATAATAGCCTAATATATTGGGATGACCAATTGTGCCAGTGGCTCTTTTGGCAACATAACCAAGATATTGGTCTATTAATAATTGCTCTCCAAGGATTTTTAACCCTAAAACCTTGCCGGTTTTAAATTGATAAAAAGCTATTATTCCCTGCAATATAATCCCTACAGACAGGGAAAAAATAACAATCGCTATTTGTTTTTTATTTTGTAAATTCATTATCAAATAAAATATTATAAATAAAGTTATAAGCCTTATAATTTCAAAGAATGATAAAACAGGAAAATCAGCGTTAAACAAACTTAAAAAGCAGCTTAAAATATACAATAAAAATAAAAAGATAAAAATAATATTATTTCTAAATCCAATAGGATTATTTTTATTATCTACTATAAAAAAATAATATATCGCTAATATACATAATAAACTAAATGAAACATCTATGCTTGATACGCCAACATATGGAGTATAAAAGAAATTATAGTCAAGATTAAATGGAATTCCTAATGCAAATCCAAATAATAGGAAAAAAACAATGCGAATATTGGTTTTTTCTGGAATAGAGAAAAAAACAATTGTTAAGCTTGTAAAAAAAGCGATTATTGCAAGAATAGAAACAGAATATTTAAGGTCTAATTTTATAATATTTACAGATAAAAAGGTTATAAGTATTGAAAACAGTATTATTAGAAAAAATAAAAGTTTATTATTTTTGGGGAAAAAATATAAAAAATCAATTACGCCTGATATTTTTTTAATTAAATACATATTTTTTATTTATGCATAAAATAAGTGTATATAAAATCTGGTATAAAATGTCTTTTTTTGTTTAAGATGGAGCCAAATACATTTACCCCTGCTTTTTGGAGCATTTTTACTGAATTTTCAGCAACTTCAAACCTAGTTTTTTCTGCTTCTATTATCAATATGATTCCATCAATGTTTTGGGATAAGAATACAATATCATAAAACTTAAAAACAGGCGGCAAATCAAAGATAATAAGGTCAAATTTAGCTTTTAAATATTGAACAAATTTTTCTAAAAAAGGGTTGGCAAAAACCATTGAAAGCCTTTCCGGTTTTTTGCCAGAAGGCAAAAATTGAATTTTACCCTGCTCCACACTCAAAAAATTTTTTTCAAAATCTAATTTTTGCAGTATTAAATCTGAGAAGCCCTTATTATTTTCCACATTAAAATGCCCGTGAAGGGAAGGCGTTTCAAAGTTTGCGTCAATAAGCGCAATTTTCTTTTCATTAAAATACATAAAAGACAAGGCTGTGTTTAATGCGATTGTTGAGACCCCTTCATTAAAATGGGATGAAGTAAAAGCCAAAGAAAAACCATGGTTTAAATCTTTTGATAATGAATCTTGAA
>DYOW01000033.1:12945-26165 GCA_020720325.1 Desulfobulbus propionicus
AATGAATCTTGAAGTGAAAAAATCATGGTTGACAGATTGTTTTGCAACTCATCTAAAACTAATATTTTTTTGTCTTTTTGTATGTGCATTTTTTTTCTTTCTTATTATTTTTTTTCATTTTCAGCTAATTTTTTTTCAAAAGGTATTGTCATAAGATTTGATATACCCAAAACCTCTTCTATATCCTGTGATTGCTTAAATGTATTATTAAAAAACTCAATAAGCGCCACTATAAACGATGACAAAAACAAACCAAGAAAGCATGATATTGATATAATTAAAGCTTTTTTGGGGAAAACTGGCTTGAATGGAGGATTTGCCGTATAGAGAATACTAATGCTGGTGATTTTTCTTTTATCAAGATCATCATAAATTCTTAAATCTTCGGCTTTTTGTCTGTAATTTGTCAATAAATGTTTATATAAATCTTCTTTTAAGACAAGTTGTTTAATTATATTAGTTGAATCATTTAATAATTGTAGCCGTTCTTTTTTTTGAGCTAATTCTTTTTCATAATTAACTTTTTTTTCACCCTGAATTATAAGCTCAGTTAAAAGAATATTTAAGATGCTATGGGCTTTTTGTATTTTTAACTCTGACATTCTTTTGTCTATATTAATAATTTCAGGAGATATTGAGGTATATTTTTTTAAAAGATTTTCTCTTTCTATCTTTAATATAAAATATGATTTGTCCAATTCGCCAAGATATGCTTGTTTATCTATATTTTGAGGACCAATATTTGGTGTTTCAATCCATACATTTGGTAAAACCTTCCATTTATTTATTTGCTCAATAAGCAAGTTTGTCTGATTATATTTTGTAAGCACATCAAGATATTGTGATTCAATATTATCAATAGCCCTTAAAAGCAATTCTTTTTCAATATCAATATTTGCTATTTTTTTATCTGTCATAAAGCTACCAAGTTCATCTTGCACTTCTTTTAAGGAATTTTCATACAGAGAAGTCTGTTCAAGATAAAATCCATGGGTTTTCTTTGATTGATACACCTCTGTTCTAAAAGAAATAAATTCGTTTACATAAGTATTTACTACAAAAGCAGCAAAATTTGGATCATCCCACTTAAATGAAAGCTTTAACAAATCTGTTTCTGGCAGAAATTCAACCTTGAGGCACGAGATAAAGGTTCTTAAAAGTTTTTTTTCTTTTTCATCATTGGTTTCATTCTTCAGATAAGAAACAAATTCATTGTATTGTTTTTTTATTTTTGTTAAAAAATTTTGTTTTGGATGAGCTTTTGTCAAGATATACTCTTTTAGTTTTGGAAAAACCCTTAGAGCAAGCTCTTCTCCCTTTAAAATTTCTATTTCATTATTAATATTTTGAGCCCTTTCCTGAAAAAGAATATTGTATGAAGATTTGCTGTATTCCTCCAGAGATGAAATTTTTTCTCGTCCAAGCTTGACAAGGAGCTTTGTTTCAGCCTTATAAATAGGTTGAACCGTAAAGCTATATATAACAGAGCTTATAATGCAAAAAATAAATATTAATAAAATTGTGTTTAAATTCTTAAAAATAGCATAAAATATGTCTCTTAATGTAATTCTTTTGTTAATCATTTTTTTCCCTATCTTATATCTATATCTCTTTGCGTTTCTGCATCAATAGGCTCTCTGTGTAATTCATAACTAAAACCAATTGAAGAACCCTGAAATAAAATAAGCTGTTTGATATGCTGATCAACAAACTTATCAAGTTTAGCTATTGTTGTCATGGGCACAAACAAAATGCTGTTATTAGGCACAATAAAATCTTCTTCAAGTCTCATTTTGTATATAACATTTGATAGATTTACAGTTCTTATAACATATTCATTTTTTTCGTCTATATATGCAATTTTTATTTTTTCAATGCTGCCGGTTGGCAAAACACCCCCTGCCACAGTTATTGCCTGTAAAACTGTCATTGGCTTTTCTATTGAAAAAGAACCTGGTTTTTGAACCTCTCCCAATATAAATATCTGATTTCCCTGAGAGGAATGTAATAATATGCTTATTTCTAAATTTTCAAAAGTTTTTGCATATGATAAGTTTATTAAAACTTTTAATTCATTTATGGTCTTTCCCGATGCTTGTATGTTTTCAAGCATTGGCAAATAAAGATTCCCATCAGGGCTAATTTTGCATAACTTAGCCTGCCCTAATGGTGAATTGGTTATTGCCTTTTGTAATTCCATTAATTTGGAGGAAAATTTATTAACATTTACAGTCACAATGGAATTGACATAAATATCAGAAAATTTTCTTGATATATTTTTTGCAAGCTCACAAGGAGGCATTCCTGATGCAAAAAAATCGCCTTTTATTGGCAAGGTTATCATGCCGTCTGGTCTGACAACAACCACCCTGTTTGTCTCAGGATGATAAAAAAAATCGATATTCAGCTCATCGCCTACACTTATAGTGTAAGGATTTTTTTCAATAGTTGAAGAAATATGATACATAACCTCAAGAACATCTCCTGAAGACAGGACATGATTATTTAATCCCTGTTTTAATTGCTTGATAATGTCTTTTCTTAATTCTGTTTTTTTATTTTCATCTAAATTTTCAATTATTACAGGGTCTGAGTTTGCTTTTTTAATTTCAGACTTAGAGGAACAGGAGCTGATTAAACAGAGAATAAGAGTTAAAAATAGCAAAGCATTAAAAAATCTCACATTTACTTCCTAAAAGAAATTTTAGAATAATAATAAACAAACAAACAAAAAAAAACAAGTGTTTTTGATAAAAAAAATGTTATTAAACCACTAATTCTTATTTTTTATCAAAATCATATCCCCTTTCCGGTTAAAAGAACTTTAATTGTATCCATACAAATTTTTAAGTCAAAAAAAACAGACCAATTCTTTATATATTTAATATCAAGCTGGATAATTTCCTTAAAATCTTTAATTTCATTTCTACCGCTTATCTGCCATAAACCTGTTATGCCAGGCTTAATGCTTATTCTTTTGAAATGCTCATCACAATAAAGGCTGACCTCGTCCGCAAGAGGAGGTCTTGTCCCAACAAGAGACATATCTCCTTTTAAAACATTAAAAAATTGTGGAAATTCATCTATGCAATATTTTCTCAAAAATTTTCCAACCCTTGTTATCCTTGGATCATCCACAATTTTAAATATTGGTCCTGAATGAATATTATTTTCCAGCAGTTTTTTTCTTCTTTCCTCTGCATCAATATACATTGTCCTGAATTTATATAAATTAAATCTTCTGCATTGCCTTCCAATTCTTTTCTGCTTAAAAATAACAGGTCCTTTTGAATCAAGCTTTATTGCTATTGCAACAGGAATATAAATAATGCATACTATAATAATCCCTGCTATAGCCCCAATAATATCCAAAATCCTTTTTAATATCAACTCATCAGGGTCTAAATTATGCGGAACAAGCATAACGCCAGCATGTCCGGCAATTTCAATTTCATACCTTTTATGCACATCATAGACATCATTAATATTTGAAATAATTCTCAGGGATTTTCCAAATATTGATGCAAGCTCAATAAATTTATCTATATTTGCATGATAATAATTGTCCCTTGGCATTATTAAAAGTATTTCGTCAATAATGCTATTTTTTAAGATATTTTTAATTGTTTCCGTGTCTTTATCCCTTGGGTCAATAAACTGAACAATATCAATTCCAATATCAAAATTTTTTTGTGTTTTTTCAAAAATATCCTGGGCGGTTTTTCCCCAGCCAATTAAAAGCGCCTTTAAGTTCCATGAAAATTTTATAATTAAAAATTTATGACATAGCTTTATAATAATTTTTTCTAAAATAATCAAAATTAAAGAAAAAAGAAAAAAATAACCCAGAAAAAGCCTGCTTATAAATTCTGCTTTTTGAAAAAAAAGAAGGGCTGAGCATATAAGAGCTGACTTAAACAAACTCAAAAAAGTCTTAAAAATCAAATCTAAATAACTAAAATGGGTATAGTTTGATAATAAGTTATCATTAAGCAAAATTAAAATTATTAAAGGCACAGAAAAGTATAATACCCATATATAATCTGAAAGATTAACAAAACTTAGCATGGAATAAAACTTTAAGTAAAAGGCTAAAATAAATGCAATTAATATTAAAATAGCATCTGTTAAAGATATTAAGCCTATAACTATCTTAGATTTCATTTATTTAAACTTAAAAACAAACTTTCATATTTTTCAGCAATACTATTCCATGAATAGTTTTCTTTGATTTTTTCCTGAGCCTTTTTTTTATATTCATCAATGGGGCAATTACCATTTATTACATAGTCAAGTTTTTTATATAGAGCTTCTTCGCTGTTTTCATCAAAAATAATTGCAGCATCCCCAACAACCTCTATATTTTCAGGAGTTCCATTGACTATGACACAATTTCCATATCCCATTCCCTCTATTAATGCAGGATGGGTGCCGCCCACAGATGTTGCATGAATATAACAAAAGGCATTGCTTTGAAATTCTTTATATCCCTGTCCAAACACATATCCAGTAAAAATAATTCTGGGGTCTCTTGTTGATTTTAGGATTTTTATATAATCACTGCTATATGGAGCATCTCCAACAATAACGAGTTTTTTGTTGGTTTTAACCTTTTCAAAAGCCTTTATTACTAAATGGGCATTATTTTCTGGTTCAAGCCTGCTCACATAAAGGATATATTCATTGGGATTTAATCCAAATTGATTTAAAAATTCCTTTGTTTCAACTTTTTCAGTATATGCTCCATATGGAATAAAAACCGAATCTTTTTTATAGGTCTCAAGATAATATTTTTTTATTACAATGGCGTCAGACACAACTACATTTGCAAAAATTGTTGAACAATATTCCCCAAGCCTATACCATAATTTACCAAAGATATTCCATTTAGCTCGTTTTCTTTCTATTCCATCCACATTAATAACAACTTTTTTGCCAAATAACCTTGGAATAAAACAAAGCGGGCTGTTAGCTGCATTACATACAAAAATTATGTCATAATCACAAAAAATTGAATGAATAAGTGAATTAAATGTATGGATAATGGTGTCTAAATATTTATGCTGAATTGTTGGCAAAAGGACAAGATTAACCCCTTTATAGGTCTTTTCATTGTATTTTATTACATGAGATCTGCCATATACTGTTATATTGTGTCCTTTATTCACAAGGCGTGGGGCTAATTCCTCGGCAAAGGTCTCAAAACCTCCATAACACGCTGGAATGCCACGAATGCCTATAATTGCTATTTTCATCTGATCTCCAAATAAAGAAAAGCTTTAATAATTTATTTTATTCCAACTAACACCCAAATTATAAGAATACCATACATAGCCATCTAATCCAATGGCAATAATATCGCTTTTATTATCACTGTTTAAGTCCCCTGTTATAAGTCTGGTTGCTAAACCCTGAACCTGCGTCCAACTATTGCCTAAATCTTTTAAGAAAAATATATAATTGTCTTTATTTATGCCAATTATATCATTTTTTGAGCCATCCCCGTCAAAATCGGCTATTGTTAAATTCAATAAATTTCCTGAAATAGCTTGCCAGTTACTAAAATTAATGGAATAGTAAATATTTTCAGATAGATTAATACCAATAAAATCATTATAATATTTATCACCATCTAAATCGCATGAAAGCAAAAAATTAAGATTGCCAGAGGCAGGTATCCATGATTTAAGGTCTGTTGTCAAATATATTTCCCCTGAATTGCTTAATCCCGCAAGTTCATAACCAGGTTTTGTGGCGCTTAAATCCGCTGCTATAAGAACTTTGAGATTACCGGAAATATTATTCCAGTTTATTAAATTATCTGAAATATAAATATGTCCTGAAGAGTCCAGACCAATAAAATCAGCTCTTTTATCGCCGTTAATATCAGAAAGTATTAATTTTTCTAAATTACCGGATATTTTTTCCCAGTTTGAACCCAAATCCAGACTATAATATATTTCTCCATATTGACTAATACCTGCAATATCTGCCTTGCCATCATTATTAATATCTCCGCAGGCAACTTCCTTTTCAAGTTTTCCGGAAACAGATGTCCATGATATAAGATTGGAAGAATAAAAAATATTTCCTAAACTATCTGTCATTATAATTTCATCCTGTGTGTCTCCATTTAAGTCACAAGCCAAAATATTTTTTGCTGGAGCCTTGGCAAAGACAGCAATGCAATTTTTATTTTTATCCATTGATAAATTACATTTGGAATTTTTAGCGCAAGCAATGCAATCTCCTTCCCATTTGTTAAATATAGAGTAATTGTCAGGGACTGCAGTCAATGCTAAAAGGGTGTTTGCATTAAATTGTCCTGAACAATTTTGCACGCATACAATACTATCAGGAATAGCCAATATATTTCCCATTCCAACGCCAGAACGGATAATATCAATATAATAAAAAGCGCCGTTTAAACCACCTCTTACAGGCCAGGCATTATATGTTTGTGATTTATCTATGCCCACTGCATAAATTGTGCTATCCCATATATTTACCCCCCATGCAGAAGATGGTGTATAAGAATAAGTCGTTGATGTCCAGTAATAATTTTGTAAATCAATAAAGGGATATGGCAATGGAATGCTTTTGCTTTCAGGATTCAGGCTTTTTTTATAGGTCAAACTATACATTTCTGTTCTGTTAGGAAGCCGCCAGTCATTAAAACCGCATAAATTTAAATTATTAGCGCTAATAAGTGCGTTTTCCCATGATTTAAGGGGAAAAAAATTTGCTGTTCTTGTCCAGATTAAATTAGTAAAGCTATCTCTGACAATATCATTTTTTGAGTCATTATCGCAATCAATTGATTGTTCCGGGCATATTCCTTTTAAATCACAGTAAAAAAGCTGAAATCGTGTTGAGTCAAATGCTTTTCCTGTCTGATATTCACCATCCTGTCCTGTTTTTAAGCAATCTATAATCTGTCCTGCTCCATTATAACAGTTTATCTGTCCTGTTTTTGCCAATTCAACAGGATAAGACGGAGAAGAATAATCACGAATAGGCAAGACAAAAACAGGATAATTTATATCATAAAAATTTTTTTCATATGCGTAAATATCCATGCTCCAAAGACTTGCAACATATGCGCCACGGGTATCTTTTTCATATGTTGTTGATGACCAATAATCATATCCCTGAACATTATTAAAGCCGTGTGTATTTAAATAAACAGATATGGCAGGGGCGCCGGCATGGTTTAGGCTTGCCAGTTCATTAATATTAGGCAGTCGCCAATCTCCCTCTTTTGAGCCATCTGTAAGTCCGCATTCTCCGGAGTTTAGAGTATTTGATAGATTTAATGCCTGTTCCCAGCTTGTTATCCAGCCAAAACAATTTGCATTTTTTAACCAGATAAGACCTGTGAGCAAATCTGTGAGTGTTCCATTTTTATTATCAACAAAACGACTCTCTCCCCATGCAAATCCCTTGACAAGTTCACCATCCTGACCAATCATATCACAGGAAATGATTTTTCCTGATGCATCATAACAATTAATCTGACCGGTCTGAGGCAGATTTATAATCTGTGCATATAAATTATCAGATATAATAAAAAAAATAAAAAAAAACAAATTTTTAATCATTTCTCTTTCTTTTCTCCCTGTTTAATAATGGTTTTAATCTTTTAAGGATTTTATGCCAGAGAAAATAGCTGTAAAGGGAATTATATGATGGTTTAGCCCCTATTTTCAGATATAAAAATAATGCTGATAATCTGTCCGTGTCTGTATAGGCATAAATTTTATCATAATTTTTTTCTATAAAAACACATAATGCGTCCAGGGTGATAGCCATTGCAATATTGGCTGTTGTTCTGTGTTTTGGGTCAATAAAAAGCCACATTCCCACACCTATTTTAGCTTTTGAGGTTGAGGCATCTGATAAGGAGCCGCATCCCACAATCTTATTTTCATATAAAATCAATCTTCCTGCATCTGATGCAATCTGTTTTTCAAAGATTTCAGCCTTAATTCTTTCAGGGGTCCAAATCCCAAAACCTCCATCTTTATTTAATAAATCAGCCCATTCCTGAAAATTAACATTTTCACCTGTATTAATCATTTCATATCCAACCGGTAATTTCCAGTCATAATTAACATATTTGATTAACATATCTTTGGGAAATAATATTCTAACCTGTTTGTGATATATCTTGCTCCATAGATAAATAATTTTATTTTTAATTTTATCTGAAAAATTTATTTTAGTCATATATTATTTTCTGGCAGATAAATATCCCCATACATAAAAATTTTGAGCAATTGTCTCAATGGTAAATTCACACATTAACGGATACCAGTAAACATCCCAAAAACTTTCAAGGATAGGCCATTTATTTTCTTTGGGAAAAAGATATCGGACAGAATATTTTCTTATTGGATCAACATTAGAACCATAAAATTGAGGGTCAAGAGGACCAAAAACAGTAAGTCCGTGAGGTGGCGACTGATTGCTTGCCAGTGAGTCGCTGTGCATAACATTTTGGGGATAATTATAACCAACCCCTGTGGTATAGCTAATGTTTAAGGGATTTGCCCCTAAACCAGACTGGGTTGCCGCTATAATTGATTTAAGATATTTTTCATTTCCTGTTAATATATGCGCCCTTATTTGAAAAATAACATCTGGAACAGTAAAAGAACCTATTCCGCCGTATTTATAGTAATTTTTTGACCACTTAAAACCATTGTTTATTTGATTTTCTATTCTTTTATCAGCCTCTGAAATAAATCCCCGGATGCAATTATTCATTATATCATTATCTTTTTCAGGAAAATCTCCGTTTATATATACCCATGCAGCCTCAATCTGGTCATGACTATCACCTTTAAATATCGGTGAACCCGGTGTTTTTAATTTTGTGGCGCTTAAAAAGATAGCATGCCATTTTTTGTCTTTTGTCAGTCTGTATAGTTCAATAGCAGCAAGATTTCTTGCGTCTCTTATCTCCCTTGGCAAAGAACTGCCCATTGCTCCAATTTTTTTTTCAGCCCAGAACATTGCCTTTAATGCGCTGTCAAGATATGTTTTATAATGGCTGTTATTTTGTTTATAAAAATAAAAAGACGCTCGGGCTGCTGTGGCTGCAAATAAATATGATGACCATGGATCAGAAGCATATCCATACAAATCCTGTTCTGCAAGCCAGCATCCTTCTCCATAATTTGGATGATTAACAGATTCTATACCCCCTCTTATGCCACCATCAGGTTCTTGAAGTCTCATATAAAAATCAATTCCCCACAGAGCTTCATTAACCATATCAGGCAAATTATCATTTGATTCAGGCAAAAACAGATTTAATTCAGAAAAATAATCAGGAAATAACAACATTAAATCAAAAATATTTCTTGCTGCCACAAGGTGTTGAATTCTGCGGTCCCAATCCCCTGCATCAAAATAACCACCCCATGCGCCATTAATTATTGTGTTTGTCTTGCCTTTTTGAAGCGCTTTAAATGTATCATTATTAGGATTAATGCCATTAGATGTCTCCATTAATGTAACAGTTGATGCAAATACCCTTGTTCCTTCATCCGGATGAAAACATCTGGGTCTTATAAATGATGTAAATGGTGGACCAATAGCCACACCGCTTCTCTGATGATAAAGACCCCTTATGGAAATATAAAAGGCATCCTGCCATACATCATTTGAGATTGTAAAAGGATATGAACAACCCATATCAAGAAGACAAACGCGATATTCTCCATTTTCATTAAAATTACTGAAATCAGCCAGATAAACATCTACACCACTGTAATTTTTCTTAAAATAATCTTCATCTTTTTGAGATGCTGATTTAGAAAGAACTATCTTTCCTCTATAGACAATTTTATTATTGACTTTAGATTTAAGATAAAATTCAGCGCCATCTGAAAGATTAAATTCCTCTCCATTTCCCATCCATAAAGAAATAAAAGCAGTTTTCCATGGGTCATCTGGTCTGAAACCTATCTGACTTACATGAATGGCTTCATTAAACATATTTTGGGGGTCAAAAGTGAATTTTATCTGAGAAAACAGGTTTTTTGCCTCTAATGTATATGTTTTTCCAGATTCTAATACAAAAGGAAGTTTAAGATATATAATATGTTCTATAACACCAATATAATCTGAGGATGAACGAATGAGGTCTATGGGTTTGGTCTTTCTGAAAACAGATGCGGGATGAAAAATTTTGGGATTAGTGTCTTCAGAGGATAAAATATAAATGTCAGGATTATCCAATTGGGACTGAGCAACATCAGTATTATAGACCACATCAAATTTTTTAAGTAGAGTCTGTTTTTGTCCTACTAATGCCCCAATATTTTTTCCATTTCTGATAATCCACTTCTGAGAGTTTTCATCAATATATATTTTATCATTTTCCTGAAAAAAATATTGCTCATGCTTTGTTCTTTGAATATCCTGAAACGATAATTTTAGTGAAATCATATCAGGCTTTATAAGCATGACCTCACCCAGATAGGGTTTATAATGATCTGAATTAATGTCATTTTTGGGGACATTTGAATTCAATTCTGTTTTATTTGAGTGATTGCCTTCACATGAAACACAAAGCAAAAATAAAATAAATATAAAGTTGCTTGCTATTTTTTTAAAAAACATTAAATTATTCAATTTTTTCCTCTTTTTTAACTATTTATTCTTTTTTGCAAGATATATTTATTTTAGGAACCCAATAACACACTCCGCCTGATATTGGTCTTATTGGAACATATTCATAAACCTTGCCAAAGCAATTATATTTGGGGGTATTTATGCCTAAAATCTCGGCTTTATCAGGTTTGTTTATAAGGATTTCCAGACTATAATGACAATTAAAAACAAGGGTGTTTTTTTTTAACGGAAGAATTTTTTTTTCAATAATTAATTTGAGATATTCTGCCTGTAATGGGTCATTATGATACTGATTAGGATTTATAACTATAAAATCTGATTGTAGTTTATTGTTTATTGTGGTTGAATAATAAAATAAATGACATGCCCTGGTTGCCATGCTTGCCTCAATAACCCCAAAACATTCATTATTTATAAAGCATTGTTCTGCTAAAATATTACAGGGATAAATCAGTAAAAAAAAGATTAATATAATTTTTAAGGGGATTTTTTTTAAGCAATACACCATTAACTCCATAGATTCTTTTAATTATTAATTATTAATTTTTATAATATATAAAAATCTTTATTGCAATAAGTTTTTTAAGGATAGCTCTAAAAATTAAAATTTTATTCTTATATAATAAGATTACTCGTCACTGCGTTCCTCGTAATGACAGATAAAAGTGTCATTCCGAGCAAAGCGAGGAATCTTATAAGAATTTTTAGAGGTTGCCTTAAGGTTTTTGGCTTTAAATTTTAAAGAAATTATCCTGATTAATTCTGCTTATTCAGGTTCAGACTCTTAATCTGATTCATCCTATCCACCACCTCTTATAATCCGTGTCCTCTGTGATTTAATTTAAGTTTAATTTTGAAAAAATAGTTTTCTTTAAAAAATATATAGATTTTGCAAAACCCATAGTTCTATAAACCAATAAAACAATTATAAAATAAATTATTATTAATAAAAATAAGCCAATATCTTTTAATAAAAATATAGTAATAATAAAAATTATATTAGAAATTATGATTTTAATCCACATCTTAAGTCTAAAAATATTTCCGTTCTTTTTAATTAAAAAAAACAAAATCCAACCCAGCATATATAATTCTATAATTAAATTACTAATAGCAGCGCCAATAAAACTAAAATGAGATATTAATAAATAATTTAAGATAAAATTAATTACTGTGGCAGAACCAGTTATAAAATAAGTAACTTTTATTACATTAAGTGAAATCCCTACCATAGTAAAAAAAAGGGAATTTATTATTATAACAAAAGAACAAGCCAGAATATTTAGCGCCATAACAGATTCTATAAAATCAACTCCAAAAAGTTTATCTATAATATAAGGCGATATAACCGGAGCCAATATAATTAAAGGCAAAATAATTATGGCTATTCCTTCGAAAATTTTTATAACTATATACTTAAATTCCTTACTGTTTTTGTTTTTTTTGTCAGATAAAACAGGAAGCAACGGACTTGTGAGCATTACTATGAACATTGAGCCTAATTCAAGAAATCTAAAGGCTGAGCTATATATTCCCACTGCATGGTCTGATGATAAGCTGGAGAGGAAAAAAAAAGGGATTCTTGTGTTAAATATTGTTAAAAAAGATGAAATTCCAAGGGGCAAGGAAAGAAAAAAGATTTTTTTTATTATTTCAATATCTATTTGAAATTCAGGAATTATCAGCCTGTAAGATAAAAATACAGCAAGAATGAAATAAAGAGCATTAGCAAGACAATAGGAAAATATAAGGTTAAATAAGATGTTTTGATTATTAAAGTAAATCAAAAATAACATAGAAAATAAAAAATAAGATATGCTATATAAAACAGATGGATATAAGCTATAAAAGGGTTTTCTTAAAATTTGAAACAAAGGCTCAAAAAATCTTGAACCAATCATGGGTATGAAAAAAGATGAAAATAATAATATTAAAAAAATATCTTTGAATGCAAAAAAAGCCAAAATAAATGATATAACAATTAAAATAATATTTATAAATATTTTTAAGCAATAATAATTTCCAAGATATAAATTATTATTATTTTTTTGATTGAAATCCTTGCTTAAAATTGATGTCATTCCAAAATCAGATAGCACAGCAAAAACAGATAAATAAGCAAGTATTAGAGAATATTGTCCAAATATTTCACTTTTTGACAGACGGGCTATTATGACAAATATAAAAAAATTGGCAATGAATGTAAAAGTCCTGCTTATTCCCTGAAAAAGAACGTTTATTATATAAGATGAAGAATTAAAAGAAATCATTTAATAAGGAAGGTAGTTATCATTATTTTCATCATTTTGATTTAAGCTATTCATTTTGATGATAATCAAAATATATTTTTCCCCTTTTTCATTATCAAATTCTATAACATTTTTAAGAATTATACTTGAATTATTTAATATTTAAAATAAAATATTAAAATAAATAAACTAATAATTAATTTTCATAATATTGACTGATTTTATTAAGAGGCTATTTATAGTCAGGCAAAAATCAAAAAATACCTGAGATTAATTAATGAGTCCGGTATAAAAACATCTTTTGCAGCGAATTACATAAATTTATGT
>DYOW01000034.1:0-7224 GCA_020720325.1 Desulfobulbus propionicus
GTTTTATATTGCGACCTTTTGTAAAAATTTTATCAAGGGCGGTTTATGAATCGCCTTTATAAATCAAAGTAAAAATTTAAAAAAAAGAGAGAAATTACCCTATTTAATACTGTTAATTCCGAGAATTTTAAAAATTCAGCTTCAGGCATTATGCATTCCAACGCTCCAGCTTGGGAACGAGAAAATATTTGGCATGATTGAAAATTTTGATATATTTAATACCTCTGAACCTCTATGCTGTTGAATTACGGTTAGGAAATTTTAAGCCAACATCACGTTAGAAAAACGTTAAAAAAAATCTTAATTCCAATAAAAAATTAATCTTCTTTTCTGTCCCCCCACAGGAGATTTCCGTTTTTGTCATACCAGTCATTTCCGTCACCGCCTGCATAGACAACATCTTCACCAGCATCATTTATTAAAAAAGAAGGAGGAACTTGCCCTGAAAAGACGGCATTATTTTCATCTTCCGTAAAAGCGGCGGGAATTGTTCCAATTCCGAATGCAGCGGATGTATTCTTTGTTACGATCACACTCTCAATAAAACCGTTGTCAGGGGCATTAAATAAAACCTTTGTGCCGTCCTGAAGCATGAATGTTGTCTTAAAAAAGCTCTGTTTAAGGTCGGAGAACTCACCGTTTATATCTCCCTTGACATCAGAAAGGTCAATATGTGGATCTCCCCATATCCTGGTGGATTTAGCTGTTGTTTTGTCGTAAATTATAAAATTTGACTGACTCTCAAACTGCAGATAATATCTTCCGGTATCAATAGTATTGGCATTTACCGCGCGAAGTCCTTCTCCATTTATCTCCTGCCAGCCGTAATTTATCTGCGTTTCCTGCTTTATCTTAAGATCAAGCTCAAAATTGAATTCGCTATAATTTAGGTTGCCTGCCAACATTTGCTTTTGTTCAAAACTAATATCAAGTTTTAATGAAAAATTTTTTGAATATGACATTAAGAGGTCTGAAAGATTTGAAGAACGAATAGATTTTTCATTAATATTCATGAAACTGTCAAAATATGCCTTTGCCATGCCCTTTTTTTTCCATAAAACACTTTCAATCATCAGGGTTTTAATGTCCTTAAACGTTTTCTCATTATCAAATGGGTTATTAGCTGTATTGAAAGAGCTTATCATTTTCTGGAATTGTCTGACCGCAACTTTGGCAAAATTAAAAACCTCTTTAAGATTTATATCAAAACTATTTTTTAAGGATGAAAGGTTTTTATCGGATATTTGTGGAGATTTTGGATTGTAGGTGAGAAAATTGCGATTTTTATTTGATTTAAAAGGCGCTTGATTATTTTTTTTTGCAGATAAATCGGTTGCGGGTTTAATTTGATTTAAGTCTTTAAAAGGTGATAAAAACTCTCTGGGTGAGGATAAATTTGTCCTTAAAATATTCATATCTGCCCTCCATGGCATTTTTCTTTAAAATTAATCATAGACAAAAAAAATTTCAAGTATTAAAATAAAAAAAATTTTTAAATAAAATCTTTTCACAAATAAATTGTTGTGGATTTGGTTTAAAGAGGCTTTATGAACATCCTTGCATTTATGGGTTCTCCCAGGTTCAGGGGAAATGTGGACACACTCCTTGACGCCTTTATTGAAGGCGCAAAAAACGAAAATCCCGATGTAAATGTAACCAAAATCAATCTGGCTGCCAAAAAAATTACCCCCTGCATTGAATGCGGAGAATGTGAAAAAACAGGGAACTGCGTATTAAGGGACGATATGACAGGAATATACGACCTTATTGATGCCGCAGATATTATTGTGCTTGCATCCCCAATATTTTTCTATAATATAACAGCGTGGACACAGGCGCTTGTTGAAAGATCCCAGGCATTATGGGTGAGAAAATATGTTCTTAAAAAAATAGATGCAGAAAAAAAGAAAAAAGGCATTTTTCTCTCTATTGGAGCGACTAAAGGAAAAAAACTTTTTGACGGTGTAATTCTGGTTGTAAAATATTTTTTTGATGCTATAAATGCAGATTTCACCGGAGCTCTTCTATTCAGGGGAGTTGAAAAAAAAGGGGATATAAATAATGCGCCTCAATTTCTTGATGATGCCAGGAAATTAGGTGGCTTAATAGCCAAAAATGAAAATATATCCAATGTGAATAATATATTTATACCCTAAAATTTTATTTTTCAGGAAGTATTTAATGAAACTTTTTATAAAAAAAATAACTAATGACCATATCAATGCTATTTCGGAAAGCGTTGATTTTTACAGTAACGATATAATCAAATTGTCTGAAATAATAACCAATGCCTTTAAAAACGGAAAAAAACTCCTTATTTTCGGTAATGGAGGAAGCGCTGCTGACGCCCAGCATGTTGCGGCAGAATTTATTAACAGATTTAAAAAAGAAAGAATACCCCTTCCTGCCATAGCTCTTACAACTGATACCTCTATTTTAACTGCAATATCAAATGATTACAGCTATGAAGAGGTGTTTTCAAAACAGGTGCAGGCGCTTTGCAATGAAGGTGATGTTGTGCTTGGCATAAGCGCCAGCGGAAACTCTCCCAATGTTATAAAAGCGCTTCTCGTTGCAAAGGAAAAAGGCGCTTTCACAGTATCCTTTATTGGTGGAAAACCATGCAAGATGTCAGAGCTATCAGATATGACAATTGCCGTAAAATCTACTGACACCCCAAGAATACAGGAAGTTCATATATTTATTTTTCATATACTTTGCGAGATGGTTGAAAAAAATTTTTAATAATACAGGAATTATTTGCATGGTAATTAAGCCCCTTGATTTTGACAATATAAAAACTTACTCTGTTTTTGAAAGGCCCAGCAAGGTTGGTGTCTCAGACCTTGCGGGAAAGATAAAAAAAGGACTCACAATTAAGGAATTTTTTAATATCCTTCCAAACCAGCTTGCCTCAAAAGACCTTGTTGAGCTTATAAGCAGGATTAAGACTGCGAGGGAAAATAATAAATTTATTATGGTTGGCATGGGCGCTCATGTCATAAAGGTTGGGTTAAACCCTGTTTTTATTACGCTTATGGAACACGGTCTCATTAATGGAATTGCCTTAAACGGCGCTTGTATTGTGCACGATACTGAACTTGCAATGGCTGGCAAAACTTCAGAGGATGTGGGGGCGCACCTTGGTGAAGGACTTTTTGGAATGGCACGGGAAACAGGAGAATTTTTAAACTATGCAATAAATCTTGCCGCAGAGGAAAATAAAGGTCTGGGAGAAACCCTTGGAGAAGAGATATTAAAATCTGATTTTCCCTATAAAGATTTAAGCCTTATTGCCAGTGCAAGAAAAAATAACATCCCTGTCACAGTGCACGTTGCGATTGGCGCTGATATAATACATATTCACCCCCAGGCAAAAGGTGAAAACATAGGAAAGGCAAGCTTTCATGATTTTAAGTTGTTCTGCGGGATGGTTTCGCAGCTTGATAAAGGGGTATTTCTTCATTTTGGCTCTGCAGTGATTTTGCCTGAGGTTTTTTTAAAGGCAATCACTGTTGTCAGAAACCTCGGACATAATGTAAGGGATATAACCACTGCAAATTTTGATTTTATAAGGCATTACAGACCGGGTGTTAATATTGTGTCAAGACCAACTCAGGACGGTGGAAAAGGTTATAACTTCACCTGTCATCACGAGCTTATTATTCCTTTGCTTGCCTGTGGGATTTTGGAAGAAGTAAGCTAAGAAGTGTCTGTTGTTTGAGTGGATACGTACTATGTGGATCGTATCTATGGGGTTTTATTATTAAAAAAGCTAAATTTTATCCAGTGTGGCTTTATTTTGAAACATCCAGAGAACAGTGTCAATTGAACCTGCAATCTGTAAAGACAGGCAATGCAATATAGCAAGGTCTCTTTCATTAAAAATGCCGCTTCCATTATCTTTATTGATTAATTCAATAATTCCGACAACTTGTCCGTCTATCACAAGGGGTGTAGCCATTATTGAATTGGTGCAAAATCCTGATAAATTATCAATCTGATTATAAAATCTGTTGTCGCAAAGGGCCTTGTTGATAACAGCCCACTGTCCGTGATTATACACCCAGCCAGCCACCCCTTTATCCCAGGGCAATCTGAGTCCATCCAGTTCTTTTTGTTTAGGCCCTGTCACCACTGCTATAACAAGCTCATGTTTATGTTTATCCGCAAGAAGGATAGAGCTTGCCTCACAGGGTATATTCTGTGCCATCATATCCATGACATGCGTTAAAACCTGCGGAGCGCGTCTTAAATTCAAAAGTAATATTGATGCGCTAAGGATAAATTCAAAATCAGGAGGTTTAAGAAAGCTAAACACATTAGCAGGCAATAACTGCTGCATAATTGCCTTTCTCAGATCTACAGGCACTACAACTCCCATTTTTGTAAGTATTTCACCGATATTATAATATCCTGAATTTTTATCCATCCATTTTACTATGGAATGAATGTTATCAAGGGAGAAGTTAAGATTTCTTTTTGAAGTATCTTTAAGTGAGTCATAATCATCCCGAAGCGCCTTTTGAATAAACATGGCGTCTTTCAGCTTGGCTTCATCCACTATGTTTAGTTCTTTTAGGATATCACCTATTCTTTGCCAGGTTATTTGTTCCTGCAATAGGCCTCTGTAAAGATTGGCGGAAATACTTTCAAGATATGGATTTCTGTCGGTTTTAAAAAAAACTGTAAGATATTTATCCATCCGTCCAAAATAATCAAATCTCGGAAGGACGAAATTTTCAACAAAACCAAGGGTTTCAGATAAAATTTCCTGCACGGAGGAATATATTCTTATTCCGCGTTTCTTTAAATTTTCTCTGCCTTCAAAGTCGTATGACTCGTCAAATTCAGCAAAAAGAGCCGGGAGTCTTTCTATGTAAAAGACATCCGCAACCTGAGCAATAAGATCCGCTGTCCCAACAATTTTTGCCACAGTTATAAGATTTTCATCATCTTCCAAGTATTTATCAAAATATATTGGTTGATTAAACTCAGTGATCCCTATTATTAGAGGAACAGCAGTAATTGCCTTTTGATCCCAGTTATTTTTTTTGATATAGGACACAGCCATTTCCATGCTCCTCGGAACATGAGTAAATGTAAATTTTGCGCCGCTTCCTGTAGCATCATCAATATCTTTTATATAACCAGAATCATGGAAAATTGCTGACACAACCCCAATCTTAAAACAATCAAAGGGTATTTTTTTTTCTTTTTCAGCCCTGTTCCATCCTGCCATCATTCTTACTGACGCAAGGGTCACTTCGCTTGCATGATTAAAATTATGATATCCTGTGTCACATGCCTGATATTCAGTCCATTTTCCGTTGTAAAGGTCTTCCACATCCCTGTAGATTTTTTCAATTTCACGATATACTTCTCCATATTCCTCAATGCAAATGGAGTTTATAATATCCAACACTGCGGAAAAAGAAGTTTTTACCTCGTTATTTTTTTTCATAAAAAAATCTTTTTATTATTTTATTTTCAGTTAAAATTATTTAAGCTAAAATATACCAAATGTAAAAATAATAAAAATTTTATAAAAAAATATTTATTATTTATAAATACTATATTACTATTATAATAAATTTATATAACATATTTAAAAAAAGCAAACTATTTTTTATCTTTTTTAATATACTATGGACTTACAAAGAGAGAACGAAAGATTATCACAAATACTAAACCTTGAAGTGGAATTATTTCAGGTCAAAGACCTTGATATTTTGCTTGAGAGGATATTAAGCGGGGCAAGACTTTTTGCAAAGGCTGACGCAGGTTCAATTTATACAAAAGAAAAAGATGTTCTTCATTTTAAATATACTCAAAACGATACGCTGCAAAGAAGGCTTGAGTTTGGAAAAAAACTTATTTACTCTACCTTTTCAATACCCATAAACACCAGATCAATAGCTGGATATGTGGCATTTAAGTCAAAGATTGTCAATATTGAAGATGCCTATAAAATATCTCAGGACAGACTCTATTCTTTTGATAATAAATTTGACAAGCTATCCGGTTACACAACCAAATCAATGCTGACCCTTCCGCTTGAAACATCGCGCAATAAGCTTATTGGAGTTTTACAGCTTATAAATGCCATGGATGATAATCATGAAGTTATCTCTTTTTCCCATGAAGAGGAGCCTTTTATTAAACATTTTGCAATATCCGCCGCAAATGCCCTGGAAAGGGCGCAGATGACCAGGGCAATACTGTTAAGAATGATAAAAATGATAGAGCTTCATGATCCAAATGAAACAGGCGCTCATGTAAACAGGGTTGGCGCTTACGCAGCGGAGATATATGAAACCTGGGCGCTAAAAAGAGGCATAGCTCCTGATGAAGTAAACCGTCAGAAAGACGTGCTTAGAATGGCTTCAATGCTCCATGATATAGGAAAAATTGCTATTACTGACAGAATCTTAAAAAAACCTGCTAAACTTAGTGATGAAGAATACTTTGAAATGAAACTCCACACAGTTTTGGGCGCCAAGGTTTTTGAGGATACGTGGTCTGATTTTGATGAGGCAGCATATGAAATTGCCCTTAATCATCATGAAAAGTGGGATGGGAAGGGATATCCCGGACATATAAATCCCTTTACAGGGGAAAAAGACCCTCGTTTTTTAGATCACTGCGGACATACAAGGGGTAAACAAGAAGAAGAAATACCTCTTTTCGCCCGAATAGTTTCTGTCGCGGATGTTTATGACGCATTAAGTTCAAAAAGATCTTACAAAGATCCGTGGCCTGAAGAAAAAGTATTAAATCTAATCAAAGAAGATTCAGGAAAACATTTTGATCCAACTGTTGTTGAGGCATTTTTATCCTGCATTGATGTGTTAAGAAATATTTATCACAGATACACCGACTGATTCCCTGTTTTTTTATGTTTGTGGGATTTCATAAGTTTAGCAGGATTAATAAAAATAAATCAGAGCGCCTGATTAATTCTCAAAGGGAAACTTCTTATAAAATCCTGATTTATTCAGGGGTTACAGGACTATATACTGTCGTGAATCATCCGCATTAAGTCTTTAAGACCTATAGCCTGAATACCTTCTGTAAGAGGATAGCGGTCATTACCTGCGTAAACCACAAAGGACTTCTCAGGTTTAATATCTGCGCTGGCAAGATAAAAACCTTTTTCCACCTTGGGAATTAAACCACTTTTGATCTCAATTGCCCATTTTTTGCCGCCTGCAAATTCCAGAA
>DYOW01000034.1:7324-11362 GCA_020720325.1 Desulfobulbus propionicus
ATTAAACCACTTTTGATCTCAATTGCCCATTTTTTGCCGCCTGCAAATTCCAGAATCAGGTTAATCTCTGCCCCTCCCGATGTCCTGAAAAAACTTGCGGCAGCACGGTTAGAGCCTGCGGTTAAAAGATTTTCAATTACAAATCCTTCCCAGCTCATGCCTGACACCGGATGTCCCAAAAGTTGATTGAAATCTGTGATACCCAAAAGCGCATGAACAAGTCCGCTGTCACGGACATATATTTTGGGTGATTTTATCAGGCGTTTGCCTGTGTTGGCATGGTAGGGTTGCAGTCTTCTTACCAGCAGCAAATCCACAAGAAGGTCTATGTAACGCATTACAGTCTGTCCGCTCACTCCAAGTCCAGCCGCAAGTCTTGATGCATTAAGAGGATCTCCCTGGAGATGTGCCAGCATTTTCCAGAAACGGTCAAGGGTTTCCGCTGGTATTCTCGGACCAAATTGCGCAATATCTCTTTCGAGGTATGCCCGTATCATGTTTTTACGCCATGCCATGCTGTCAGAGTCGCTTGCGGCAAGATAGCTGTCAGGAAAACCTCCCCGAACCCAGAGAAGAGTTCTTGCCTGTAGGTTGTTTTCAATTTCAAGGATGTCAAATGGAGTCATGTCCACATATTCAATGCGGCCCGCAAGGCTTTCGCCTGTCTGCTTCAGAAGTTCCATTGATGCTGAACCCAAAAGCAAAAAACGGCCTGTAGCGAGTCCTTTACGCCGGCCCCTGTCAATAATACCTCGAAGCGCTTGAAAGAGCGTGGGCAGACGATGTATTTCATCCAAAATTACAAGGCGGTCTTCGTATTGTTGGAGAAAAAAAGATGGGTCAGTAAGCTTTGCAAGGTCTTCAGGGGCTTCGAGGTCAAGATATATTGACGGTTTGGTTTCCGCAATCTCCAATGCAAGGGTGGTTTTTCCAACCTGTCTTGGACCAAGCAATGCCACTGCTGCCTGTCTGTCAAGGGCTTTTAATACTGTGGTAAATATCCTGCGCTCTATCATCCTTGTAAATCTACCATGTTATGGAAGATTTACAAGGTAAATTAAATCTTGAAAGTCAATATCTAAAATATGAATATAAAAATTGATATAAAAATCTAATAAATTTAGATAGATATCAGAGATTAATGCAGATTAATGAGAAGGAAAGGGGTGAGAGCGTTCCTTACAATATAATTCATAAAGAAGAAAATAAAAAGTTTCTTAGAGGTATTTAACGTTTAACTCTCCCCGTTTAATATCTTCCTGTACTCCTTCAGATATACATAGGCTTCCTGCTCCAATGTGGGGATGTTCTGGAATTTATTTATATTATTTTTTAATTTTTCCAGTTTTTCAGGGTTTTTAATAATTTCTTCCATGATATTTTTTAAGTCTTTATAGTCACCAATATTAAAAACATAGCCGTTAAAATCATTTTTAATTTTTTCTGCCATGCCCCCAAGATTTGATGCAATAACAGGGGTGCAGCAGGCAAGGGCTTCATGAAGAACGAGTGGATAGTTTTCAAACCAGAGAGATGGAATAATAACCACATCAACCTGACTAAGTATTGCGCCGAATTCATCTTCACTGAAGACCCCACAGAATTGAATGCGGTTGTCGTTTTCAGCCATTAAACGGAGATTATTGATATAGCTTTCGTCATAACCTGTCCCGTATATTTTTAATTTAATATTTTCAGCCTTAATCTCAGTAAATGCCTTAATGATGACATGAACACCTTTGTGGTGATTTAACGAACCGGCATAGCAAAAGGTTATCTGGTCGCCTTTTTTATATGTTTTTTTATTTGAGGCAACCTTGCTATACCTGAGACCGTGATTAATGACCTTAACATTCAAAGCAGGATTGTTTTGCATGTAAACGCTTGCAAGAAAGGCGCTTGGTGACACCAATAATTTTGAATTAAGAAGTATCTGCTGCCCATTAATATATCTTTGTAAAATTTCATCTTTTCCCATTTCAGGGCAGTCAACAATGCATTTTTTGCCTTCATCTGGGCCGGCGCAAATATTTGTTTTGTGTGTCAGAAGAATCCCCCTGAAACAGATTGACCAGAAGTCAGTAAGTGTCATCAAATACGGAATATTTAAGCTTATTGCGGCATTTATAAATTCAGTTAAACGCATTGGATGACCTATGTGTATTATATCCGGATTTATTTTTTTTAATATTTGAACAGAAAAATCACTAAAAGTATTTAAAATTCTTCCATTGTAATTAATTGGCATGATTTTGTCTCTGATTGCAATAATTTCAATGCCTTTATAGGTATATTCTTTAAATAAAAAAGAATTGTCTGACTTAAAATCAGAAATATGATCATCAACATAATATGTGAGAACTTTAAGCGTAATACCCTGTTTCTGTAAAATAGTTGTCAGATTAAATATAAATTTTTCAGTGCCCAAATAATGTTCAGGATAAAATTGATGGACTATAAATAAAATTTTCATTCTTAAACACCAATTTTTAAATCTTTAATAATTTCTAAAAAAGAATTGTCTTTAATATTGTCTGTTGTCAAATCACAATGGGCAATATAGATTCCGGTATAAAAGGCAAAACTTTTTATTAATGCATTGAAATATTGTTTTAATAATTCATTATCAATTGTTGTATTAAATTGTTTTATAAAATTTAATAATAAATAATTAAAGTTTATACAAGATGTCAATACAATATTACTAATTTCTGGATTATTAAAAGATGATATAGAATATAATTTGTTTATAAAAATATCGATATTATTATTTTGTATATTTTTATTTTGATTTAATATATTATTTAATTCATTATTGAATAATTCAATAAATAAATTAATATCATATTGATCTAAAGTTTTATTTGAAATGTTTGTTATAATATGATTTATTGTATCATAAGAAAAAATTATATCTTTTTTTAATTTTTCCCAATCTATTTGAACAAATTGATAATCAGGTATTATTTTAGATATATATAATGTGTCTACATATCCTCTTTTTAAGAAATAAAATGCATCCCTGTTATGAGAATGAATAATTTTTTCAGAGGATAACATGGCAAGCTTATAACCATCTTTTATTAATCTATAACCTAAATCAAGGTCTTCCGCATATTCAGCATATCCTTCTCTGAATTTATATTTGTCAAATATTTCCTTATTTATAAGGCATGCGACATTACTAAGATTTGAATTAATTCTTAAAGATTCAAAATCATTATTTTCAGGCATTGACATTATTCTATCTGCTTTATCTAATCCCATAAACTTTCCATGATAATGAGACATAAAGTTATAAAAGAGATCAGAATCTTCTCTTACAAATTCATGGGAAGACACTGCCACAACGTTATATTCAATTAATTTTGTATAAAAAGTATTTAAAAACCATTTATCAGGTAAAAGCGCATCCTGAACAGTAAAAAAGATATATTCCCCGGTAGCATGACTTGCGGCAAGATTTCTTGAATAGGGATGAGAAAAATTTTCAGGTTTAATTTCAATAAGCTTTAAGTTATAATCTTTTACAACATCAAGGGTTTCATCATCGCTTCCTGAGTCAACTATAATTATCTCAATTTCTTTAAATCCTTTTTGGCAATTAATCGATTTAATTAATCTTCTGAAATTATCTCCGCCATTTTTAGTCGGTATTATCACTGAAATTTTTATATTTTTCGCGATGATATCTTCATCATCTTTAAATTCAAAAATTTTGATCTCAGGAATTACAACTGGAGTATCATTAAAATTATTTTGTAAATCATAATTATATATAAATTTTGATTGGATTTTATTTATAAATTTCCCAAAACCATATTGTTTTATATATGAAAAAGCTTGTTTAATCCGGTTTTTAGAGATTAAAGACAATGATTTCTTAAGTTTTCTTCTGATGTTACTGTTTTGGGGAAATAAAATATCAATTAATGTATAGTATTTTCTTAATATCCACCATGCATGACTTGAGTAAATATCATTTAATATTTTATTTTTTTCAGCAATAACATTATTTAAGTTTTTAATATCATTTTT
>DYOW01000034.1:11462-26114 GCA_020720325.1 Desulfobulbus propionicus
TCATTTTTAAAATTTAAAATTTCTCCGTTATTGCTATTTATGGTATTTATATATTCATCTATTAATTTTTGATTTTTGTTTATTATCAGATTTTTTTCATTTATGGATTTAGTTAAATCTGTTAAATATTGTTCTTTTTCTTTTAAAATATTTTGAATGTGACTTATTATGTTATCTTTATTATCTAAATTACTTAAAAGAGTGTTGTTTTTATCTGTAAATTTTTCAATAATAAAACTACATGTATTAATAACATTTTTTGATTCAAGATTTATATTTCTTTCATAAAATAATTCTTTAATAAGATTCCACTCTATAATTTTTTGCTGAAGGAAAATATCCGGATTTATAACAAGGGGTTTATATCTTTCATGGATAATAATCATTGTATCCAGAAAAAATTGTCTTTTTTTATTGGTTGTGCTTATCTTATTTTTGCCAAATCTTATTTCAGTTGTTATTTTATTAATATGTATAAAATTAGTATATTGAGAAAATCTTATAAGTAAGTCCCAGTCTTCGTGCACTGAATTGGATAAAAATTCATCAAAGATGCCTGTAATATTTATAAGCTCTTTTTTATGCATTATATTTGGAAATGGAATGTAATTATGTATTAATAATTTTTGGGCATCAAAAGGATGACTGATTTCTTCTTTGCTTATTGTGACATATCTGTCTGTTATCCATTCCTGATTGGCATAATTTGCTCCTGTATAAGCCACCTTATCTTCTGAATTTTTGAGTGTATTAACAAGTGTTTCAAGGTGTTCAGGGTAGTAAATATCATCATCATCAAGATATGCGATATATTCGCCTTTTGCCTGATTTAATCCGATATTTCTTGCTTTTGCCTGTCCCTTGTTTTCAGTGAACTCAAAAAGTATTATCCTGTCATCAGAAAAAGAAGCAATCACATCGCTTACAGGTGAACCGCCATCATTTATCACAATAATTTCAAAATTTTTGTAGGTTTGATTCAGGATGCTTGATATGCTTTCCGCAAGCATTTGGGGACGGTTAAAAGTCGGCAAAATTACTGTTACCAAAGGAGTCACGCCGGTTGTGTTTATGCTCAAAGTATGGATTTCCCTTATTTTTTTTTGATTAAAAAATTAAAATGATGTTCATTATATAATGATAAATATTAAATTCAAGATTATTTTATAAATTAAATCCTTTGCTAAACTGAAAATTTATTTTAGATTGCGTATCAATAGCTAATTAAGAGTTTTTTTTAAGATTTTTATTGGATAAATAAAGTTCTAAGGCTCTTTTGGGAAAAAGTGGGTCAAATTTTATTAAAACAGGAAGCAAACTTATTAATATTGATATATCACCACTTTGTTTAATTCGATATTTGATAACATTTAAAAAGTGTTTAGAAACTTTATCAAATAGTTTTTCTGAAAATTTCAAATTTTTATCAATATATGTTAAAACTTTATACATTTCATACAAATGATTATAGATTTTTTTATTTTCATACTCACTTCTCACTGTTTTAGTATGAATCCGAAAATAGTTTAATACATCCGGAATAAACCCAATATCTGAAATTAATAAAATTTTTATCCAGGTTAACCAATCGCCAACAAGTTTGTATTTTGTTTCTGCCATACCAGCTTGAATATAATAATTTTTTTTAAATAATACAGCGCTTGCATTTGGTATAGTATTTTGAAAAGCTAAATATTGTAGTATCTCTTCTTTTCCATTATTAATAAATTTATTTTCCCATCTTTTATCGTCCAGCCATTTTACTGACCATAACAAATCATCTATTTTTTCACTTTTTTCATTGACATGACAACTTTGACAGTAGGCAAGACCTACATTGGAGTTATTGTTAAGAACAGAAACAAGTTTTTCCAATATGTTATTTTCGCAGAAATCATCTGCCTCGGTAATCCATATATAATCACCGGATGCATTTTCAACTCCTTTGTTCCATTGAATAAAGGGTATGCCGGTATTACTTTGATTAATTAAGATTTTATATGAAATTTGTTTGTTATCCTGAATAAATTTATTAAATATTTCAATGCTATTATCAGTGGAGGCATCATCAAGAAATATTAACTCATAATCAGTGAATGTTTGATTTTTTATAGAATTTAATCTTTCCGTGAGATAACACGCATAATTATAATTGGGAAGGATAATGCTTACTTTTGGATATTTCATTTAAATAGATTTAGTAATTTTTTTACAAATTTTCTTCTTTTTGAATGTAGCGGCAAAATAAGATTGATAATGGGATAAAAAAAAGAAAATTTTTTGACTATATTATTATTAGATTGTGTATCATCAGAGAATGATCCGGCTATGGTGAACTCTAAAACAGGAAAAAATTTATGAATTGGGGCATCAGAGTCCTTAAAATTATCTAAAATTCTCATGAAATTAAGATATTGATTTGTAGATCTTACCATACTGTTTGGATCCACCCTATAGTAGAACAAAAACTCAGGGATAACTAAAAACTCACACCCCTGAAGGCATGCCTTGATAAAAAATTCCCAGTCTTCATGACCTATTCCATATTTTTCTGTGAAACCACCCATTTTTTCAAAAAAATCCCTTCTGACAAGGCTATTTGCATCTCCAAAACAGTTTTCCATCACACCGAGGGAAATACAATTTCCAAGAGGAATATAATAACCTGAGATGTCATCGTCAGACTTGACATACCCGTTATTTGTAAATTTTTTAAATGGAGCGGTAATAATCTGAGCATTGGAAAATTCCGCGGCATTTATAAATTTTTCTATCATAAAAGGCATGGCATAATTGTCATCATCCATAAATATAATATATTCAGAGCTTGCTTGCTTAACCGCATTATTTCTTGCAGCCCCAAGATACTGATTTTTTTGTCTTATTATTTTCCATGATTTTTGAGTAAATTCATCGTTTAGACTAGCAAGATATTTTATAGATTCTTCGGTTGTGCTTCCATCATCCACAAGAATAACTTCAAAATTTTTATAAGTCTGATTTCTTAAAGATTGTAATGCGTAACCCAATAGTTTTGGTCTGTTATAGTGAATTAAACAAACAGAAACAGTTGGATTATTTTTTGTAATAGCCTGAGAATGTTTATTGTTTGATAAAATGTCATTTATTATATAAGTGTTTTGATATAGTCTTTCTTTTATAAGATTTATACTACCAGTCAATTCATCAGAGATATAATCATAAAAGTCGGATGGCGTTTCAAAAGAATCTTCTGATAGAAAAAAGTATAATATATCACTTTGATCAAATAATATTGTTTTTTGTTTTATATTAGTATCATTAAAATTTATATAAATATTAGTTGGACTATTTTCAATATGATGGAATGGATTAATAAAGTTTTCATGATATAGTTTAATTTTAGGATTATTATTTGAAATTTCTTTTAATTTATCAATTAAATTTTTATTTAAACTATTTATATGAAGAGTATTAAAATGATTATCTAAAATTTTATTATAAAAATTTATAAAAAAATCAATGTTATTTTGATGATATTCAATAAAAAAATTAGTTTTTAATGATATTTTTTCATTAATCAATTTCTCAGAGTCATAGTTCTGATTTTCATGATGATTTATTTTCCCTCCTAAATATTTGGTATATTGGGGAAATAATATAAGATTATTTTCACAAAGCTTTAATGATTCATTTTCAAGAAAATCCTGTTCTAATTCATGTCTTTCAGATATGAATTGTTTAATTAAAAATTTTCTGTGTTTGATATTGGAATAACATAATATAAAAAATTCAGTATCAGTAAATGAAGCGCCTGATTTTTTTGCCATCAGGCTGTAATATGCTATTCCCATGTAATCAAAAAATATTATTGCGGCAAAATTAATATTTTTTAAGTATTGATATGTCTGGAAGCTTAATTTTCTATAATAAGAAACGTGATAAGCAGGGTCAATCTTTATTAAAAAAACATTGATATTAAAATTATCAGGATTATTAAATTGATTTAATTTGGATTGAAATTCATTAGGATAATAAGGATTTTCATAGATAAGTCCTATATAAACTTCATAACTTAATTCTCTTAGCAATTTTAAGAGATAGAAATTAATATCATGTATAAGATTTGTATTTGATATTTGTGGCTCATGGAATATAAGACATATTTTTTTTTGCATAAATGTGAAATTATTGAAGTAAAATAAATCCTAAATTTTTTTTTAATTCTTCGTATATAACTTTTTTCTCTGATTATGGCAATTAAATTATTTAATTATGCTTTTTATTTTTTGTCAGGGCAAGCATTTTTATTTCTAAAAATATATTAATTCATTTTAACTGTCAAGAATTTATAAAAAAAACTAATCAACTCTTATCGCAATTGTTATAACTTTTCAATTTATAACAAAGTTTTTATGCCATATCATTATAAACTTTAATTTTATAATTCACAAATTCCAGCATAAAATATTCAAAAATAACTTGACAAAATCAAACAGTTTTATTAAATTAACTTCTTTAATATTTTTACCAGGGCCCTTAGCTCAGCGGTAGAGCTACCGGCTCATAACCGGTTGGTCATAGGTTCGAATCCTGTAGGGCCCAAAACGAGACCATGGAGATATTTGTCTCGGACATATATAATAATCTAACAGAATGGGCGCCATTAGAATTGGCAGAAGCATGGGATAACTCAGGTTTTCAACTTGGAGATCTTTCTCAAAAGGTTGATAATATCTTTATAACCCTTGATTTAACGCTAAATTCTCTTGAAGAAGCCATAAAGTGTAATTCCAATCTTATTATCACTCACCATCCACTTATCTTTAAACCTATAAAGACTATAGATTTTTCCAATCCTTATGGCGCTATTATAAACAAATTGATTAAGGCGGATATTTCAGTCATAAGCATGCACACAAACCTTGACAGCGCAAGTGATGGGGTTAGCGATGCGCTTTCAGATATCATAGAATTAAAAGACAGAGAGCCAATCTTAAATAATTTTGCTAATAACAGGAAAATTGGACTAGGAAGATGTGGCAAACTGAAAAAAACACTTTTTTTATCTGAAATTTTAGGTATTTTGAAAAATAAAATTTCTGTTCCTTATTTTATGACTGTGGGATCGCCTGAAAGTAGAATTAACAGCATTGCAGTTTGCGGGGGCTCTGGTTCTGATCTGTGGAATAAAGTCCTTGAAAAACATGTTGATCTCTTTATTTCTTCTGAGATTAAGCATCATGTGGCTTGTGATGCGAGAGACAGAAAGATAAATATTATTGATCTTGGACATTTTAATTCTGAATATCTGATAGTTAGCCGTATTGAAGAATTTTTATCAAATAAGGCAAAAGAAAACCATTGGAATGTGAGTATATCAGTAAATAAAAAGGAAAAATCACCTTTTAATTTTTTATAACAAAGGAGTTAAGTTTTGAGAAAGGAAATAGTAAATCTGATTAAACTTCAGGAAATAGACCTGGAGATAAGAAAAATTGACAGCCTAAGGGAAAAGCTCCCTGAAAAGTATAACTATCTCATTGAAAAAATTTCAAAAATCAGATCTGAAATTGAGAAGGAAAGGGAATTGCTGCTTGAGTTGCAAAAGAAAAAAATAGATATTGAAGATGAGATATCGCTGGAATCAACAAGACTTACAAAATCTCAGCAGAAACTGTCAACAATTAAAACAAACAGGGAATATCAGGCATTATTAAAAGAAATCGAGGAGATGAAAAAAGGCAACAAGGCAAGAGAAGATGAAATTCTTGGCATAATGGAAAAAAATGAAGATATAAGTAAAAAAATTAATGAAAAAGATGCTGAGATAAAAAAATTAACCGTAGAATATGATGAAGAAAAAAATAATATTGAAAAACTGAGCGCTGAGTTCAGTGAAAGATACGCTTTTTTATTAACCGAACGCGAAGTCATAAGCAACAGTGTAAAAAAGGATATTCTTTCAAAATATAATTTTCTCAAGGACAAAAGGGCAGGGCTTGCGATTGTTGAGGTTAAAGGCGCCGTTTGTATGGGATGCCATATGAATGTCCCGCCACAGCTTTTTAATGAACTTCTTAGAAACGATAAGATATATTTTTGCCCGTCATGCCAGAGGTTAATCTATACCGCACTTGACAATACTGATAATAAATAATATTATTTAGCAAATTTATTGATATTACAATATCGGTTAGGTGTGGAGGATTTTATGGAAAATTTTACTTATTATAACCCGGTAAAGATAGTTTTTGGAAAGGGAACTATTTCACAGCTTGGAACCCTTATTCCCCAGGGCGCAAAGGTTATGATCACATATGGCGGGGGTTCAATAAAAAAAAATAATGTATATGATCAGGTTGTAACTGCCTTAAAAGATTATGATTTAATTGAATTTGGCGGAATAGAGCCAAATCCCTCATATGAAACATGCATGGAGGCAGTGGAGCTTTGTAAAAAAAATAATGTTGATTTTTTACTTGCAGTGGGCGGCGGCAGCGTCCTTGACGGAACAAAATTTATTGCAGCTGCAAGCAGGTTTAAGGGAGAAGATAGCTGGGATATTTTATCAAAATGCGCCCCTGTGGATGATGCAATCCCGTTGGGAGCGATTCTTACACTTCCTGCCACAGGCTCAGAGATGAATTTTTTTTCAGTTATTTCAAAGAATGCCACAAAAGAGAAACTTCATTTCGGATGTCCCAGTGTGTATCCGCTTTTTTCCATTCTTGACCCCGCCACAACCTATTCATTGCCACAAAAATATATAAGAAACGGAATTGTTGACATATTTGTGCATGTAATTGAACAGTATATCACATATAATGTTCATGCGCCTTTGCAGGAAAGGTATGCTGAATCAATTCTTAAAACCCTTATTGAAATTTCGCCCAAACTTCTCTCAAACAAGATCGATTATGATACAAGGGCAAATTTCATGTGGTGCGCCACAATGGCTCTAAACGGGCTTATTGGCTGCGGTGTGCCCCAGGATTGGTCAACCCATTTTATCGGACATGAGCTTACAGCGTTTTTCGGGCTGGATCACGGTGAATCGCTGGCTGTAGTTTTGCCGGGAGTATGGGAGCATCAGCTTTATAACAAGACCGACAAACTCTCAAAATACGGACAAAGAATCTGGGGGCTTTCGCATAGTTCACCCATTGAGACAGCCACAATAGCTATTTATGAAACAGAGAATTTTTTCAGGTCTCTCGGAATGCCAACTATGCTTTCTGAATATAACATAACTGAAAAAGACATTGAAAAGGTCTGTGAAAGGCTTAAAAACCGCGGTTCAAAATTCGGCGAATTCGGAAATATAGGCTCGGATCAGGTCAGAGAAATCCTCCTTTCCAGAATATAGTCTTTGATAAATTATCCCCAGATAGATCCTGTTATATTTTCAATAGGTCCTTTATCTGTAAGATGGTACGGACTTATGTATGTGCTTGGCTTTCTTGCCTCCTACATACTCATAAAAAAGGATTTAAAAAAAGACAATCCTGACTATGAAAACGATGTGGATTTCCTTGATAATCTCATAACCTGGGTGGTTGTGGGGGTTGTTGTGGGCGGAAGACTCGGTTATGTTATTTTTTATAATCCTGCATATTATTTGAGACATCCCCTTGATATCTTTGCCACATGGGATGGTGGCATGGCATTTCACGGAGGAGCCTTAGGGGCAATAACCGCAGGTTATATCTATTCCCAAATAAAGAAAATGGATTTCTGGGAGTGGATAGACAGATGCGTGGTGACAGTTCCCATAGGACTTGGTTTTGGAAGGATTGGAAATTTTATTAATGGCGAGCTTTACGGAAGGGCCACTGATGTGCCCTGGGCAATGATATTTCCACAGGGGGGGATGATTCCAAGACACCCATCACAGCTTTATGAGGCATTTTTTGAAGGATTTTTGCTTTTTGTGATTTTATGGGGATTAAAACGAAAAAAATTGCCCAAAGGATCAATGCTTGCTTTTTTTATTATTTTTTATTCTTTTTTCCGCTTTATTGTTGAATTTTTTAGAGAACCAGACGCTCACCTTGGTTTTGTCTTTGCCTTTTTGAGCATGGGGCAGATGTTAAGCATTGCATTTATGATTATGGGTATGGGATTATTTTATGTGAGGTCGGGAAAAAAGGACTTAAACAATTTAAGATGATTTTTTGCCGAATTTTCCCAGCTAAAAAGCATTGACCTTTCCTTTCCTTTTTGTTTTAAGTTTTCCAGTAGGATATTATCCTCAAGAATGGTCTCAACCGCCTGTTTTATGTCGTATGGATCTTTGGGGTCAATATAAAAGGCTGCATCTTCATAAATTTCAGGCATGGAAGATACATTTGAAGTGATAACAGGGGTTTCACATGCCATTGCCTCAAGGGGCGGAAGGCCAAAGCCCTCATAAATAGAAGGATAAACAAGGACTTTTGCCAGGTTATAAAGATACGCCAGCTCAAGTTCGTCCATATAGCCAGTATATATAATGTTTTCCCTTTCTTTTTTGATGAAATTAAATATTTCGCTGTTTTCCCAGCCATGATAGCCGGTAAGAACAAGTTTATACTGTTTTTTTAATTTTTCAGGGAGTTCGAGATAGGCAAGGATAAGGTTTTTCAGGTTTTTCCTGGGTTCTATTGTTCCCACATAGAGTATAAAATTTCCCGGGATATTTCTTTTTTTTGAGAAGGTAATCAATGTTTCATGGGGATATTTTTTGAAAATATCCTGATTAAACCCGTTATAAATGACAGTGATTTTTTCAGGACTGATTCCAAAATATTCTGTTATCTCTTGTTTTATAAATTTTGAAACAGTTATAAAATGATGGGAATTAAGGATTGTTTGGGTGATATTTTTATTAAAATACCTTACCCTGTCCGCTGGGTGGCGCTCAGGATTTTTTATTACTGAAAGGTCGTGGATTGTTGTAATTTTTATATCAGATTTGATGTTTGGAAGCAGAATATGATTTGGCTCCCAGTAGAGGTCAAATTTTTTTGAAACGAGGTTTGAAAGGGAAAAAACCGCCCTTCTTATTATATTTCTTAAGGTGTTTGATTTTAACAAATAATCATAAACCAAAGAAAAACTTTTTTTCGCATCTTGTTTTGGGGGGTGTATTAATTTATCGCTGGTATATCCGTAATAGTAGTGATAGTTAAAGCTGTCTGAATTTGTCAGATTTCTTGAGACTTCGTAAATATATTTTCCAACGCCTGTAAGTTTTACAAGCAAAGGGATTGTATTTATTATTATTTTTTTTTTTTGCATTAGGAATTTATTAATCTTTTACTGTTTGAATAATTTAAATAATTAATTTATGCCAAGGTATTTTTATTTATTAAATCAAGTAATTTTGTCAATTCTTCAGGATAGGAATTAAGCCATTCAGAGTATTGGGCGGTTATTTTCACTTTTTCAGAGGCATATTCATTTATATTATTGTCTTTGACCGCTTCAATAAAACCTGCCTGAAAGCCAAGAAGATTCTCAACAACTAAGATTGACTTTTCAATGCTTCCATATTCCCTGCCAAATTTTTCAGCATGAATTGCCAAACTTTGTATGTCAAAGGTAAATTTATCATATTCTGCCAAATCTCCCAGAGTTAATTTCTGATTTTCATCTTTATTTGTAATGAGGTTGTATTGATTCATTGCATTTGCAAACATTGTCATAAAATTATCATAAAATTTTTTTTCAAATAAATCCAGCCTGTTGTAAAGATAATAATAAACAAGAACCGCTTTTGTAGGGTCGTGCTCTGTGTAAAGTTTGCAAGTTCAAGCAACAAACCATCATTAAGCCTGTTGTTATACAGACCATGAAAAAGCAGTTGACCGGTAAACACACTGTATCCGTAATACAGGTATGCATAACTGCATAAGGAGAAAATCTCATTATTGGAAAAATCCTTTATTTTTCGTTGGTTTTGAGTATTATTGGATGAATTTTCAGAAAAGAAAGGAAATAAACGACCTAGCGCCGCAACTATTTTGCTCATTATTTACTCCTTGTTTTATTGTTAATCTGAATGGAAGTTTGTTTGATTGCGTTAAAAGATTTTAATGCTAATCTTACCCGTAAATTTGCCTGTTAGTCAATGTCAAATTCAATTTTTTTTTTGTTACAAAACCGGAGCCTGGGAAGGAGGAAAATTTTTAAGATATGTCACATAAAGAAGTAAAAAAAAATAATTATTTCTGCATTGCTTAAGCCGTCAGCCCTTCCAATCTGTCTTCCTGAACCGTCATAAATATAGCCTGAGCTTATTCGCCCAATCTGTTTGCCTGAACTGTCATAGAGATAGTTTCCGTTGATTCTGCCAAGCTGATGACCTGACGCATCATATAAATAACTGCCATCCACACGTCCTATTTGCCTTCCTGAGGCATTGTAGACATATTTTTTGTTAACCCTTCCTAATTGTCTGCCGGATGCATCATAATAATAATTTCCGTCAACCCGTCCTATTTGATGACCTGAAGCATCGTGCATTCTCTGGGCATTAACCGGAGCCGCCATGATAATTGTTGCAATAAATAAGAAAATTATGGATTTCATTATGATTATAACCTTATATCTTTCTCAAGGCAATCACCTCTAATTTATCTGTGATAAGATGTAATACAGAAAACAGGAGGTGTCAATTAAGAATTTATTTTTACTAAATTTCTTTTTCAATATCTCTGTGTGTCACAATAACATCATTGTTAATGGCAAGCAATAAATCCTTAAGATATTCTGCAATGGCAACGCTTCTGTGATGCCCCCCTGTGCAGCCAATTCCTATCACAAGATAGGATTTCCCCTCTCGTTTATAGTGTGGTATGAGAAAATCCAGTAGTTCCTCAATCCTTACAAGGAAATCCCTTGTGATATCATTGGAAAAAATATAATCCTTTACGCTAAGGTCTTTTCCTGTAAGCTCTTTAAGTATTGGTTCAAAATACGGATTTGGTAAAAATCTCACATCAAAAAGCAGATTTGCATCAGCAGGAACTCCATATTTAAAGCCAAATGAGATAATATGCAAAACCATTCTGTCAAGAGATGTTCTTGGGGCATAAAGCCTGAAAATTGCCTCCCTTAACTGATGGGAGTTCATATCGGATGTGTCAAGAACCCTGTCTGCAACTTCTTTTAAGCCGGAAATTTCATTTTTTTCAATGGATATTGCCTTTACAAGGTCGCCTCTTGGCATTACAGGATGGTGACGTCTTGTCTGGTTATAACGCCTTATGAGTATGTCATCCCTTGCGTCAAGGAAAAGAACTTCAAGGTAAAACCCCATGCCTCTGATTTCTTTAAATGTTTCCTGATAAAAATTTAAAAAATCTCTTTCCCTGATATCCATAACTATTGCGACCCTTGCGGTCTCAAATGAAACATTTTCTTTTAAGAGAAGAAAATCCTGCAAAAGAGCAATGGGAAGATTATCAACACAAAAAAAGCCCATGTCCTCAAAGGCCTTTAAAACAGTGCTTTTGCCTGAACCGGATGTGCCAGTTATAATAACTGTCTGAATCTGTCTTGACATAGAATTTCCAAGGTTTTTTTATTATAATCGGCAGATTTTTTTACTCACCAGAAAAAATTCAATAAGTTTTAGTAAAAAGTGTTAAGGATGAAGTTTTAAGTTTTAAGAAAGGTATAATATTAAAATAAATAATTCATCTAACTTAACTCTTTTCACTTAAAACTTAAAACTTCTTTCTAAAATTACGCCTCAATCAACCCAAGTGTGCCGTCTTCCCTCCAGAAAAGAATACTAAGCTCATTTGTATCTTTATTCATAAAAGGGACAAATGATACGCTGCCGGACTGAAGTTTGTCCAGCGCCTGGTCAACATCCAAAGGGGACATATCAATTTTTTCAACATGTAAGATTATATCAGATGGTCTTGGAGCTTGCGCAGGAATTATACCCTGTTTGGGCTCTCTTCCCCTTTCAACCTGTCTTTCCTTAAATTTTCTTAACTGAATCTCTATTTTATCGGATAACAAATCAATTGCCGAATGCATATCAGGCTGCTCTTCCCTTGCCGCTGTTCTTAAACCGTTTGCCGCAATAATCACCTCTGCCTTGCTTCTGAATTTCTCAGTGGTCAAGACAACTTTTACATCCATTGGCGCATCCACATATTTATTAATCTTCTCAAATCTTTTTTGTACATAGTCTTTAAGTGCGTCGGAAGAATCCATGTGTTTAAATGTTACATTAATTCTCATAGTGTGCTCCTGTTTTTGTTATTATAGTTTTGGTTTTTTTCTTCTGCTTGTGGGGAGAATTCCCATTTGTTCCCTGTATTTGGCGATTGTTCTTCTTGCGATGATCACATCTTTCTCCGCAAGTATTTTTTCAATATCAGTGTCTTTTAGTGGTTTTTCAGGCTTTTCATTTTGAATAAGAGTTTTAATCCTTTGTTTTACTGTTTCTGCAGAGACATCAGAGCCGTTTTTGCTTTTTATGCCTGTTGAAAAGAAGTATTTAAGCTCAAAAATTCCCCTTGGCGTATGCACGTATTTATTTGTTGTTGATCTGCTCACAGTTGATTCATGCAGCTCGACATCCTCGGCAACATCCCTTAAAACAAGGGGATGCATATATTCCACGCCTTTTTCAAGAAAATCCCTCTGAAATTTCATTATGCTTTTAGTAATTTTAAAAAGGGTATTTTTTCGCTGCTGAATGCTTTTAATAAGCCACTCCGCTGATTTCATTTTGTCTTTTAAATATACCTTTGCGTCGTTCTTAAGCTCATTATTTTCAACTATCATCTTGTAATATTTTGAAAGACCTAAGTTTGGTATTCCCTCTTCATTAAATGAAATAACATACTCATTGTCTTGTTTATACACATATAGATCGGGAACAATATAATTTACCTGGTCATTTGAATAATTTCTGCCGGGCTTGGGGTCAAGACTTTTAATAAAATGTATTGCATCTTCAAGTTCTTTTGGAGTTGCCTTTGTATTTTTCACGATAACGGCATAATTGTTTTTTTCTATATCGTGAAGATAATTGTTAATTATGTCAATAATTAATGGAGTATAACCACCGTAATGTTTTGCTTGTATAAAGAGACATTCCTTTAAATCCCTTGCTCCAATCCCCACAGGGTCAAAATAATGTATTATGCCAAGAACTTTTTCTATTTCTTCAGGGGTGGCAGATGTTTTATCTAAAAGCTCTTCATTGGTGGCGTCAAGGTAACCTTCGGGATTTATATTGCCTATAATAAATTCGCCTATATGCAGTTCTCTGTCAGAGAGCAGTGAAAGCCTTAGCTGCCAGAGAAGATGATCAATTAAATCAGGGGCTTTTGATATAAAATTTTCGTAATTTACATCTTCTTTTTCTTCAAAGGAATAGGATTTTATAGCAACTTTTCTGTCTTCATCGTATATATCCTTCCAATCCTGTTCGGCGACCGCCTTTTCTTCCCATGGTGTTTTCTGGTTTTCAGGGACAGAAGATAATGTAGGGATAACGTTTTCTTCGCTTGATTCCTTGTTAGTTGATTCTGTGCCAATGGCAATATCTTCAAGAATGGGATTTGTCTCCATTTCCTGCTGAATGGTTTCTATAAGTTCAAGCCTTGAAAGTTGCAGCAGTTTTATTGCCTGCTGTAATTGCGGGGTCATTACAAGTTGTTGTGTAAGTTTAAGATTCTGTCTTAATTCAAGCGCCATTTAATCTGTCACCAAACCCTAAAAAAATTAAAGTTTAAAATCTTCTCCCAAATATTTTTCTTTGGCAATGCGGTTATTTGCAATTTCTTCGCTTGTTCCAAAAGCAATTACCTTGCCTTCATTTACAATATACGCTATATCACAAACAGTCAAGGTTTCTCTTACATTATGATCAGAGATAAACACGCCTATCCCCCTGTTTTTTATGTCATTTATTATCTTTTTAAGGTCATTTATGGCAAAAGGATCAACACCTGCAAAAGGCTCGTCAAGAAGTATAAATTTAGGATCTGTGGCAAGGGCCCTCATTACCTCAACCCTTCTTCTTTCACCCCCGGACAGGGACTGTCCTTTCTCGTCTGCAAGGCGCTTTAATCCCATTTCTTCTAATAATTTTTGGGTTTTGCTGGTTATTTCTTCTTTTTTTAAGCCTTTATTTTCAAATACCATCTGAACATTTTCTTTAACAGTGAGTTTCCTGAAGACAGAAGGTTCCTGGGATAGATATGTGATGCCTTTTCTTGACCTTTTATGCATGGGCAAATCAGTTATTTCTTCTTTGTCAAGATAGATTTTGCCATTATCCGGGGTTATAAGGCCTGCGATAATATGAAAGGTTGTAGTTTTTCCTGCTCCGTTTGGTCCTAATAGTCCCACAACTTTTTTATCTGACACCTTGAGGTTAATTCCGTCAACCACCGTCCTGTTTTTATAATTTTTTATAATATTTTCTGCGATAAGTTCTGACAATTTGTTTTTCCGTAAAATTTTTTTATATCTTAAAGTTATCCTTGAAAATTTAATTTAATAAGCTCTTCTTGGTATAATAGGGTAATTATCCGGTGTTATATAAATTTGATTATTTATATTACCATAAATCCCTTAAAAATCAAAAACAATGTAAAAAATATAACGGATTACAGGATTACACGGACAAGAGTCTTGAACATGATTAAAGGGATT
>DYOW01000122.1 GCA_020720325.1 Desulfobulbus propionicus
AATTATAGAAAAATAACCGTTCTTTTTAAAAAAATTACGAGACAGTCTCTATAGCGATAATTATCTGAGGGGAATTTTTTCCGTGATTCAGACAAAAATTAATGGCTTTAATTTTGAAGGTCTTAATAATTGATTTTATCTTAATTTCTACACAGTCCAAAAAATCAAATCCTAAACCCACTCTTTGACGTTCATACCACTCAAAAGCTATAAAATTAAGATAAGGTCAGCCTGCCTTTGCTTTTTGGGATTATTTAAGATTCATAAAGTTCTGTTTCTCAATTCTGCATGAACTGTTTTCTAGTCAAAAAGCTCAGGACTGCCTTCCTGATATTATTTATACCCTTTATCAAGCTCTCTTTTTTGCTATTCATGTATAGGTGATTCAGAATTGCTTAAGGCAATAGAGTCCCGGATATCTTCAACAAGAATAAAGACTTGCTTTGCCTCTATTTCAGACCCGCACATCACTCCTGAGCAGCCTGTAATACAATCTCAACTATTTTTGCGCTTATTCTTATATCTTTTGATATTAACTTTGATATTAATGGTTTTATTTCTTTTATCAGACCTTCATTTTTTGCCTGCAGAAGTATTCCCATTGTTCCTATTACCTTAAAACCTTTTAATTTTGCAAGTTTTCTTGCTTTAAGGTCATCAATTAAAATAATATCCGGCTGCTGCTCCAATGCCAGCACGATTGCCTCTGCTTCTCCTGCGCCGATATCGCTCAACAGAACTTCAACCGCCATTTTATTAGTTACACTTTTTGTCTTTCCGTTTAAAAAAAGAATTAATTCATCTGCAAAAGGCTTATCACTCTTTACAACTTCTTCATAAACTGCTGTAGGAGCCCATATTTCTTTGTATAATTTTTTTAGAATGTCTAATTTTCCTATAAGCGCAAGAGATATTAAAGGTGAAGAATCTGAAATAACAATCATTTTTTCATTATCCATTCCACTTCATCCTTAAAATCATCTATATCGTAATTTATTGCAGGAATTTCGTGTTTTCCGAGTTCAAACATAAAAGCAGTTTTATTCATTTCCGCAAGTTCTGATGCCTTGCCCATTGACAGCTTTTGCATTCTGTAAAGTTCCATTGCCGTAAACAATTTCATCATTTTTATAAAATCATTTTTTGTTTCATTTAAGGTGTACAATATATCCTCAGGCACCTTTAATTTTAATTCTGTTGTTATCATATTATTTCATCTCCGTTATCTAAGAGTTTTAGATTTTATATTTTAACAGTTTTTAGTTCAATATCCAGAATTTGTCAAAAAAAGGTCAGGTCAGCTTTTTTCTCTTTGATTTTTAGATATATTTAAGATTCAAAAAGTTCTGTTTCTCAATTCTGCATGAACTGTTTTCTAGTCAAAAAGCTCAGGACTGCCTTCCTGATATTATTTATACCCTTTATCAAGCTCTCTTTTTTGCTATTCATGTATAGGTGATTCAGAATTGCTTAAGGCAATAGAGTCCCGGATATCTTCAACAAGAATAAAGACTTGCTTTGCCTCTATTTCAGACCCGCACATCACTCCTGAGCAGCCTGTAATACAATCTCAACTATTTTTGCGCTCAAATTTACCCTCTCTATTTCAAATAGAACCAAAAAAAATTTCCATCCGACAATCCTGTCGTTGTTCCTCTTACTTCTCCCTCTCCCTTTTCCTCCAGATAAATTTTATCGGGGTATTGTCAAGGGATAGTTTTTCACGGAAAAAATTGGCAAGATAGCGTTTGTAATGCTCCTGAAGAAGTTCGGGATAATTGCAAAAAATTAAAAAAGTAGGCGGCTTTATGTGGGTCTGTGTGGTATAAAAAAGTTTGATTGTATGTCCCGCTGACATTGGCGGGCTTTTTCTTGACATAGCCTCTTTTAATATGCTGTTTGCCTTGCCTGTATTTATGCGGGTGGTAAATTGCGAATAAATATCCACAATCATTGGAAATAATTTTTTTACATTAAAGCCTGTTTTTGATGAAATATTAATATGCGGGGCATAACTTACAAATTTAGTGTCGTATTTAAGCTCTGTTTCCCTTAATTTTTTTAAATCCTTATCCTCTTTCAGCAAATCCCATTTATTAAAAACAGTTATAAGCCCCTTATAGTTTTCACCAACAATGCTGATTATCTTTTTGTCCTGATCTGTGATTCCTTCCATTGGATCCATTAAAATTATAGTGATATCGGATTTTTTTATCGCCTCCTGAGACTTTATTATGCTTATTTTTTCAATTTTTTCATCAACCCTTGCCCTTCTTCTTATTCCTGCGGTGTCAGTAAGTATTATTTTATAGGGCTTGTGGTTAATATTTGTCTCAAAAAGCGTGTCAATGGCATCTCTTGTAGTGCCTGGAATATCCGATACAACCATCCTCTCATCGCCTATTATCTTATTTACAAGGGATGATTTTCCCACATTTGGTCTTCCCGCAAGGGTAATCCTGATTGTGTCGTCCTGAAACTTAAAACCTTTTTCATCCTCTTCATCTTTAATAATCTCAATCTCGTCCTCAAAATCTGAAAAATCTTCCGTTTCATCATCTTCTGATTCCTCAAAATCTTCCGCTTCATCCTGTTTTTTTAAAGACGCGAGATAATTTTTAATATAATTTTCTATAATTTCTTTTAATGCTCCAACGCCTATGCCATGCTCGGCTGAGATATTTACAATATTTTCAAAGCCAATGTCAAAAAAATCATTGGTATTCATTAAAATTTTATTGTTATCAGCCTTATTCACCACAAGGATTATATCTTTCTCAAATGTCCTTAAAATTTTTGCAATATCAAGATCTGTCCTTGTCACCCCATCAATGGCGTCAACAAGAAACAAGATAAGATTGCTCTCTATTATTGCCTTTTGAGTCTGGGATGCAATAAGTGAAGATATGATGTCCTTTTGAAAATCAAGCCCGCCTGTGTCAACAATATCTGCTGAAAAGTCATCAAAATTTAACTTTCCGTACCGTCTGTCTCTGGTTAAGCCGGGTGTGGAGTCAACTATGGCATCCCGTGAACGGGTAAGTCGGTTAAAAAGCGTGGATTTACCCACATTTGGTCTTCCCACAAGGGATATAATAAATTTTTCCATGTAATAAATATAAAATAATTGAGAGAATTAATTTTGAAAAATTATAGCGTGAAGTTCTTTCCAGTTGGATATGCGTAAAAAGGGTGTGTTTCCCTGATTCCAGGGCTGGTCATAGACTATTGAATTAATGCCTTTTTCATAAAGACATACACAGGTTTCAAAGTGGTCTTCAAGAAAATATTTTAAACCAAGTTTGTGTATCTGTTCTGCCTTTGCATTATGCCTGCCTGTGGCGATAACATTTATTCTGTCCTTTGGAACACCATCGAGGTAATAAACAAGCCATTCATATATGGGTTCAACAACAGGACGCGCTGTCACAAAATTTATTGTCCCGTGCTGCGCTATGCTTTTAAGTGTTTCCTTGGCGCCTGGCATTGGTCTTAAATCAGTGGCAAAAGGGTCATAAACAAGTTTATGCAGGATTTCATCAAGGATATCTTTTGGAATATCAACGCACTCCTCAATCCAGTAACATATAATATCGCTAAGCCTCATTGTGTCAATTCCGAATTCTTCCCTTGCCACCTTAAAAAAAGATGCCATTGTATCCGCTACAACTCCGTCTATATCAAAACCAATCTCAAGTGGTTTTATTTGCGCCATAATATTCCTGTTCTCCGTTGCTTTTATTATTAAAAAGCTTTTTAAAATTAAGTTTGAAAAAAGTCTAATATGTTATTATAATATTTTTTTTCATTTTTTCAATTTATCCTTAATAATTTATAGTGTTAATTATTCATAAAATAATTATCTTAATTTTAATATTTTAAAAATTAAAAAACAGGAAATATTTTCAATGTATAAAAGACTGCTTGTTTTACATTTTCCTCCTGACATTACAGATAAACCCATTGTCTGCATTTTAAGCAGGGATTTTAATCTTTGTTTTAACATATTAAAGGCTGAGATACTTTCCGGCAGGGAAGGATACATGGTGCTTGAGCTTTCCGGTGAAAAAAGGGATGTCCAGGACGGATTGAGATTTTTAAAAGCACATGGGATAAAAGTAAAACCTGTTGAAAGAGAAATCAGAAAAAACAATGAAAAATGTGTTCATTGCGGCGCCTGCACCGGTATATGCCCAACTCAGGCTTTATATATGGACAGGAACACATGGGAGGTTAATTTTGATGTCACCAAATGCACTGCCTGTGAGTTCTGTGTGCCGGTATGTCCTGTAAGGGCTATGGAGATTAAGTTTTCACGGGATAATATACTGCAATAATCGCTTTATTTGAAATAATATGCGTAAATTAGAGAAAATGCCTGAAAACTTTACTAAAATTTTCACCCTCCCCTTAATCCCCTCCCATCAAGGGAGGGGAGAGTTTTTTTTTCACTCTCCTTTCAAAAGCGGAATTTTAATTTTCAACTGGATTCTTCTTCCCCCCTCTCCCCTTGTGGGAGAGGGTTGGGGT
>DYOW01000123.1 GCA_020720325.1 Desulfobulbus propionicus
CTTAATATATTTAATTTTTAATACTAAAAAAAAATAATTTTTCTTTTTATAAAAAAACTCTTGTTTTTTTTCATGTTTGCTATATCATCATACATTTTTCAATATAAAAAAAAATTCTTATATAGACTTTTGTTAATAGTTTTTATGATTATATTGTATATTTGAATCTTATTAACTTGAGGTAAAAAAATGATTGATTGTAGACAATTACAGGTATTTCTGGCAATTATGCAAACGAACAGCTTTAGTAAAGCTGCTGAAAATATATTTTTAACACAGCCTACTGTGAGTGGTCATATAAAAAGCCTTGAAGAAGACCTTGGTGTGACCCTTTTTGACAGGACATCCAAAAAAGTAACGCCAACAAAGGCTGCTGAGATACTCTATCCCTTTGCCTTAAAATTATTAAAAATTAATAAAGCTGCCCTTAGAGAAATGACTATGTTCAAGGGTCTTGAAAAGGGATCCCTTGAATTGGGAGGAAGCAATATACCCGGACAATACATACTGCCAACATATATCAATAAATTTAAGGAAACATATGCTGGTATCAAGGTCATTCTGAAAATTCGTGACAGCGTTGAAATTATTGACCTTGTCGCTGATGGAGTCCTTGAGATAGGTTGTGTCGGAGCTATTATTGAACATAAAAATATTGTCTTTGTCTCTTTTTGTGAAGATGAACTGGTATTTATTATTCCTAAAGATCATCCATTAAAAAACAAAAAAGAAGTTACATTAAATGAAGTGATGAATGAAAAATTTATTATAAGAGAATCTGGATCAGGAACAAGAAAATCTATCGAAGTTTTTTTCAAAGATAATGGTTATGATGTGAAAGATTTAAATGTAGTGATGGAAATTGGAACTACTGAGGGTGTAAAAGAAGCTGTAAAAGCAGGCATAGGTTGTGCAATAGTCTCAAAATTAGCAGTTGAAAATGATTTAAAACACAAGCTTGTTTACTGTCCCAAAATAAAAGATTTCGATATAAAAAGAAAATTTTATCTTGTATATTCCGATGAAAGAACCCTTTCGCCACCTGCTGAAGAATTTAAAAAACTTTTGTTACAATAAAATAACTGAAAAAAAATAGTTTTTTTTGTGTTGGCGCTTCTAAATTTTTTTTAATTGTTAATTTTGTTACATTCATGCAATATTAACTTAATTTGTTTGTAATGAAATTATCTTAAATATCTCCATAACAAATTTATAAAAATAGAAAATTATGGAGGACTTTTGATGAAAAAAATTTTAGTTCTACTCACGGCTTTTTTCACCTTACTAATCTTTGGCAACTCATTGTATGCAGACATTACCCTTGGTCTTATCCCTGCAGAAAAAAAAGAAGAAATGCTCAAGGAGTTCGAACCCCTTCGCCAGTATCTTGAAAAGACCACCGGTGAAAAGGTAAAACTTTTTACTACATCTGATTATGCAGGCGTTATAGAGGCAATGAAAAATAAAATGGTTGATATTGCATGGTTCGGACCCCTTTCTTATGTTCTTGCAGAACAGGAAGCAGGCGCAGAGGTATTTGCTGTGGGTGTGAGAAAGAACGGCTCTTCAACATATAAAAGCTGTATTGTTGTTCCAGGAGATTCTCCGGCAAAATCCATTATGGATCTTAAAGGAAAGCATGTTGCATTTGTTGACCCTGCATCCACATCAGGCGGACTTGTTCCTGTGTATATGGTTAAAAAAGCAACCGGCATGATGCCTGAAAAGTTTTTTGGAAAATTTGAATATCTTGGCAAACATGACATAGTTGAATTGGCTGTTAAAAACAAAACAGTTGACGCAGGCGCTGATAATGATCTTAGTTATGAAAAAATGATTGAAAAAGGAGAAATAACAAAGGAAAGCAACAAAATACTTGTTTATTCAGACCCGCTTCCAGGCTCTCCCATTTCCTACAGAAAAGACCTTGACCCAAAAGTAAAGGAAAAAGTAAAATCAGCGATACTTTCCGCTCATAAAAATATGGAAAAAGTAAGCGGATTCGGACAGATAATCAGATATGATGTTGCAAAACCTGAAGACTATCAGATGATACGCGACCTCATAAAAGAACTTGGCCTTCAAAAATCAGACATGCTTAAGTAATTTCAACTAAAACCCCTGCCCTCACCCCATCCTTATCTGCCCTCACCCCCGCCCCCTCTTCCGAAGCATCGGGCGAGGGGAGTTAAGGGAGGATGAAAGTTACTAAACTTTTCAGTTAATTTCCCAAATTTAACCCTTAGTATTTTATAAATATCCTTGCCATTCCCGCCATATTATTTTATTATTATCTTCATAAATCATTTAAGATATAGATTAAATAATGAAGATACTATTTGTCCATCAGAATTTTCCCGGACAATACAAACATATAGCCCCTTACCTTGCCTCTAAGAAGCATGAAATTGTCGCTGTTTCCATAAATAAACAGCCAGACATAACTGGCATTAATCAGATTCAGTATTCGCTTAAAAGAGGGACATCCCAAAATATTCATCCCTGGGTTTCAGATTTTGAAACAAAGATAATAAGGGGTGAGGGATGCGCTTTTGCATTAATGACTTTAAAAAATCAGGGCTTTAAGCCAGATATTATACTTTGTCATCCGGGATGGGGAGAAGGAATTTTTATAAAAGAGATATTTCCCCGTGTGCCCCTTCTTTTTTTCTTTGAATTTTTTTATCACCCAATGGGTGTTGATGTGGGCTTTGACTCGGAATTTCCCTCAGATTTTGTTGATTCATTAAGGGTCAGGACAAAAAATGCCAATAATCTTATCACCTTAAATATTTGTGATCACGGTGTTACCCCGACAAACTTTCAATTGTCTGTGTTTCCTGACGAATATAAACGCAAAATATCTGTTATTTTTGATGGAGTAGATACAAATATTTTAAGACCCGATAATACAGTTGAGGCAACCTTTCAAAATGGCAATAAATTAACGTGTAACGAAGAAATTATTACATTTGTAAACAGAAATCTTGAGCCTTACCGGGGATGGCACTCATTCGCAAGATCAATACCCATAATTCAGGCATTAAGACCAAATGCCCATATCCTCATAATCGGAGGAGATGACGTAAGCTATGGAAGCCAGCCAAAGGACGGTATTTCATATAAACACAGATTTATAAACGAGATTAAGGATAAGGTTGACTGGTCAAAGGTTTATTTTACGGGACGCGTGCCATATAATCAGTTTGTCAGGATTTTGCAGTTATCAAGTGTTCATGTATATCTGACATATCCATTTGTATTATCCTGGTCAATGATAGAGGCAATGAGCTGCGGTTGTCTTGTGATAGGCTCAAAAACACTTCCTGTAGAAGAGGTGATACAGCATGAAATTAATGGTCTTCTTGTGGATTTTTTTAATCCCGAAGAAATAGCCCTTGCAGTGAACATGGTGTTAAATCATCCTGACAGGATGCATAAAATAAGAGAAAAGGCAAGGGAAACAGTGATAAATAAATATGACTTAAAAACGATCTGTCTTCCTGCGCATATTAAATTAATTAATGATCTTGCAAATAAACGATAAGAAGATTCGTTTATTCCCTTAACAAAATTTGAGTAGGTAAAAGAAATATGAAAAAAGTATTACATGTGGGTTGCGGTGTAAAAAATCCTGCAAAACTTCCGAAGAAATTTCATGAACCTGCTTGGCAGGAAATCCGCTTTGACATTGATCCAAATGTTTTGCCTGATATAACCGGCACAATCACTGACATGAAAGAAGTTGAAAATGAATCTGTTGACGCTGTGTATTCATCACATAATATAGAGCATTTATATCCCCATGAAGTCCCTTTTGCATTAAAAGAATTTTTAAGGGCGCTTAAAAAGAATGGATTTGCCCTTATCACATGCCCTGATTTACAGTCTGTATGTGAACTTGTGGCAAATGACAAACTTCTTGAACCTGCGTATACATCCCCTGCAGGCCCTATTTCACCCATTGATATTTTATACGGTCACAGGCCTTCAATGGCAAGAGGTAATCTTTTTATGGCGCACAGGTGCGGTTTTACCCTAAAAGCCCTTGCAAACACATTAATACAGGTTGGATTTAAGAAAATTTATGGATTGAGAGATAAGAAAAGTTTTGCTTTATGGGTTCTTGCTTTTAATTGGGAGCCTGATGATGATACAGTCAAATTATTTGCAATTGATTTTCTTAACATTAATCATACTTAAGCGTTGATTTTTCAAGATATACGCTGTATGTCATAAGAATTGATGTAACAATTATCACTATCATTAAAATTGAAGAGTTTATATTCAAAATTTTTAAGTTTTCAGGAATGCTTAAAAATAACAATATGGTAATCAAGCCTCTTGGGGCAAAAAATAACAGTGAATTTATCGGCATTGAAAATATCTTCCTCATTGAAAATCCTCTGACTAAATAAATTATAAAAAGGATAACAACGCTTAAAATCATTGTTTCAATATTCAATAGATTATCAACATTTA
>DYOW01000035.1 GCA_020720325.1 Desulfobulbus propionicus
TTTAGTTAAATAAATTATTTTAAATTAATACATTCCTTTTTTTAAACTTAGAACTTAACACTTTAAACTTCTTACAATATATAAATAATTTTTTAAAGATTACACATATTTAAAATGGAATTCTTTTTGCATTAAAGACTTTTGAATCAAAAAGGGGGAATAAATGGCCAAGAAAGAAGATAAAAAGACAGAAGTTAAGCCTGCGGATGATGACGCAAAACCCAAAAAATCACCCTTGATGCTGATTATTATTGCGCTTGCAGCCTTGCTTGTTATTGGGGGAGCTGCCGCCGCATATTTTATTTTTTTTAAGGCTCCGGTAGATGAGGAAGTTGAGGTTGCTCACGGAGAAAAAGCTGATAAAAAAAAGGATGACCACGGGAAAAAAAAGGATGATAAGGAAAAGCATGCGGATGAACCTGTAAATGTTGACCTTGAGCCTTTTCTTGTGAATCTTGCAGAACCAAAGGCAAAGCGCTTTCTTAAGGTTTCAGTAACACTTCAGATTAAAAATGAGCCAACAAAAGCAGAGGTGGAGAAAAAGCTTGCCAACATTAAAAATGATATTTTACTCCTTTTAAGCAGCAAAACCATAGAAGATATTATAACAATGGAAGGTAAGATCAGGTTAAAAGAGGAAATGATGATTCGTATTACCAAAATAGTTGGAGAAGACAAGGTGACAGATATATTTTTCTCCCAGTTTGTGGTTCAGTAACTATGGCTCAGATTTTAAGTCAGGATGAAATCGATGCATTGCTTGGCGGACTTGATGAGGTAACCGAACCAGGTGAAGAGGTAAGCGCCGCTCCTGAAGCAGTTGAGGCAAAGGTATTTGATTTCAAAAAAACTGCCATATCATCCCATGTCAAATTTCCGGCCATTGATGTTATTAATGACCAGTTTAACAGGGGATTAAGAATAACTATATCTTCAATATTAAGACTTGCGGTTGACACTGTTGTTATTCCGTCAGAGGTAATAACATTTAAGGATTTTTTGAGAAGACTTCCGGTTCCAAGCAGCCTTCATATCTTAAAAATGGAGCCTTTAAGAGGTCATGCCCTTCTGGTAATTGACTCTCAGCTTGTTTTTACAATAGTTGAGGTTTTTTTAGGCTCTGCAAAGCTTGGACAGGCAAGGGTTGAAGGAAGGGAATTTACCTCAATAGAACAAAGGCTCATAAGAAGGATTGTTAATTCGCTTTTAATTGATATTGAAAAGGCCTGGAATAACATTTATCCTATTAAAATTCAATATGTCAGGTCTGAAATCAATCCTGCATTTGCAAAAATTGTCCCTGATGATGACGCTGTTATAGTTACTAAATTTCAGATGGAAATAGATGAAATATCCGGCGCTATATCCATTTGCATACCCCTTAATATTATCCAGCCTATAAAACAGGCGCTCCAAAAATCTTATTTAAGGGAAGAAGGAGAAGATCCTGTATGGAAAAATCAATTATTATCAAATTTAAAGAATACTACTGTTGATATAGACGTAAGTCTTGGCAAGACTGAGATTAAAGGCTATGAGCTTTTAAATTTAGCTTTAGGAGATATTATACAGCTTGATATTAATTATGATGAACCCCTTTTAATGTACATACAGGGTGTGCCAAAATTTTATACTGAACCAGGAATACACAGGGGACAGATTGCTGTGAAAATTCTTGAAAGTTATCAAATAACATAGTGGAGTAAAAGATGTTAACCCAGGAAGATCTTGATAAATTACTTGAGGAAGCGCAACAAAAAGAAACCGCGAAAGATACCCCTAAAGCTGACCAGGAAGCCGACTTAGGTTGGGGAGATGCCTTTAAGGAGGCTGCTTCCGCAGGGGACAAAGCTGCGCAAAAAGCATTTGATGAAGGCAGGCTGGAAGAAGAAAAACCAAAACAAGCTCCGCCTGCAAAACCCAAAAAACCAGCCAAAGAAGCTCACTTTAGCGAATTTGAAAAAAAACCGGCATTACACATTGATGCTTCCATGCAAAACAAACCCAATCTTGATTTTATTCTTGAGATACCCCTTGCGCTTTCAGTTGAACTTGGAAGGACAAAAATGCAGATTAAAGAACTTCTCCAGCTTTCGCAGGGCGCTATTGTGCCCCTTGAAAAGATTGCTGGCGAACCCGCAGAAATTTATATAAACAATAAACTTATGGCTAAAGGCGAAATAGTTGTTGTTAATGAAAAATTCGGTGTAAGGGTGACTGAAATAATAAGTCCCGCAGACAGGGTGAAAAATCTTGGATAATCCAGCTGAAATAAACTCATCCATAATTTTTTTGAAGATGCTTGGGGCGCTTGCCCTGGTTATGGCGCTCATGTTTTTTTTGTTATATTTTTTAAAGTATATAAACAAAAGATTCCAGCCATATGGTGATGATTTAATTAAAATTATTTCTTCCAAAAATATTCATCCCAAAAAACAGCTTACACTTATCAAAATATCAGACACTTTTCTCTTGCTGGGTTCAACAGATACTCAGATAACGCTTTTGCATAAATTTGATGATCAGGGTTTTGAAAAGATATTAGGGGAAAAAATAGCAAATGAAAAGAAATAAATCAAAAAAAACAATTTTTTTTATCTTTGCATTTTTATTTTTTATGCTGATATCCTCTTATTTATTTGCTGTAACCCTTCCAAATCTGAATATTGGCATTGAAAACACAGAAGACCCGCAAAAAGTCGCCACAATACTTGAAATACTCCTTCTTTTAACGATTTTATCCATTGCGCCTGCTATCCTTCTAATGATGACTTCTTTTACAAGATTAATTATAACATTTAGCTTTTTAAGACAGGCGCTGGGCACACAGCAAACCCCTCCAAACCAGATACTCATTGGTCTTGCCCTTTTTCTTACTGTTTTTATTATGCAGCCGGTCTGGATAAATTCATATGAAAACGGCGTAAAACCCTACATGGAAGAAAAAATCAGCTTTGATGATGCTGTGCAAAAGGTTACCAAACCATTTAAAAATTTTATGTTTACCCAGACAAGGGAAAACGACGTTGCGCTCTTTGTAAACCTTGCAAAGATTGAAAAACCTAAAGATAAAGAGAGTGTTCCAATATTTGTTTTAATACCTGCATTTGTAATAAGCGAGCTGAAAACAGCCTTTGAGATTGGTTTTATTCTTTTTATTCCTTTTTTAATAATTGATATGGTTGTATCAAGTGTGCTTCTTTCAATGGGTATGATGATGCTTCCTCCCATAATGATATCCCTGCCTTTTAAACTTCTTTTATTTGTCCTGGTTGACGGCTGGAATATTCTTATTGGTTCTCTTGTAAAAAGTTTTACAGAGGTGATCTGATGACACAGGAACTTGTTATAACCCTTGCAAGGGAAGCAGTTGAGCTTACACTTTTATTAAGTCTTCCTATTCTTATCGTTATTCTTGTTATAGGATTATTCATTAGTTTTTTACAGGCAATCACACAAATTCAGGAAATGACAATAACTTTTGTGCCAAAAATCATAGCAACACTCGTTCTTCTTTTACTTATTTTTCCGTTTTTAATGAATAAGCTCCTTGATTATACGAGAAATTTAATAGTAAGTATTCCGCAGTATATAAGATGATATGGAAAATAATTTAATTTTATGGATACTTGAAAATTATAAGCTATTTTTAATAGTATTATTAAGGATATCTATTTTTATATTTCTTTTGCCTTTTTTCAGCGTACAAAATGTGCCTGTTCTTGTTAAAACAATATTTTGTGTTGCCCTGACAATGTATGTGGCTGCTTTTTTAGACATTAGTGTTATGTATTTTCCATTAAAAACTTTTGACTATTTTTTATATCTTGTGATTGAATTGTTTATAGGTTTAACAATTTCACTTATGTTAAGAAGCATTATGGGAGGACTTCAGCTTGCGGGACAGATAGCCGGTTTTCAAATGGGATTATCCATGGCTAATTTAATAGACCCTTCAACAGGCACGCAATCTGTTGTTATTACTGAATTTATGTATATTATTGCCACACTTCTTTTTTTTATCACCAATGGTCATCATTTCCTCATCGTAACTATATTTGATAGTTTTAAGATAATAAATCCTGGTAAAATCATTATGAATACCAATATAGTTGCAATAGTTCTTGAAACAATAAGAAATATGTTTGTGCTTTCAATAAAGTTAATGGCCCCTGTCATAGTCATACTCTTTTTTATACAGGTTGCTTTTGGAATACTTGCAAAGACATCACCCCAATTAAATATTCTTGTTATAAGCTTTGCTATAAATATAGTTTTTGGACTTGTTTTTATATCCCTGACAATGCAGGTCTTTTGGCCTGTTTTGGCAAGATATATTGACGCCACAATTAAATCATTTCCTGTAGTATTTAAATTATTTGCAGGTTAACCAATGGCAGAAGAAAGTTTTCAGGAAAAAACAGAGGATGCCACACCGCGAAGGCGGGAAGAAGCGCGAAAAAAAGGACAAGTACCCAAAAGTAAAGAATTAGCCTCTATTGCAGTGCTTTTTGCCTCAATTTCAATATTTTTCTGGGGCGCATCTTTTTATTATTATCAAAATGCATATTTAATAAAATACTATCTGCAGATTGCGGGAACCACCCATCTTAGTCAGGGAAATATACTTGAAATCATGAAAAGATTATTATTTCAGGTTTTTGTTATTCTACTTCCCATAATGTCTGCAACCGTTATTGTCGCTATTTTTTCAAATGTCCTGCAGTTCGGTCTTCTTTTTTCATTTGAGGCAATTGAACCCAAATTATCAAAGATAAGCCCACTTGAGGGTATAAAAAGACTTTTTTCCATGCAATCATTAATGGAATTTTTTAAATCATTATTTAAAGTAATAATTGTCGCAGCCGTGACATACTTTGCAATTAAATCCGAAATGGATAATCTTCTTCCCCTTGTAAGCCTTGACCCTATACAAATAATGGTCTATATGTCCAAAATCTCTCTTTCAATACTCTGGAAAAGCAGCATTGCCCTTCTTATCCTTGCGATCATAGACTTTATATATCAAAGATGGGAATTTGAGAAAAACCTGAAAATGACCAAAGAAGAAATCAAAGAAGAATACAAGCAAAGCGAGGGAGACCCCTTTGTTAAATCAAGAATAAGGCAGATACAAAGGGAAATGGCAAGAAAAAGAATGATGGCAGAGGTTCCAAAGGCTGATGTCATCATAACAAACCCGATTCATTTGGCTATTGCCATAAAATATGAGAGAGGACAAATGGAATCCCCTCAGATAATTGCAAAGGGAGCAGACAATATTGCGCAGAAAATTAAGGAGGTGGCGGAAGAAAATGCAATTCCTGTTATTGAAAATATTCCTCTGGCACATTCATTGTATAAAATTGATATTGGAAAATTTATTCCAACTGAATTATTCGGCGCTGTCGCTGAGATTCTTGCACATGTTTACACATTAAAGAAAAAGAAAAATAAATAATGGCTACGGAAACATCAACAATACGATCAATTAATATAGATACTTCAAACCTTATGGCTGCTGCGGGAGTTTTTCTCATAATAGCCATAATGATTATGCCCATTCCCTCCATTGCCCTTGATATCTTTCTTGCGCTAAATATAACAATATCAATTCTTGTTCTTTTGCTTTCACTATACATAGTAAGACCCCTTGATTTTCCAATATATCCGACATTGCTCCTTGTGACAACGCTTTTCAGACTTTCTCTTAATATTGCATCCACAAGACTTATTCTTCTGCATGGTCACGAAGGTGTTGATGTCGCAGGAAAAATCATCATGGGTTTTGGTCAGTTTGCAGTTGGTGGAAATTTTGTTGTTGGCGCAATTATCTTTTTTATCCTTATAATTATAAATTTCATAGTTATCACCAAAGGCGCTGGAAGAATCGCGGAGGTTTCCGCAAGATTTACCCTTGATGCTATGCCAGGAAAACAAATGGCAATTGATGCAGACCTGAATTCAGGTCTTATTTCAGAAATTGAGGCGAAACAAAGAAGAAAAGATGTTTCAAGGGAGTCTGAGTTTTACGGGGCAATGGACGGAGCTTCAAAATTTGTTCGTGGCGAGGCAGTCGCAGGCATAATTATCCTTGCCATAAATATCATTGGCGGATTTATTATAGGCGTTCTCCAGCAGAATTTGCCAATAGGCGAGTCAGCGGCAAGTTATACGCTTCTTTCCATTGGTGACGGACTTGTCACACAGATACCCGCGCTTATTATCTCCACATCCGCAGGTATTATTGTAAGCCGCGCAGCCTCAGAGACAAGCATGGGAAGGGAGTTTATTAACCAGTTTGCTGTCCAGCCTGATGCCTTGGCAATCACCTCTGTCATTGCTTTTACAATGGGAGTAATACCCGGTATGCCCACTATACCGTTTTTCCTGCTTGCCACACTTATGGGAACCTTTGCATTCAATGCATATAAGAATAGGCTTAAAGCCAGAGAGGTTAAACCTGAAACTCTTGCCCCAACCCCTGAACAACAGGCAAAATCAACCCAGGAAGAAGTTGAGCAGCTTCTTACCCCGGATATTCTTGAGCTTGAGCTGGGTTACGGACTTATACCACTTGTTGATGAGTCTAAAGGCGGAGACCTGATGGAAAGAATCAAGGCAATTAGAAAACAATTTGCCCAGGATTTTGGTTTTATTATACCACCCCTTCATCTAAGGGATAACCTGCAGCTTGCGCCCGGAGTTTATACGATACTGATAAAAGGTTTTGAGGTTGCAAGATGGGAACTGATGCCCGGATATCTCCTTGCGATTAACCCTGGCGGAATTGAAAAGACTCTCTCAGGCATTCCCACCAATGAACCTGCATTCGGGCTTCCTGCATTATGGATAAATGAGTCACTGAAAGAGGAGGCTCTTATAGCAGGATATACTGTTGTTGATCCTTCAACTGTAATAGCGACACATCTTACTGAGGTCATAAAATTAAATGCGGATGAGATAATCGGACGTCAGGAGGTCCAGAAACTCCTGGATAATCTTGCCAAAAATCATCCCAAGGTTGTTGAAGAATTAAATGGTGTATGTCCTCTGGGCACTCTTCAGAAAATTCTGCATAATCTTGTAAAGGAAAGGATTTCAATAAGAGATCTTCTTACAATTGCAGAGACTATTTCAGATTATGGAGCTTATTCCAAAGATCCTGATCTTTTAACCGAATATGTGCGTCAAAAAATTAACAGGGCAATAACTAAACCCCTTCTGTCTCCTGATAGCACACTTTATATTATTACTATAGACCTTCCAATGGAGGACCAACTTAAAAAATTTATTCAACAGACTGATCATGGCACTTTTTTTGCACCTGATCCTGGTATGATACAAAAATTTATTCAAAGCTCAAAGAAGGTGATTGATCAACTCATTTCAAGGGGTTATCAGCCAGTTATATTAACTTCCCCTGTTTTGAGAAGACATCTTAAAAAATTATTAGATAAATTTATCCCAAACGTAACCGTAATTTCACATTCAGAGATTACAGGGAATATTAAAATAGAGGCAATAGAAACAATAAGCTAATGCATATAAAAAGATTTCAGGCACAGGACGTAAATAAGGCCCTTGAGAAGGTAAAAGAGGAGTTCGGGGATGATGCGATAATCTTAAAGACTAACCGCATCAAGAAAAGAGACCCTTATACCAATCAGACCGAATCCTTTATAGAAATTCTTGCCGCTATTGATTATGATAATGAGAATAGCGACGAACAGTATAAAAAATCTCCGTCTGCCACTTCAATACAAAAGCCTCAATACATTTCTCAAAAGCCAGATCTGGTTTATGATAACAAAGACAACCAGAAAACTATTAAGCCTACTTCTTCCTTTTTACAGGCAAAAGTCCCAAAACATGAAAACATTGATGTCAATCTGAAATCACCTCTTCTTTCCCTGTATCAGATATTTTCGGAAATTGGAATAAAGCCCAACAAACATCATGAATTAACTATCAAATTTCTTTCTGATAAAGAATTTTCAAATAAGATTGAATATAACAGCGTATTAAACTGGCTTATAAACATTTGGAAAAAAGAATTAAATTTCGGACCAAAAGTCCATGAACTTACAAATCCGCTATGGCTCGCAGTAGTTGGTCCAACAGGTTCTGGAAAGACGCTCACCACTGCGAAGCTTGCCGCTGAATTAAAATTTAACCATAAGAAAAACGGCATATTAATCTCTATGGACAACTATAAACTGGGCGCTATAGAACATTTGAAAAGATATGCCTCAATAATGGATATTTCTTTTTATATCGCCAAAAATTCCTTAAATTTAAGGGAAATTATCCTTGAAAACAGGGAAAAAGACTATGTTCTAATAGATACCTTTGGAAAATCACTTGCTGATAACATTTATTTTAATGAACTTACTGATATTTTCCATACAATACCAGGCTCTATCAAGGGGCTTGCGCTTTTGCCTGCGCTTTACAGCTCTGAAATAATGCAAAAATATATAAAATTTTATTCCAATTTTCCAATCTCAGGCTGGATCATTACGAAGATTGATGAGCTCGAATCATTTTTACCGCTTTTTAACATCTTTAATAATGAGAAATTACCTGTCTCATATATTACAAACGGACAGAAAATACCTGAAAATCTACTAAGGGCAGATATTGTAAATCTGGATAAAATAATTGAAAAATTAAATATTTACAACATAAATACAGAAGAAGATTTTTTACAGACAAATTTTTTGAAACCGGAAAAAAGTAAATTAGATATTTTAAGGGAGATTCAAGCATGAATCATGCAGAAATAATAAATTCAACATTTTTTACTGAAAAAGACCAACATTACCCAGGAAAATCCTCTCCTCTCATTATTTCAGTAAGCAGCGCCAAAGGAGGAGTGGGTAAGACAAGCATTGTTGTGAATGTGGCGCATGTTCTTTCTCTGATGGATAAAAAAGTGTTAATTTTTGACGCTGACCTGGGACTTTCAAATGTTGACGTAATGCTTGGATTAACACCAAAGGATACCATTAAAGACGTTTTAAGCCTCCAGAAGAAATTTTCTGATATCATGGTTAACGGACCAAATAATATTAAAATTATTCCTGCCTCATCCGGAATAAGTGAACTCCAGAGCCTTAATGACAGTGAAAAAATATTTATTGTTCAGGCTTTGCAGGAGTTACTCAATGATTTTGACATAATTTTAATAGATAATTCCGCAGGAATTGCAAGCAATGTTATTTATTTCAATCTTACCGCCCACTTAAGATTAATTGTCATTACGCCTGATATAACATCCCTTGTGGATGCATATTCCCTTATAAAAATTCTTTCTATGGAGCATGACATCAAAAAATTTTCAATTGTTGTAAATCAGGTTAAGGATAATAATGAAGCTAAAAAGATATTCCGACATATGACCTCTGTATCAGATAAATTTTTAGGTCCTTTATCTTTTAGCTATCTTGGTTATGTGCCTAAGGATGATTCAGTTCCTAAATCCATATTTCAGCAAAAAACCGTTATTGAGCTTTTTCCAAAATCCAGCGCAACCAGGGGATTTAACGATATAAGCAGGAATATTCTTAAATGCTCAGAGATTTCTGAGACTGAATTTTCTTTAATTTATAATAATTTTATATAAATTGATAAAAGGGGAGAGGAAATGCAAGTAAAGACAATGGAGTTAAAGAGTGATCCTTTTCAGGAAGGAAAAATCTTATCTGTAATGGAAAGAGAAGAGGTTATATTAAAATATGCGCCTTTGATAAAATATCTTGCAAGCAGGCTTTCTTTGAGACTGCCGCCGCATATCTCCCTGGATGACCTGATAAGTTCCGGGGTAATTGGACTTATGGATGCCATTGACAAATTTGATCCATCCAAAAATATCCGTTTTAAGACTTATGCAGAATTCAGGATAAGAGGCGCAATGCTTGATGAATTAAGGGCACAGGACTGGGTTCCGAGATCTATTAGAAAAAAAATGACTGAACTTGAAAAGACCTACAGAAAACTGGAAAAAGAACTGGGAAGGGCTGCTGAAGACGAGGAAGTTGCCTCTGCTTTGGGTGTTTCTCTTGATAGTTTCTATATACTCCTTGAAGAAACCAAGGGTGTTACTTTTCTTGATATTGATATGATAAAAAAAAGGCTTAATGACACAAATGATGATGATTTATTTGACCTCATTGCTGATGACAAGGAAAATGACCCCTTTCAATGTTTTAACCTCAAGGAACTTAAAGAAAATCTTATTAAGGCAATAGAATCCCTTCCTGAAAAGGAACGTCTTGTTATTACACTTTATTATTACGAAGAACTCACAATGAGGGAAATTGGTGAAATTATGGGCTATACTGAGTCAAGAATTTCACAAATGCATGTAAATGCAATAATAAGGGTAAGGTCATATATTGCCAATATGGAAAAATAGATTAAAATATTATAAAAATTTTTTTTGGGGGTTCTGATGTCTATTGACTATGGTATCAAGATTCTAATAGTTGATGATTTTGCCACTATGAGAAGAATCGTAAAAAATATCCTTACACAGATGGGGTTTAAAAATTTTATTGAAGCTGATGACGGCACATCAGCCTGGGATATTCTTCAAAAAGATGATGATATAAGGTTGGTTGTATCAGACTGGAATATGCCTCAGATGACCGGGCTTGAACTTTTAAAAAAAGTAAGGGCAGATGGGCGTTATGTTGATCTTCCGTTTTTAATGGTCACTGCAGAGGCGCAAAAGGAAAATATTATTGAAGCAGTAAAAAACAGGGTTAGCAACTATATTGTAAAGCCATTCACCCCTGAAGTGCTTCATGAAAAAATAGAAAAAATTTTCCAATAAAAATAATATGATAAAGGTATGCTAATTTGGATCAGGAAGAAACAAAAAAAATATCATCAGAAGAATCTGAAAAAAATGGTGGTGAAGCGACAGAGCTTGAAAAAGAATTAGTTAGTGATGATTTTGAGTCAATATCTATTGATTTACCCTTTGATGATGAAGAAATTAAGGATAAAGATTCTCAAAGTGACGAGTTATGGGATCCCACTTCCGAACTTGACGATGTGTCGCTTTTTGATGAATTTGCCTCTGAAATAGCTGAAATAGAAAAAGCAGAAAAGGATAAAACACTAAAAAAGTCCTCTTCAAGAGAAGACCACGGCTTATCATCCCTCTTAGAAGCAGAAGAAGAAAAAACAGAGATTATTGAACCCAAAAAAGAAGAGCTAATTTTATCTTCTGAAACCGAAGAAAAGAATCTTATCCCGCTTATTATCTCTGGGATAGCATGTATTTTTCTCTTTGCAGGCATATATACTGCATGGAAACTCATATATGTGCCATTTACTTCCAAAACTTCCATAAAAATCGAACAAAAAACACAAAAAAAAATCAAACCCACTCCTGAAAAACATGAAATAGAATCTCAAAATCCAGCGCAGGGAAAAATAAAACCTGAAAAAACAGATAATATTCCGGTTTCAGAAAAACAGGAACCAGTAAATAATCTTCCCCATTTTGAAACTATTGCACTTTCTTCGTTTATGATCCCAGCGACTCAAAACGGTAAGCTTGTTTTTTTTAATATTCAGATAAGTCTTATGGTTGCAGACCAGCATATAAAAAAAGAATTCATAAAACGTGAGACCAGGATAAGAGACACAATTTACCGTGAACTAAAAGGCGCTGACCTCTCAAAAGGTGTTGATGAGAATACCCTTATAATGTTCAGAAAACCACTTATTGATAAAATAAACGAAGAATATTCTCCGTTAAAAGTTGAAGACATTAAACTCACAGGTTATATCTTAATATAGAATTAAAAATTGGAAAACAATATACTAATAATTTCACAGATTTTTCTTGATGTTGTGCTGTTGCTTTCAGTTCTGATTATTTACAGGAGGCTTAAGAGACTTGATCCTGATAAAATTCAGGAATCATACTCAATTCTTGAAAAAAGCAAAAAAAATATTGATACAATAAAAGACACCCTTGCTATTCTTGAAAAAAATCTTAAAGAAAAAGAGAAACTTACCAAAGACCTTCAAAAAATTATAGAAGACATAAAAAAACAAGTCAAACCCCGGATACAAGAGACCATTTCCATTAAAGAAGAAGATATCAAAGATGTTGTGTCTTTGTCTGCAGACAATTTCACCCGAGGCGAGCAGGATTTAATAGAAAGCCTCAGGAAGTTTAAAGACTGATTTCTTTTGGCTTTTACCAGCGCTGTACAAGTGGTGATTTTATTGTGAAACATTATAGGGCGATTCATGAATCGCCCTTATAAAATTGGCTGGAATACACAGTATTGCGAGAAAAGAAAAAAAATGCGCTAAATATTCACCTTAACCACAGGGCAGGTCATTGTATGGTTTATTGCATCAATTGTCTGCATCTTGTGCATCACTGTGTTTGCAATGGAATCATGGCTGTCGGTTTCAAGAAGGGCGATAATATCATATGGCCCCATTATCACATCGAGGTGTTTTACCTCTGGCATATCTTTAAGAGTCTTTGCAACCTCTTCGGTTTTTCCAATCTTTGTGTTGATTAAAACATAAGCCTGTATCATAATATTATCCTCCTTTTATTTTTTGCCTTTCCTTAAAAATCCAATAACGTCAACCACACCCTTAAAGATAAGGGCGAACATTCCAATATGAAAAAGGTTAATTTTAGGTTTCATATAAAAACCCTCCTTTTTTTATTATAATTTCTTATCCCAATAAAACAATATTTTTTTGTAAATTATGAATTTTTTACAAAGACCTTCATAATTAAAGCTATATATAATTGTCTGAGGCATGGATTAAACTTAAAAAAGTCTTGAACATGATTAAAAAGGGATTGATAGGATGACAGGATTAAAAGAGGAATTGGAAATCCTGAATATCTTGTAAATCCCTTTAATCTTGTTTAAAGACAGGCTTTATCTTTGTATGAATTAATAAATGTATCTTATTATTTAATAACACTTAAAACTGTGTTTATAAAATATATCTGCTTAAATCCCTGTCTTTTACAATGTTTTTAAGTTTATCATCAATATATTGTTCTGTTATGGTTATTTCCTGAGGCGGCAGATCAGACGCTTCAAATGAAATGTCTTCAAGGAGTTTTTCCATTACTGTATGGAGTCTTCTTGCGCCTATATTTTCTGTTTTTTCGTTTACCTCAAAGGATATCCTGGCTATTTCCTTTATTGCTTCCGGTGTAAAATTAAGGGTGATGCCTTCTGTAAATAATAGTTCACGGTATTGAAGGGTAAGGGAGTTTTTTGGCTCCTGGAGAATTTTAACAAAATCTTCATCAGTAAGCGAGTCAAGCTCAACCCTTATGGGAAATCTTCCCTGTAGTTCCGGGAGTAAATCGGATGGTTTTGCAATGTGAAATGCGCCGCTTGCTATAAAAAGAATGTGGTCTGTCTTAACCATGCCATATTTGGTATGAACGGTAGTGCCTTCAACAATTGGAAGAAGGTCTCTTTGAACGCCTTCTCTTGACACATCAGGTCCTGAGCCATGGGATTTTGCAGTGATTTTATCTATTTCGTCTATAAAAACTATGCCGGATTCCTGCACTCTTTTGAGCGCAAGTTCAGTGACTTTGTCCATGTCAATAAGTTTTTGAGCTGATTCCGTTTCAAGTATCTTTAATGCCTCCTGAACCTTAACCTGTTTTCTTTTTTTCCTTCCGGGAAAGATATTTGAAAGCATGTCCTGGAGATTTGACTGAAGCTCTTCTATGCCAGAGGCAGCAAGTATTTCTACCGTGGGAGTTCCTGCCTTTTGTGTCGCTTCAAGCTCTACAAATCTTTCGTCAAGCTTGCCTTCTTTAAGCATCTGCCTGAATTTATCCCGTGTGGCATCTGGTTGTGGAGTGGTTTCATCAGTGATTCTTTTTGGGAGCAATAGATCAAGGAGTTGTTCCTCAGCTTGTTGTTTGGCTGTTTCTTCAACTGTATTTTTTTCTTCTGCCTTTATCATATCAACTGTAAGGTTTGTAAGATCTCTGATTATAGATTCAACATCTCTACCCACATAACCAACCTCTGTGAATTTGGTTGCTTCTATTTTTATAAAAGGTGAGCTGGAGAGTTTGGCAAGCCTTCTTGCAATTTCAGTCTTGCCCACACCGGTTGGCCCTATCATTATTATATTTTTAGGCGCCACTTCATCTCTGATATTTTCAGGAAGCTGCATTCTTCTCCATCTGTTTCTTAATGCAATTGCAACGGATTTTTTTGCATTGGCCTGTCCTATTATATATTTATCAAGTTCAATAACAATTTCTTTTGGTGTTAAAGGAGTATCTTTATTATCCATAATATTTTCCAAAAATTATGCCCCCGAATTAGTTTAGTGTTTCTATTATAATATTTTTATTTGTATATATGCAGATTTCTGAAGCAATATTCATTGAAATATTTGCAATTTCAGAAGCATTCAATTCACTGTGATTCACAAGAGCCTTTGCTGCGGATAATGCAAAGGGTCCTCCTGATCCTATTGCAATAATGCCGTCATCAGGTTCAATGACATCGCCAAGTCCGGAAATAAGAAGAGATGTTTCTTTATCTGCCGCAATAAGCATTGCCTCAAGTTTTCTTAAATATTTGTCTGTTCTCCAGTCTTTTGCAAGTTCCACTGCGGATCTTCTAAGATTTCCCTTATAATTTTCAAGTTTCATCTCAAGCCGTTCAAAAAGAGTGAATGCATCGGCGGTAGCCCCGGCAAAACCTGTTAAAACAGTATTATTCTGGATTTTTCTGACTTTTTTAGCGCTGTGTTTTATGACGGTATTTCCGAGTGTGACCTGACCGTCCGCAGCAATCACCACCTCTCCTTTATGTCTTAAACAAAGGACTGTTGTGCCTTTAAAAGTGTTCATTTTATATTTTCTCTTTCTTTTGCCCTGGGATGGGCTTTTTCATAGATATTTGTAAGTTTTGTAATATCAAGATGAGTGTATTTCTGTGTTGTGGAAAGGCTGCTGTGTCCAAGCATTTCCTGTATTGATCTTAAATCTGCTCCTGATTCGAGAAGATGCGTGGCCATGGTATGTCTTAATGTATGAGGCGTTGCGTCAGTTCTGATTCCAGTTGAAAGACGCCTTTTTACCAGAAGATTTTGTACAGTCCGGGGAGAAAGGGGCTTTCCGTATTTATTTAAAAATAAATGGCTTGTATTAACAGGCATTTTTAGATTTTTTCTTATTTTAAGGTATTCATTAATAGCATCAAGGGCTTTTTTGCCAACAGGCACAATCCTTTCCTTGTTGCCTTTTCCTTTGACCTTAATGATTTCAAGGTCAAAATTTATATCATTAATTGTTATTCCTGTGAGTTCACTTACCCTGAGACCCGAACTATAGAGAAGTTCAAGCATTGCGGTGTCTCTGACGCTCTGGTAGGTATTAGGGTCTGGATTGATTTCTATTACAGAGAAAACCTCGTCGACATTAAGATATTTGGGCAATTTGCTTTCTATTTTGGGAGGTTTAATCATTTCCGTAGGATTATTGCTTAATATGTCTTTTTTTTGAGCGAATTTAAAAAAGCTTTTTAGGGATGAAACCTTTCTTGCAAGGGTTTTTTTGGAGTTTTTTGATAATGATAGATCAATAATCCATTTTTTTATGTATAATGAATTTACTTTGTTAATTTTTGTTTCCTGGTTTAATTTCTGTAAAAAATTGCAAAATTGTGTTATATCCCTTTTATAGGATTTTACAGTATTTTTTGAAAGGTTTTTTTCAACCTCCATATATGCGACAAAGGAATTAAGTATAGTGAGCATATTATCAAAAAAAAATAAATATTCTTATTTTAAGAAAAACCAAAATATTACAATAACACTTATTTTTTATATAATCAAGCTTTTTTTTGGGGACTTTTTTTTTGACTTAAATATTGTTTTTTAATGAAGATTTTTCTTGACAATTTTCATTTCTTTTGTTAAATGAATTTAAAAAATGAATAGAAATTCATTTTAATAAAAATTTAAAGATAGAAAGGAGAGGTACATTATGGCCTTAGTTAATCCACACGGATCACAAAAAAAACTGAATCCACTACTTCTTACCGGCACAGCACGTGAAGAAGAGATTAAAAAAGCAGAGACATTTAAAAGGGTAGATATCAGCTCAAAAGAATCTGGTGACATCCTTATGCTTGGAATGGGCGCATTTACCCCGCTTGATGGTTTTATGCGTAAGGCAGACTATGAAGGTTGTATAGAAGACATGAAATTAAGACAGGTTGATCCAGGCACATTATGGCCATTACCTGTTACCCTTTCTGTTACAGCTGATGTAAGAGCAAATCTTAAAGAAGGTGATGAAGTTGCCCTGTATGATAATGAAACAAATGAATTAATGGCAACAATGAAGCTTGAAGAAATTTTTGAAGTTAATGAAGAAGGAAAAAGAAAAGAAGCTGAACTTTGCTTTAAGGGTAAAGGACCTGATTCAGAAAAATTCTGGGAAGTGGTAATGAGTGACCATCCTGGCGTTCAGCAGGTTATGAACTCTGGTTCTTTCCTTCTTGGCGGACCAATTAAGGCTATTTCTGAAAAGAATTTTAAACAGACTTATGGCGAAGCTTATATGCATCCTACAGTTGTCCGCTCAATCTTTGAAGAAAGAGGCTGGAGCAAGGTTGCAGCATTCCAGACAAGAAACCCAATTCACCGTTCACATGAATTCCTTTGCAAAATAGCACAGGAAGTTCTTGACGGTGTATTTATCCATGCGCTCGTTGGAAAATTAAAATCAGGAGATATCCCTGGTGAAACCCGTATGATTTGCTATCAGGAGCTTATTGATAACTATTTTAATAAAGAAAGAACTGTTATGGGTGTTTATCCTCTTGAAATGCGTTACGGCGGACCAAAGGAAGGTATTCTTCATGGTATATTCCGTCAGAACTTTGGATGCTCACACCTTATTATTGGTCGTGACCATGCTGGTGTTGGCGATTTCTATGGCCTTTTTGAGGCTCAGGAAATATATGACACACTTTGGGAAGGAGCGCTTGAGCTTCTGCCATTAAAACTTGACTGGTCTTTCTGGAGCTTCAAGCTTAACGGTATGTGTTCACTAAAAACATGGCCTCCACACCTTCCAAAAGAAGATCGCGTTGTTGTAAGCGGAACAAAATTCAGAAGAATTATGAGCGAAGGCGGAGATGTTCCAGCAGAATTCAGCCGTCCTGAAATTCTTGAAATTTTAAAGAACTACTACCAGGGACTTGAGCAGAAAGTAGTTATCAAAAAGGGCGCTTTTGAAGATATCGCATAGTTTATAAACAAAGATGAGGGGAGTTTTTCCCCTCAAATACAACTACCAATAAAACACAAAAACTTAGGAGGTTTAACGATGCCAAGCTTTGTCAACCCAGAAAAATGTGATGGTTGCAAAGGCGGGGACAAGACAGCATGTATGTACATTTGTCCCAACGACCTTATGGTCCTTAATAAGGATGCAATGAAAGCTTATAACCAGGAAACAGACCAGTGTTGGGAATGCTATTCCTGCGTTAAAATTTGTCCACAAGGCGCTATTGAAGTAAGACATTATGCTGATATTGCCCCAATGGGTGGTTATGTTCAGCCTATGAGAGGCACTGATTCAATTATGTGGACAATTAAATTCAGAAATGGAAACATGAAGAGATTTAAATTCCCAATCAGAACCACAGCAGAAGGTTCAATCAAACCTTTTGAAGGAAAGCCATCTCCAGGCGCTGATCAGCTTGATAATGAGATTCTTTTCACAGAATCAGCAAGCGGAAGATTTACCTGCAAACCATCTGATTTTGCTTAATCTTAAAACTTTACAAAAAAATATTTAACGGAGGAATAATACAAATGGCATTACCTAATAAGCCAAATGCAGAGCTTCTTGCAGAGCCAGATCTCTCAAAAGTTCCTGTAAATGAATTTGAATATGATGCGCTTATTGTTGGCGGCGGTATGGCAGCATGTGGAACAGCATGGGAAATCGGAAAATGGCTTCCTGCCGGTTCAAAAGTATGTCTTTGTGATAAGGCATCTCTTGAAAGATCAGGCGCTGTTGCCCAGGGTCTTTCTGCTATTAATACATATATTGGCGACAACACACCTTCTGACTATGTTAGAATGGTAAGAAACGACCTTATGGGTGTTGTTCGTGAAGACCTTATATTTGACCTTGGTCGTCACGTTGATGATTCAGTTCATCATTTTGAAGATTGGGGCCTTCCAATATGGAAGAAACACGGAACAGACCAGACCAAAAAACTTACAGAAGGCGGCGTTCCTGTTAGAACCGGTAAATGGCAGATAATGATTAACGGTGAATCTTACAAATGCATTGTTGCGGAAGCAGCAAAGGCAGCTATGACAGAAATGGGTTATGATATCCATGAAAGAATTTTTATCGTTAAACTTCTTCTTGATGCAAACAAACCAAACACCATTGCTGGCGCTGTAGGTTTTAATCTTCGTGACAACGAAATCAGAGTTTACAAAGCAAAAACAATGATGGTTGCTTGTGGTGGAGCTGTTAATATTTTCAGACCAAGAACAACAGATGAAGGCAAAGGCCGCGCATGGTATCCAATATGGAATGCTGGATCCACATACACAATGTGTATGCAGGTTGGCGCTGAAATGACCATGATGGAAAACCGTTTCACACCATCTCGTTTCAAAGATGGTTATGGTCCTGTTGGCGCATGGTTCCTTCTCTTTAAGGCTACAGTTACAAACGGATTTGGCGAGCATTATGCAAAATCACCACGCGCCAAAGAAGAGCTCGGAAAGTATGCTCCTTACGGACACGCTGCTGTCACACCAACATGCTTAAGAAACCATCTTATGCTTTTCGAAATGAAAGAAGGTCGTGGTCCTATTTATATGGATACAGCCGCTGCTCTTAATGCATTCCTTGATGCTAAAAAAGCAGAAGGTATGAATGAAAAAGATCTCAAAAAATTCTGGAAAGAACTTGAATCAGAGGCATGGGAAGACTTTCTTGATATGTCAGTTGGTCAGGCAGGACTTTGGGCTTCTATGAGCATTGAACCAGAAAAAGTTGGCTCTGAAATTATGCCTACCGAACCATACATGCTTGGCTCTCACTCTGGTTGCTGCGGTATCTGGGTAAGTGGTCCGGACGAAGACTGGGTTCCTGAAGATTATAAAGTTCGTTGCAACGGAAAAGTTTACAACAGAATGACCACAGTTTATGGTCTTTTCACATCTGGTGACGGCGTTGGCGCATCTGGTCATAAATTCTCTTCTGGCTCACATGCTGAAGGTCGTATCGCTGCCAAGTCAATGGCTCGTTACATCAGAGACAATGCTGATTTTAAACCTACCTTAAAACAGACCGGAGAAGAATTAAAGGCTGAAATTTACAAACCAGTAGTAACATACTATGAACACTATCAGAAGAGCACACATGAAATGGTTAACCCAAATTACATCAAGCCAAGACACATGTCAGAAAGGCTTATGAAATATACCGATGAATACGGCGCTGGTTGGTCTCCATATTACATGACAAACGGAAAGCTTCTTGAGATTGCTATGACACATCTCCAGTGGCTCAGAGAAGATTCTGAAAAGTTAGCTGCTGGTGGTCTCCATGAGCTTCTCAGAGCATGGGAAAACTTTCACAGAATCTGGACAGTTGAAGATCATCTCAGACACATCCAGTTCCGTGAAGAAAGCCGTTATCCTGGTTTCTACTACAGAGGTGATTTTAACGTTACTTCTGATACAGATATGGAACAGGGCGGATGGAAGTGTTTTGTTAACTCAAAATACGATCCAAATACCGGTGAATGGTCAACCTTCAAAAAGAAACTTCATACAATTGTTGCCGCATAATTAAGAAGGTTGCATTAGATTGAATTGAAAATCAAGTGCCAGGCGCTTTTTGGTGTCTGGCACTTTTTTTTTATCAAAAATAACTTGATTTTTTTTAAAAAATGAAATAAAAAAGAGTAGGGCAATTGAGCCAAAGATTTTATAAAAAATTTTAAAGGAGAAGGCAAATGAGTAACAGCATACTTGTCATTGGCGGAGGTTTCAGTGGCCTTACTGCTGCTGTTGAAGCCGCTGAGATGGGTTATCAGGTTTATTTGGTGGAAAAGGAAAATTATATGGGTGGAAGAGTAGCCCAGTTAAATAAATATTTCCCCAAGTTATGTCCACCTACATGTGGACTTGAGATAAATTTTAAAAGGGTAAAAACAAATCCTAATATAACCTTCTATTCAAACGCAACAGTTGATGCAGTTGCAGGTTCAGAGGGTAATTATGATGTTCAGATAACAGTAAAACCTAAATTCACTACACCTCAGTGTACTGCTGCTTGCAAAGGGAAAGATGTTGCGACAACAGAAGTTCCAAATGAATTTAATTTTGGTCTTGACACAAGAAAACCAGTTTATATGCCGCATCCCATGTCTTTTCCCTATCAGTGTGTAATTGATCCATCTGTTGTAAACACTGACGAAGGAAAGAAGATACAGGAAGCATTGCCTGCAGGTCACGTGGATTTTACACAGACAGAAGAAAAGATAAATCTAAATGTTGGAGCTGTTATAGTTGCGACCGGCTGGAAACCATATGATGCGACAAAAATGGACAGATTACAATACGGCAAATTTCCCAATATTGTAACCAATATGATGATTGAAAGAATGGCATCACCATCAGGACCATCAGAAGGAAAAATATACAGACCATCAGATAAAAATCCACCAAAAACAGTTGGATTTGTTCAGTGCGCAGGTTCAAGAGATAAAGATCATCTCCCATACTGTTCTTATATTTGTTGTCTAGCTACATTAAAACAGATTACATATTTAAGAGAACAGTCACCTGACACAGAAATCGTAGTTTTTTATATTGATATCCGTTCACCAGGGATGAAATATGAGAATTTCTACAAAAAAGTCAAAGCAGATCCAAAGGTGACCTTTATTAAAGGCAAGGTTGCGGATGTTAAAGAAGGCTCTAATGGAAATGTGGTGCTTATTGCAGAAGATACAATTGGCGGTGGAAAGGTTGAAAAGGAAGTGGAGCTTGCAGTTCTTGCCACAGGTATGCAGCCAGAGGGAGCATTGTCGCCAATAACAGGCATTGAATATGACACAGACGGTTTTGTTGTTCCAAAAGCAGGTATTATTCCTTGTGGTTGTTCCAAGAGACCTGTTGATGTTGTTTCATCTGCTCAAAGTTCAACTGCCGCTGCATTAAAGGCAGCTCAAGTTATTAATAGGAGGGCAAACTAATGGCTAAGGTAGGACTTTATATATATACAGGTGATGGGATAGGTGAGGCGCTTGATATTGCTGCCCTTACAAATCTTGCACAGAAAGAGGGCGCTGCTATTGTTAAAACTCATGACGATCTTTATTCTCCCGCAGGTATTCAGATGGTTAAAGATGATGTGGAGAAAGAAGGTGTTGATAGAGTTGTTATTGCTGGCGCTTCACCAAGATATGAATATAAGGATTTTGATTTTCCAGGCGTTTATATCGAAAAAACATCTTTAAGAGAACTTGTTGTCTGGTCACATCCTTCTGATAATGGAAATAATGAGCATGTACAGGAACTTGCTGAGGACTATATTAGAATGTCCATGGCAAAGATCAAAAAGGTTGCTATGCCTGTTCCTGAAAAAATGGAAGCTCCAAGCCAGAAGGTATTAATTGTAGGCGGTGGCATTGCAGGAATGTCAGCAGCCCTTGAACTTGCTGAGGCTGGCTTTGAGTCAACTATTGTTGAAAAAGAAAATGAACTTGGTTCTTTTGCTGCAAAAATAAGAAAGCAGACCCCTATTGGACCTGACTATACAACTCTTATTGATCCTATTGCCCCTGGATTAATTGCTAAGATAAATGCAAATTCAAAGATAACTGTAAAAACCGGAACCGAGCTTGCAAGAATAGCAAATGTTCCAGGAAATTACAGGGCAAGTTTTAAGTCTGCAGGAGTAAAAAGCGAATGGGATGCCCCGATTCCTTTGACACCAGAAGAAAAATTTGATGCAAACGGAAAAGAGCTTTCTGCAGAAGACCAGAAAAAGAAATATAATGCAAAGAATGAGGGTCGTCAGGATTACATGCAGGTTGATTCAAATGCAGAAATTTTTGGCGCTGTTGTCCTTGCATCAGGCTGGAAGCCTTTTGTGCCTGCTGAAGGAGAATATGCGCACCTTGCATGGGGCAATCCAAATGTTGTGACAAACCATCAGTTTGAAGATATAGCCAAAAAAGGCAAGATAGTTCGCGCTGACGGAAAAGAGGCAAAATCAGTTGCATTTGTTATGAGTCCGGGCGCCAAAAAAGATGACTTTGATTTCCCATATGCATCTGCAGTCACAAGCATTTCAGCATTAAAACATGCAAAGTATGTAAGGGAAGATTACCCGCAGGACGGAAAGTCTTACATATTTTACCAGCATATGAGAACTCCTGGAAAATATGAATATTTTTATAAGAGCCTTCAAAATGATGAAGGAATGTTCCTTACAAAAGGCGCTGTGACAGAAGTTAAAGACAACGGTCAGGGCGGTCTTTCAGTAAAAGTTGAAGACACACTTATTGGCGGAGATATGACGGTTGATGTTGATATGGTTGTTCTTGCAACAGGCATGATACCAACAACAAAAGAAGAGGCAGTTATTAATTTTGCCTACAGACAGGGTCCGGCTTTTAGAGACCTTGAACTCTTCCAGGGCTATTGTGATTCTAATTTTATCTGTTTCCCTTATGAAACAAGAAGAACCGGTGTTTATGCCGCTGGTGGTGTAAGAAGAGCCATGACCATTGAAGATGAAATGGAAGATGGAACAGGCGCGGCGTTAAAGGCAATACAGGTATTAAAGGCAGTGGAAGTTGGACATGCGGTTCATCCAAGAACATGGGATTATGACTGGCCGGATTTTTACTTCCAGAGATGCACACAGTGTAAGAGATGCACAGAAGAATGTCCGTTTGGCGCCCTTGATGATGATGAAAAAGGCACACCAAAACCAAATCCGGCGCGTTGCCGCAGATGTGGAACATGTATGGGAGCTTGTCCTGAGCGTATTATTGGTTTTAAGGACTATAATATTGATATTGTTGGCTCAATGATCAAAAACATTGAAGTTCCTGATGATGATGAAGAAAAATTAAGAATGGTTGTTTTTGTTTGCGAAAATGATGCCTATCCAGCGCTTGATATCGCTGCATCACAGGGTAAGTCATGGTCACCGCTTCCAAGGATAATTCCAGTTCGTTGCCTTGGTTCAGTGAATGTTTCCTGGATTAAGGATGCAATGTCAAGCGGAATGGACGGAGTTCTTCTTCTTGGTTGTAAGTATGGTGATGATTATCAGTGCCATTTTGCAAAGGGTAGTGAGCTTGCAGGCAAAAGAATGGATAACGTTGCAGAGAGTTTGAAATCTCTTGGAGTAGAAAAAGAGAGAGTAAAACTTGAGCAGGTATCTATTGATGATTATGACAAGGTTTCTCAGATTATTAATGATTTTGTAGAAGAAGTAGTTGGAATGGGACCAAACCCATTTAAAGGCTTCTAGGAGGTAAAAAAAATGCAGACCCAATCAATTCAACCTGATCTATCGTTTATAAGAAATGTAATGCAGTCTGGAGGTGACACTGTTAAAAGGTGTTACCAGTGTGCCACTTGTTCAGTTGTATGTCCTTTATCAACAGATGAGAGTCCTTTTCCAAGAAAAGAAATGCTCTGGACACAGTGGGGTCTCGCCGGTAAAGTTGCCGGTGATGTGGATGTATGGTTATGTCATCAGTGCGGAGACTGTACTACTTATTGTCCCCGTGATGCCAGACCTGGAGATGTACTTTCTGCCATAAGGCTTAATGCAATCAGATACTATGCAGAGCCTAAGTTCCTTGCCGATATGTTCAGTTCCCCAATGGGTGTGATTGGGGCTGTATTTCTTGGTATTATTCTTGTCCTTGCTGTCGCCGGAGTGTGGGCAGCGCTTGTTTCTCATCATGCGTTTCCATTTCCAGAAGAAACACCTATAGAGTTTCATAACTTTATGAGTGTTATTCCTATTGACGTCTTATTTTTATCCACAGTAGTCTTTGTGCTTTATGTTCTTTATAATGGTGTGAAGAATTTCTGGATGGATATAAGCGCCGGGGCAAATCTTCCAAAATCGTATTCCGGAACATATCCTGTTCCTCCAATTGGAACATTGGTTACAGGATATATTATTCCGGCGGTACAGGAAATTATTGCGCACAGCAGGTTTAAAAAGTGCGGTCAGACAGCAGACAGAGCAACAGGCCATCTTTATCTTGTTTTGTCCTTTATAATACTTTTTATTGTAACCAATTTTGTTTTTATTGCAGAAGACCTTTTTCATGCCGCATTACATATTATAGGTCCGGTAACGCCTATGCCACAATGGCATCCTGTTAAGCTTGCTGCAAATATTGGCGGTATCATGCTTATTGTGGGTGTTTTTATGATAAAGGGAGTAAGGGATCGTCTTACAGAAAAAGGAACATTAAAGAGTTCTGATCAGGACTGGATTCTTATCTGGCTTATTTTTGCGGTGGGCGCAACAGGTCTTGGTTCAGAAATATTCAGACTTACCCAGGTAAAACAACTTGCATATCCTGTTTATATCCTGCATCTTGCATGTGTTTGGGTTCTTTTTCTTTCCTTACCATTTTCAAAGTTCGGACATCTTGTTTACAGGTCAACAGCATATGTTTTTGAAAAATGGGCTGCTGATGTAAAGTCCGGTAAAGCAGGATTTGGTTTGGAAAAATCTGTAGGCTCTGAGCATTAATTTTTTAAGAGACCAAGTCGAATAGTTTATATTAACTTAAAACGGCGCCATTTTTTTTGTGGCGCCGTTTTTTTATTTTTGAGCTGATAATTAATAAATTGTTGAGGTGATTTGATGCAGAGAGAGAACAGCAAGATGCTTTTTACTGAAAAAATTAAGGCTGGTGGCAGGACATATTTTTTTGATTTTAAAGAAACTCATAATGGTAACAGATATCTGGCAATTTCAGAAATGCGCCTTGTAGGTGATAGAAATGAACGTGACAGAATTGTAATTTATGAAGAATATTTGGAATCTTTTTTTGATTCCCTCCAAAAAGTTATTGATTTTACAGAAAAATAGGTTTTATAATTTAGTTTTTTAATAATAAAGTTTTTATTATTGGTATTAACTTTAAATTGCAATTGTAAAAAAAATATCATTTTTTTAAAAAAAATGTTGCAATTTTTTTTAAATATTATAGAATTACTTCTTTGTAACTGCTGGCGTAGCTCAACGGTAGAGCAGCTGATTTGTAATCAGCAGGTTGCGGGTTCGAATCCCATCGCCAGCTCCAGATGAGCAATTGCGGAGAGATACCCGAGTGGCCAAAGGGGGCAGACTGTAAATCTGCTGGCGTGAGTCTTCGGAGGTTCGAATCCTCCTCTCTCCAAAAAATAGATGCGGGAATAGCTCAATGGCTAGAGCATCAGCCTTCCAAGCTGAGGGTTGCGAGTTCGAGTCTCGTTTCCCGCT
>DYOW01000124.1 GCA_020720325.1 Desulfobulbus propionicus
AATTTCAGTCAAAGCCAGTTACAAAAAAAAGGGAAGTTCCTAGAACTGAAGAAAGACGTCAAATGGATATGTTTTCGGCGTTATTTTGGTTTTTACCAGGCATAGCAGGTTTATTTTTATAGTATAAAAATAAGCACCTTGTAAACACAATAGATTCTAAAGTTTGAAAATTTTTTATAATAGGAGATATATTTTATGTATGATTTATTGACATGGATTATAGCAATTACTGGTATTATTTCTTTAACTTTTTTTGTTATTAAAGCATTAAATAAAGAAGATACACCTTTAATCCTGCTTTTGCAAAAAATAAATGTATTTACAATAAAAATTGCTTCATTTGCTGCAATTATTCTATTAATATATTTGAGAGTAGTATTTATGAAAGGTATAATTAAAATTCAAGATATTGGTTTTTATATAGCTTGTATTGCAATTCTTTATAGTTTTATTAAAGATGTTAAAGTCAATTATCAATTTTTGGAAAATGTTAGCACAATTATTACAAGCAAAACAAAAGACTTAGAACAATCGATCGCAGAACAAGCTCAGAAAGCAAAAGAAAAAACAGTCCCTCCAAAAGATAGTAATTAAACATAAAAATCATAAAGAAATTTATGAGTTAGCGCCAGAATCTTTCAGATATTGGGACTTTATCTAAATGAAAAATTTATTTTAGATAAGATGCTTATGTCAGGGTGATTCATGCATTTTCCCTACTATTGCTAATACGCTTAACTTCCATGCAATAGTTCTATTATGCTATAATTTTGCCCTGAGGTGAAAAATATAGTATGAAAATCATCAATTGTAAACACATACAAATTAAAATAGTTAACCCCCCTCTTTACAATAGGAAATTTTGATAAGCGTTATTAAGAGGATATTGTCTTCTTTGAGATAGATTATTCTGTAATTTCCAGCCCTTTTTCTGTGTTTGCCCTTGTTTTTAACATAATATCATATTAAACCCGACAGAAATTTTCCTGCGGATATCACCCTTCCTCCTTTTTCCAGTTTGTCTGTTTTATCTTTTTTTATCACCTGATAGATAAAAGGTATTGAAAGTTTTTCTTTGAAATATAAAAGATTTGGTGATATTTTTTCTTCATTTGTCTTAACCTCCACAGCAAACCACGGTTTTGTATCAATGGTCACAAGAAAATCAACCTCCCGCTTGTCCACATCCCTTAGAAAAAATAACTCTGCCCTGTATCCCTCATAGTCAGTTAAAAAGTGCGTATATTTAAGAAGGTGTGAGGCAATAAGATTTTCAAATCTGGCGGCCTCGTCTTCCACCTCTGACCAGTCCCATAAATAAAGTTTAGGCTCTTTTTTTAGCCCCCTGATTTTTTTTGATGAAAACGGATATACCCTGAAAACATAATAAAAAGATTCAAGTATGTCCATCCAGAGTGTGACAGCATTGTGGCTAACCTCAAGGTCTTCCCTTAAGGCATTAAGGGAAAGCAGAGAGCCAATCCTTGAAGGCAGCATATCGCTTAAAAGTTTCATATTGCCAATATCCCTTATTGCCCTTGCGTCAAGAATGTCTTCACGGAACATTCTTTCTATTTTCTCATTGTGCCAGCGTCTTAAAACCCTTTTATTCTGTTTGGTAAATGGTTCAGGAAAACCGCCAAAATTATCCAGCATAACCAATGTGTCCTGATAATAGACAGAGCCAATGGGTAATTCGTTAAAAACAGATGAGTTACAGGAAATTTTTTCTGTTTCAGCTAATGTAAAAGGATGCAGTCTGTAATAGTGATATCTTCCCTGAAGGGAATCGCCGCCCCTTCTGTATATATCAAGCCTTGCGCTTCCTGTAACCAGAAATTTAAATATTTCTTTTAATTTGTCATATTCGCCTTTTATGAGGCTTTTCCATAGACGATATTTATGAATTTCATCAAAAATAAGAAGTTCAGCGTCTTTTGGCCATGAGGACTCTGTGATAAATTTTCTGTCTTTTCTGTTATCCCAGTTGAAATATGCATGGTTTTTAAAATGAGATGCAATAAGGTCGCAGCAAAGCGTTGTTTTGCCAACCTGTCTTGCACCGCCAAGAAACACCATTTTTTCTTTCAGATCAGCCACAATATAGGGAGTTAGATATCGGTCTTTAAGCATAATTAATTATACTATAATTTTTGCCTTAATGCAAAATTTTTAGCTAATTTTTTTGGCTTTGGGTGAAAATATTAGTTTTATAAAAATAAATAAAACAAATGGTTAACTTAGAAATTAGTTTCTTAAAAGTTTTTTTAAAGATGTTAAATAAAAAATATAAAAAAATTACTCCCACTCAATTGTCGCAGGAGGTTTTGAAGAAATATCAAAACAAACCCTGTTTATTCCCTTAACTTCATTAATAATCCTGTTGGATAATCTTGCAAGCAAATCATAAGGAAGTCTTGTCCAGTCAGCAGTCATGGCGTCAAGGCTGTCAACCGCCCTTATTGCAAGGACATTTTCATAAGTTCTTTCATCTCCCATAACACCAACTGTTCTTATTGGGAGAAGCACTGCAAAGCCCTGCCACATTTTTCTGTACCAGCCGCTTTTTTTGAGTTCATCAATAACAATTGCATCCGCTTCTCTTAAAATGGAAAGTCTTTGAGGGGTTATGTCGCCAAGTATCCTTATGGCAAGGCCAGGGCCTGGAAAAGGATGTCTAAAAATAAGGTCTTCGGGCATTTCAAGCTCTTTTCCAAGCTCCCTTACCTCATCCTTAAAAAGTTCCCGCAATGGCTCTATCAGCTTAAGGTTCATTTTTTCAGGAAGTCCGCCCACATTATGGTGGCTTTTTATGGTTGCGGACGGGCCTTTAAATGAGACGCTTTCAATTACATCAGGATACAGCGTTCCCTGTGCAAGATACTGAACATCGCCAAGTTTTTTTGCCTCTTCCTCGAAAATTTGTATAAATTCGTTTCCGATAATCTTTCTCTTTAATTCAGGGTCTTCAACACCTTTAAGAAGGGTGAGGAATCTGTCTGTAGCGTCAACAAAATCCACATTAAGATCAAGTTTTTTCAGAAAATTAAGAACAATTTCAGCCTCGTTTTTCCTTAAAAGTCCGTTATTTACAAATATGCAGGTAAGCTGTTTGCCTATTGCCTTATTTATTATTAAAGATGTCACAGTGGAATCAACCCCGCCTGAGAGGGCGCAGATTACTTTTTCGTTTCCCACTGTTTTTTTTATATTTTTTATGTTGTTCTCAATAAATGAATGCATGTTCCATGTGGGTTTGCATTTACATATATTTATTACAAAATTTTCAAGAAGCTTTTTGCCAATTGTTGTATGGGTAACTTCAGGATGGAACTGCACTCCAAAGATTGGTTTTTCCCTGTGACCAACGGCTGCTATCACACCTGATCCAGTCATTGCAATTGTGTAAAACTCTTTGGGAAATGTATCAACACTGTCTCCGTGGCTCATCCAGACCTGATAATCCGCAAAATCAAACCCATTAAACAGTAAAGATTTTTTCTGATATTCTATATTTGTATGACCAAATTCCCTCTGATCCCCTTTGATTAATGTTCCACCGCTTAAATTTATTAAAAGCTGGAGTCCGTAACAAATTCCAAGAATAGGCTGGGTCATAATATAATCAAATATATCAGGGGTAAGGGTAGGGGAGCCATCTTCAAGAGCGCTTGCTGGCCCTCCAGATAAAACTATCCCTTTGGGATTAAATTCTTTAATTTTGTGAAGATCTGCATTATATGGAAAAATCTCGCAATAAACCTTAAGTTCCCTTATCCTTCTTGCGATAAGCTGGGTTGTCTGAGAGCCAAAATCAAGAACCAATATACGGTTTTCATCAAATACATGCATTTTTTTATACCTTAATGATAATTTTTAAATATGTAGATTGATTATACCTTAAATTGTATTAGAAAAAAATAAAATTTATTCTCCTATAATCTTTACAAGAACCCTTTTTCTCCTGCCTCCGTCAAATTCGCCGTAAAATATTTGCTCCCACTGGCCAAAGTCAAGCCTTCCCTCAGTTATAGCAACAACCACCTCCCTGCCCATCACCTGCCTTTTAAGATGGGCATCTCCGTTGTCTTCACCTGTCCTGTTGTGAAGATACTGGTTTATGGGTTCATGAGGGGCAAGCTTTTCCAGCCATTTTTCATAGTCCTTATGAAGGCCGCTTTCATCATCATTAATAAATACTGATGCAGTGATGTGCATGGCATTTACAAGTATCAGGCCTTCTTTTATATTGCTTTCCCTGAGGCATTCCTCAACCTGAGTGGTAATATTTATAAAAGCCCTTCTTGTGGGGACATTAAACCATAATTCTTTTCTGAAATTACGCATGGTGTTTCTCCTTATATTTAAATAAAGTTATCTTAATTTATACAAAAATAACAGATTTAATATATAAACCGCAACAAT
>DYOW01000036.1 GCA_020720325.1 Desulfobulbus propionicus
TGTCATATCTATCTCTGTTGTGATGATCTTTTTTATAAATATAATGTTCTTTCTGATCTTCTGGATAGATGGTTAATGCCTGCAAATTTGATGAAAAAAACAAAAAAAACATTGAAAAAATTATTGTATTAAATATAAGATATTTCATATTTATTATTAAAGAACTCCTTAATCATTTTGTTTCTAAAAAGTTTTTGAAAATTGAGAAACTAATCCGGTTAACTCATTGCTTTCTAATAAAATTTGTTTTATTAAATCATAGCAGTTTTTTATATCCTCCTTAAAGGCAAGACTTGCAGGTGAGTGAAGATATCTTACAGGCGCTGATACAGCGGCAACCATTGAACCGGTTTTGCCTCCGGTCTGATATGCCGCTGCATTGGTGCCCCCGGCCTTTTTTACAATAACCTGATGTGTTATATGTTTTTTTTGGGCTAACTGTATTATAAAATTGCATAATTCACGGTTTGCCAGAAATTTTGAGTCTGAAAGCCTTATTTCAGGTCCTTCATTGCATCTGGCAAGCATTTTATGAGACGGTGTCCCCAGAACATCGTTTGCAACAGTACCCTCAAGAACAATTGTAACATCAGGATTTAACATATTGGATACAGGAATAGCACCTTTCATGCCAGTTTCCTCCTGCGATGAAAAAACAAGATATATATCCCAGGTTGTTTCCACAGATATTTTGCTTATAGTCTCAATGAGGTTTAAGAGAATAAAGACGCCAACCCTGTTGTCAAGAGCTTTTGCCATTACACAGTTATGATTTTCATACCAATAAGGTAAAAAAGTAATAATATCTCCGGGAGTTATTATGTCCTCAAGCTCTTTTTGATGAAGTCCTGTGTCAATATAAAGGTCTTCTGCCTGGATGCCTGACTGGCTGTTTTTGCCTTTTAAGTGCGGAGGAACAGAGCCTATTATTCCGTTAATTTCCTCTTTTCCGTATATGACAACTGGTTTTCCCGGAAGTATTTCAGGGTCAATGCCGCCAATGGTAATAAATCTCAGAAAACCGTTATAATCAAATTTGCTTACCATCATGCCAACTTCGTCTATATGGGCATCAATGATCATTTTTAAGGATTTTGGTTTTTTTGCGGGAATATTGGCAATAATATTTCCAATATAGTCTTTTTTTATTTCAAATCCGTAATTGTTTAATTTTTCTGTTATAATGGGATATATATTGTTTTCACATCCTGAAACAGCATTTAGAGCGCACAGTTTTTTTAAAAGTCCCCAATCCATTTATATTTTTAACCTCAGCTATTGTTTTATTAAATGTATCTTTTTAAATAAAAATATCCAGAATTCCTCCTGTGGGATAGTCTCAATCTCTAAATAAAGAATTTTATTCATATCAAAGATATTTTTTAATTCTTTATCGCTATTTTTAAATAATTCGTGTATTTTTACCATATCTTTTTGGGTTGTAACGATAAATTCCACATTTTCTTTTTGTGCATCAAACACGATATTTTTGATATCATTAATATTATAAGCATAGTGATCCCAAAAAGGAATCTTTCTTTTTATATTAATTTTAAGTTTTTCAAGGGTATTAAAAAAATTATCAGGTTTAGCTATGCCTGTAAAGCAAAAGGCTTTTTTATTAATTAATTCAGTGAGTTTTAGAAAGTTTCCGTTAAAATCAATAAATTTTTTTATGATATTCTCCGAATAAAAAACAGGGATGTCTTTATTTTCAAGAAAATTTTTAATTTCATTAATTTTCTCATTTTTTTGGGTTTGGGATAACAGCTCTGTTTTAGTAAGAATAATACAATGAGCACGGTTAATTGCGTGAAGAGGTTCTCTTAAGTATCCCCCCGGAAAGACCCTTTCCTTAAAAATATTCGTATTTGAATCAATAAGCAATATATCCAGGTTTCTTTTGAGCCGTATGTGTTGGAAACCATCATCCATTATAATTACCTGACATCCCATTTTTTCACAAACCTGTGCGTCCGCAAATCTGTCCGGACCTGAGACAATTATGGAATCAGGCAGGGCATGCGCTATTAATACTGCCTCATCTCCTGCATTTTTTGTGCTGGCATATATATTTTTACCATCAGATATAACCAGAGGCCATTTTTTTGATTTACCGCCATATCCTCTGCTGATAATCGCTGTTTTTATTCCTTTATTAATAAATTCCCTTGCTATTGTCATTTCAAATGGTGTTTTGCCTGTTCCACCCATTGTGATGTTTCCAATGCTTATTACGGGTATTTTAACTGAAAAAACATTAAGAAGTCCTTTTTTGTAGAAATCTGCGCGTAATGACATTATAGTTGAATATAATGGTGACAGGGTAGCGCCGATTTTTAATAAGGCATTTAATTTTTCTTTATTATTCATTTGAGACACTAATATTTTTAGGTGAAAATAACCTGCATTCCTCACCGGAAGCGTTTTTTACTATCCTTGAAGGTTCACCTGAGGTTTTAAAGCCATAGACCTTACATCCATATGGGTTTTTTTTGTCCCATGTGATATAATAATAAATACAATTTTTGCAGACAGGAGTTATAGTTTTTGGGTTCATGCTAAAAATGAAAAATTTTTTGGTTCTATGTGATTTATAGTGGGTTATATATTTATTTCCCTCACCCCAACCCTCTCCCTCAAGGGGAGAGGGAGCAGTTAGGTCTCCTTTCCCTTGATGGGAGGGGATTAAGGGGAGGGTGAATAGTATTTGACAGTTTGAAGTCATTTTCCATAATTTACCCACTATAAATCACATGGAGCCAATTTTTTATTTACCCCATAGATCGGGAAAACCCTTTTTACAAAAAGTTTCCCCTTAATAATTAATCAGACTTTATTTAATTATATCACAAAACTTAGAAAAAAATTAATAATCAATAAGGATTAAAAAAATGCGGTTAAACAGATTTATAGCACAGTCAGGCGTGTGTTCAAGAAGAAAGGCAGATGAATTAATTGTAATGGGACTGGTGCGGATTGACGGAAAAACCGTGACAGAACTGGGCACACAGGTTGATTCGGAAAAACAAAGGGTGGTTGTGGAAAATACAGTGATAAAACCCCCTAAAAGAAAACTTTATCTGGCATTTAACAAGCCAAAAGGGGTATTAACCACAATGGATGATCCCCAAAACAGGGAGAGTATCTATCATTATCTTACGGACATGCCCAGGGTTTTTCCAGTGGGAAGGCTTGACAAGGATAGCGAGGGTCTTCTTATTCTGACTGATGATGGAGATTTTGCAAATATTCTTATGCATCCGCGCTACAAGCTTGAAAAGACCTATAAAGTTCATATAATAGGAAGTCCAACAGAGAAAGATATTGAAAAACTTGAAACAGGGGTATACCTTGAGGGAAGAAAGACCCAGCCGTGCTCAATAAAGCGGATAAGACAGCTGCATGGCGAGGCTGAATATATAATGAAAATAAAGGAAGGCAGGAAAAGGCAGATAAGAAATATGTTTCTTATAATAGGTTGCACCGTAAAAAAACTTGTAAGAATCAGCATGGGCAATCTTAAACTGGGAGATTTACAACCTGGCACTTTCAGGATAATAGGTGAGAAAGAGATAAATGAAATGAGAAAATCTTTGGAAAAGCCTATAAGAGATATTGCAGATAAAAAGAAACAATCTCCTTCCCGTAAAAAAGGTAAATAAGGGCTGCAAAGGCAAGATATGGTCCGTATGGGATGGGTACGCTTTCTTTGGATTTGCTTATTATTATAAAGGATATGCCGCCTATTGCACCCACAAGGGCGCTTGCAAAAATAACAAAGGGAACTGATTTCCAGCCGAGGAATGCGCCAAGCATAGCAAGAAGTTTTATGTCTCCGCCTCCCATTCCTTCTTTTTTAAAGAGTAAGTAAAATAATAATGCCACACCGTAGAATAATCCACCACCAAGAAGAATGCCAATAATGGAATCAGACCAGGTAATTCCGCCTGGAATAAAAGAAAATAAAAAACCTATGATGATTCCGGGAAGGGATATAATATCTGGTATTATCTGATGATCAAGGTCAATAAATGTGATAACAATAAGGCTGTGAATAAGAAGGGTGTTTATAAAAAAAAGGGGTGTGGGTCCAAATTTCATAAAAGACAGCAAAGATAAAACACCTGTTAATAATTCAACAAAGGGGTATCTTATTGAAATTTTTTCTTTGCACTGGCTGCATTTGCCGCCAAGGAAGATATAGCTTATTATTGGAAGGTTTTCATACCATTTGATCTGATGGTTGCATTTAGGACAGGCTGAAGGAGGGCTGATTATTGATTTTTCAAGGGGAAGCCTGTAGATGCAGACATTTAAAAAACTTCCTATACAGCTTCCAATGAGAAAGACAAAGACATAGCACAAATAAAGTTCATTAAACATGCTCTGAAACGTTAAGGTTGTAATCTGGAAGTTGGAATGGCGTTATTATTTCTTTTCTAACATAATCTCCGTATAATTTTTTTATGTCTCTAAGCTGGCTTACTGATTTAACAAACTGATAATATAGGTTATAATATTCCGCCATATCAGGCGCATGTCTTACAAGAATTAACTGGAAGCCGGTTTTTTTTGACTTTTTGTAAAAATGCTGAACATATCCCATGAGGGTTATAGGACCCACTATGGGCAAATCCATTACAATTGTAGTCACCATACCTTCCGCAAGGGTAAGGTCAGTGTCAATGCCGCATCCTTCATAAGAAATATCCTTTGTAAATCCCCATGATTTATATTCAGGGAAATAAACAGGTATATAAAAGTCATAACGGGGTTTTTTTCTTTTCTCTTCCATTTAATACTCTTTTTATACTCTTTTAAACTGTAAATATCTTTTTATATCTTAAAGTTTGCATACTGAATTAACAAACTGCAAATATATCTCATAGTCTTTAGCCATGCTAAGGTCGTTCTTTATAAGAGTGAACTGGAATCCTGTTTCTTTTTTATCTTCATTAAAATGCTGGATATATCCTGTCAGGGTAATAGGACCAATTACGGGAATGTCCATTTGCATTGTAATAAGTATGCCTTCAGAAAGGATCAGGTTAGTTTTAATGCCACATCCTTCATAAGAAATATCCTTTGTAAATCCCCATGATTTATGTTCTGGGAAATAAACAGGAATATAAAAATTAAAACGATTTTTTTTTCTTTTTTCTTCCATTTAATATCTTTGTTACTTGTTTGAGTAAATATCTATCAAAATATATTTCGGTAAATTTACAATATAAATTATTTTTTTTTGATTTTTTTTATAAACTAAATATTAGGTATAAGACTGTTGATTTTGCCGGAATGCTTAAAAGAAAAAATTTCTTCTTTATTTTCTCCTTCCCATTCTCCGTCAGTTTGCATATCATAATACATTTTGCCTGAAATATCAAGATTATTCCATTGCCCAAGGACGCTCATTTTTTTATGCATGTTAATCTTGCCTTTTAACATAAAAGATATGTATTCAAGAGGGTTTTTTATGTAAAAAACATCAATTTTTCCGTCATTTTCATTCTTAAAGTTATGTAATACCGATCCTCCGGCATAGCTGTTGATATTTGAAAATATCAGGGTTTGTTTATTATTAAATAAAATTTTTTTATTTTCTGAGTGATTATCATCAGAGATTATCAGGGGGTGACGCTTTTGTTTTGCGGAAAAATTACTTAATTTTAATAATGCGCAATAAATATACAAAAGCGTATTGGTTCTCCTGTTTAATGAAATTTTTTTGAATTTTTGCTTGATTTGTGTATATAGTCCCACAACCTCTGCATCCCAGCCCATGCTTACATAACATATAAATTTTTTTCCGTTGAAATTCCACATATCAATTGGTTGGATCATTGCATCCCTTAAATAATGGAAAAAACTATCAAATTTTCCATTATTCCAGACATTGAACCAGCCTGAAGATCTTGAGAAGTCATTTCCTGTTCCAATTGGAATCACTGCAAATGGAGGGGGATTCACATTACAGGATATAATTGAGGCAATCTTTGAGATAGTGCCGTCACCGCCTGCAATAATCACAGAATCATAGTCTTTAACCGTAGATTCTATTAATTTTTCCACAAATTTATTTTCAAGCAGCAAAATATCAGTTGTAAGCCACGCAGGTTTTTTTATGGTAAAATCAGTTATAAATCTGTTTGTTGAATAATCACCGGATTTGGGATTGATAATTACAAGACTTTTCATATAATTTATAAAAAAATTAAAATTTTGTTATAAATTTTAAAAAAACAATAAATAAAGTTTATTATTTTTTTAAAATTTGTTATTTTATCACTATAAAATTTGATTTGTTAGTTCTAAATTTAATTAAGAGAATAATTTAACCTGAAACCGTTTTAATTTAAACATAAAATATTATTATTTTATGTAATTTATAAATATTTAGCAAAAATTAAAAAATATTTTTAATAAATAACAATGAAAGATAAAAAAGGTAAAAAAATAATAATAGTAGATGATGAGGCCTCAATTGTAAGACTTATTGAGAGGATTTTGTCAGAAGACGGGTATGATATTAAAACCTCCGACGACCCTATAAAGGTGTTGGAAATGCTTAATGATTTTAACCCCAATATAATAATTTCAGATATGAGAATGCCAAATATGACCGGTATTGAGCTTATGCAAGAGGTTAAAGCTAAAAAGCCCGAAATAGATTTTATCCTTCTTACAGCATATGCATCTGTTGAAAATGCAGTTACTGCCATGAAAGAAGGCGCAGTGGACTATATTACCAAACCACTTAAAAATCTTGATGAAATAAGGCTTTCTGTTGAAAAGGCGCTTGAGCTTCAGAATCTTAAGACTACGCATACATTTATGAAGAGACAGATTTCAGACGGACTTCCTCCTGACGAAATAATTTTTTCAGGTATGAAGCATATTAAAAATGCTGTAAATGAGGTGGCAGGACTTGACGTGACAGTGCTTATTCTCGGCGAAAGCGGCACAGGAAAAAGTCTTATCGCCAAATACATACATTTTTTAAGCGGAAAAACAGGGCCTTTTGTGGAGATAAATTGCGCTGCAATCCCGGAAACACTTATTGAATCAGAGCTTTTTGGCCATGAAAAAGGGTCTTTTACCGGCGCATTCAAGACAAAACAGGGTAAATTTGAACTGGCTCAGAACGGCGCTATCTTTCTTGACGAAATTGCAGAGCTGCCCCTTGATTTGCAGTCAAAGCTTTTAAGGGTGTTACAGGACGGCGCATATGAAAGGGTGGGGGGATCCAGCACGTTTACAAGCAATGCAAGGGTTATTGCCGCCACGAATCAGGACTTAATAGTGGCTGTTGCAGATAGAAAATTTCGAAAAGACCTTTATTACAGGCTGGATGTTTTTCCAATAAATCTTCCTTCATTAAGGGAGAGAGAAGGGGCTGTTTTAGCGCTTTTTGATTATTTTAATAGCGCCATTTCCGCAAAAATAGGTAAAAAACCCATTCAATTATCTGAAGAAACCCTCGTTCAACTTCTTCATTACTCATGGCCAGGAAATATCAGGGAACTTTATAATATAATTGAGAGGGCAGTTATACTCCAGTCACAACCCCAAGTTATATGTGAGCCTGTTTTTGAAAAAAAATCCGAATTTACTTTGACAAACAAGGAACTAAAGATACAGGATGTTGAAAAAAACACCATATTAAATGCGCTATCCCGCACTGGTGGTCACAGAAAAAAGGCAGCGGATTTGCTTGGCATGTCTTTAAGGACTCTCTATAATAAAATTAAAGAATATAATATTAAGTGACGATATTATATTTAGGCATGTAAAATGCATTATACTATAACTAAATAAATTAATTAAGACTAACCCAAACCCTCCCAAACCCTCCTCTCCCCGAAGGTCTTTCATACTCCCTTGAAAGACCTTCTTTTTTTTTAAAATAATCCAATTTTTGTCAATGCTTTTATCTAATTTTTGAAAAACAATCAATTTTCTATTATTAGTGTATCTTCTTAGAGAAGTTTTTATTTTTTCCTTGATGCATCGAATGCAAAAGATGCAAAAATTTAAAATGCAAAATTTTCAAAAAGATGCAAAAAATGCATTAGAGAAAATTATTTTTTTTTAAGATTATATTTTGTTAAAGCTATCATGATTGGATATAAAAAATAAAGCAGGTTAAAGAAAGTTATAAGTATAGCTATTTGGAGATTGCTAAAGTTTAAACTGTGTCCCCAATCTTAATTTTTAATTAAAATTAATAAAAATGATGGCTTTACTTCTAAATATTTTATTAATCTTTACAAAAAAAAAATTTTATGGGATAGTTATAAAATGTTTATTTTTTATGGCTATATTAAATCAAGGCAAATATTTTTACAGATGATAATAAGTAATGCCAATTCAGGCACATTATGTGCTTAGATTTTTTTTGATGGTTTATAAAAAAATAATAAAAAAAACAAAATATCTGATATTTTTCCTTTTGGCGCTGTTTTTTGCCGGTGATCTCCCTGCAAATGAGATTAAATATGATGAAAATACAGAGATAATCGCCAATGGCACAGTCACCAAGACAATCTTAAATTCTTCTTTTAACCCATCTGAAAACTGGAATTATTTTGCCCTTACATCTCCCGGAAAAAAATTTGTTGTTATAACTGCCCCGCACTGGTATCTGAAAAAAATCAATATGAGCCTTATGGATGGAACACCGGTTTCTGTTGTTGGTTCCAAATTTGTTATCAATGAAAAAATATCCTATATACTTGCAAAATCAATAAAAAGTCACATTAACGGCAAATTTTTTCTTTTCAGGGATAAAAACGGCAACCCTCTCTGGGAGGTGTCAGGAGTTTCAGAATTTTCCTGTATTGAGAACAAAGCCCGCTCTTATTAATGACTGTTGACATACGGAAGGAAATTCTTTCCAAAAGAGATGAACTTTCCGTTGATGAAATTTCTGAAAAAAGTCATATTATTATTGATGCTTTAAAAATACTACCTGAATTTATTAATTCTGTGCTTCCCATGATTTATGTGTCTTTCAGAAGTGAGGTTTTTACCCATGACCTCATCAAAGAAAGGCTTAAAAATAATCTTAACGTGACTGTACCCCTCACAATTTCCAGGGAAAAAAGGCTTGTTCCATACAAAATTAATGATTTTTCCAGCTTAAAAAAAGGTTATTACGGAATCCCTGAGCCTGATTCGGTTTCTGAAAAAGCTGTAAACCCTGCTGATATTGATTGTGTTATTGTTCCGGGAAGTGTTTTTGACAGGAGAGGGGGCAGATATGGTTATGGGGGTGGTTTCTATGACAGGTTTTTTGGGGAGCGCCCCAAAGCTGTAAAAATTGGGCTTGCCTTTGAGTTACAGGTACAGGATTTTATATCTCTTAAAGACCATGATGTTAAGATGGATATTATTGTAATTGAGAACGGGATAATTAACACGCTAAATTAATTGTTAATCTTCAATAATTTTAGAAAATATTGGATTATGCCATTATTTTTAATTTACGTATACATATTTCGGGATTAAAATAATAGGCTATGTTAATTAAGTATAGATGTTATGTTGCAGAGTCAGGCTTCGCCTGCCACCCCTTCGAAGAAGGGGAATTTTCATTTTTCAGAGGGGTGTCCCGCAGGGACGGGGTGTTTATTATAAAAAAATATTTAATCAGAGATTACTTAAGATTTTACCTAAAAGTTTTTATTTTCTTGCGACCTCGAAAATATAATTTTTTATCTGGCAAATATTAAACAGGAACTTAATATGATTAATAAATCTTTTTTTTCATCACAATTAAGCCTTAAAAAACAGGGCTTTTTTTTGGCCATGTTTGTTTGGCTTGCAATTATTTCCATTTCTTTTGTAATTGATTTTTATCATCTTAAAAATACAATAAGTGAATTTGCTTTAATTGAGGCCAAAGCAAGCTTTAATAAAGACCTTGTTTACAGGAGATGGTCGTCAAAACACGGCGGAGTCTATGTTGAGCCAAAAGAAGACACTCCCCCAAACCCTTATCTTTCCCATATCCCTGACAGAGATGTTGTGACAACATCAGGAAAACAGCTTACTTTAATAAACCCGGCCTATATGACAAGACAGGTTCATGAGCTTGGATTAGAACAGTATGGCGTAAAAGGTCATATAACCAGCCTTAATCCTATACGTCCAGGCAACGCGCCTGATGAATGGGAAAAAAAAGTATTACAAATCCTTGAGACAGGCGCTCAGAAAGAATTTTCAGAAATCTCCATTATTAACGGAGAAAAATATATGCGTTTTATGCGCGCCATGGTCACTGAAAAAAGCTGTCTGAAATGTCATGCGTCGCAGGGATATAAAGAAGGTGATAACAGAGGGGGCATAAGCGTTTCTGTTCCATTTGCTCTCTATGAAAAAAATATTATTAATCACATAAAAATATCTTTTGTTATTCATATATCTGTTGCTTTGCTTGTGCTTGCAGGTATGTTTTATTGGTGGCGCAGGCTTGAGGAGGCTGATAAAAAAATCCAGAAAAATCTGATAAATCTTAACACCGCCCAGTCTATTGGCAAAATAGGAAACTGGGAAATTGATCATGCTTCGGGCAATACCTACTGGTCTGAGGAAATATATCGTATTTTTGAGTTAAATCCTGATTTTTCTGAGGCAAGCTATTATTGTTTTCTTAGTCTGACACATCCTGACGACAGGGAAAGAGTGAATAAAACATACACTGATTCATTAAAAAACAGGACGCCAAATAATATAATCTTTCGTTTGCTTCTGAATGGCGACAAAATAAAATTTGTAAACGCAAGGTGCGAAACGACTTTTGATATATCAGGAAATCCTATACTTTCCATTGGAACAATTCAGGATATTACAGAACAGGAAAATGCAAACAATGCGCTGTTAGAAAGCGAAACGAGATTCAGGGTAATTTTTGAGCAGGCTGCGCTAGGCATTGGTCTTGCAAACCCTGAAGGTTGTGTTATTCGTGTCAATAAGAAGCTTTGCGAGATTGTGGGATATAGCAATGAAGAACTTCTTACAAAAAATTTGCGGGATATTATCCACCCCGATGACTTTGTGAAAGGTTTCTTTTATATGCAACTCGTAATTTCAGGTGAAAAAGAAAAATTTTATGAAAATATAAGATTTATACGAAAGGATGGGGAATTAGTATGGATAAAAGTGACTGCCAGTCTTGTCAGAAAAGAAGATGGCGCTCCTGATTATTTTATTGGAATTTTAGAGGATATAACCCAAAAAAGACTTATTGAGATTGCGTTAAAGGAAAGCGAAAAAAGATACCGCATAGTCGCTGATTATACCTCAGACTGGGAGTTCTGGCTTGATCCCAATAATAATTTTGTTTATGTTTCTCCATCATGCAAGGACATAACAGGTTATGAAGCCGGAGAATTTTATGCAAAGCCTTCCCTTATGTATGATATTATTCATCCTGATGACAGGTCTGTGTTTGATGAACATAGATGTGTTTTAGATAGGGATAAATCTCAGAAAATAAATTTTCGTATTATTGCGAGGGATAAAAGCATAAAATGGATTAATCATTCATGTTTGCCAATGTTTGATGAAAATAATAATTTTATTGGTATGCGCGGCAGCAACAGGGATATAACCGAGCTGAAACGAAATGAAGATTTTTTAAGTTCAAGACTTTTTCTTATGGAGCATGCTGTTTCCCATAAGCTTGAAGATGTTATGCAAATGGTTCTTGATAAGGCTGAGGAACTTACATTAAGCAAAATCGGCTTTTTTCATTTTCTTGAAGAAGACCAGCAAACTCTTAGCCTTCAGGCATGGTCATCAAACACCTTAAAAAATATGTGTTCCACAGAAGGCAAAGGGCTGCATTATTCTATAGAAAAGGCAGGGGTATGGGCAGATTGTGTCCGTGAAAAAACTCCAATAATCCATAATGATTACCAAAGCCTCCCCTATAAAAAAGGACTGCCTCCAGGTCATGCGCCTATTATAAGGGAAATGATTGCGCCAATTTTCAGGGGTGAAAAAATAGTGGCAGTTATTGGGGTTGGTAATAAAGATTTTAATTATGATGAGAAAGACCTTAATATATTACATGACTTTGGAAATATAATATGGAATATAATTCATGAGAAGAAACTTGAAAATGAAAAAGAAGCCCTTGAAAACCAGCTTCGCCAGTCACAAAAAATGGAGGCGCTCGGAACTCTTTCAGGCGGAATAGCCCATGATTTTAATAATATTTTAAGCATTATTTTCGGTAATGCAGAGCTTTCAAAGACTATGATCGAGCCTCACAGCCCTATTCAGAAATATCTGAATACAATATTAACTGCAGGCAACCGGGCAAAAGATCTTATACAGCAGATACTAACCTTTAGCAGAAAACTTGACAAAGAAAGAAAACCCCTTGAAATATATCTTATAATTAAAGAATTTGTCAAAATGCTCCGCTCTTCAATTCCAACAACAATAGAAATAAATAACGATATAGATCCAAATTCAGGAATTATTCTTGCTGATCCCACCCAGATACATCAGATATTAATAAATTTATGCACAAACGCATCATATTCAATGAGGGAAAAAGGAGGAGTTCTTTCCATTAAGCTAAAACCATTTATAATTTCAGAACTTTATTCTTTTGAAAACGGATTAATAATTTCTCCGGGAAATTATGTTATGCTTGAGGTAAGTGACACAGGCGCTGGAATTGATAAAAAAATACTTGATAAAATATTTGAGCCATATTTTACAACAAAGCCAATGGGTGAAGGCACAGGTCTTGGTCTTGCAGTTGTGCATGGAATAGTCAAAAGCTATGGCGGTCATATTTCTGTTGACACTGAAAAGGATCAGGGCACAACTTTTAAGGTATATTTTCCACTAGTTGAATCTGAAAGCATAAAAGATGAAACAAAAATAAAAACACCGCCTCCAAGAGGTATTGAAAACATCCTCCTTGTTGATGATGAGGTTGAAATAGTTGATTTAACAAAAACAATACTTGAATATCTCGGCTATAATGTATTGGATTTTACCAGCAGTACCCTTGCATTGAAGGCATTCTCAAAAGCGCCCCATTCTTTTGATCTTGTTATTACAGATATGACCATGCCTGAAATGACCGGAATTGATTTATCCAGAGAAATGCACGCTATCCGTCCTGATATTCCTGTTATTTTATTCACTGGTTTCAGCCAGCTTGTTGATAAGGAAAAGTCAGGGGCTTTAGGCTTAAGCGCATATTTAACAAAGCCTGTAAGCATGACAGAACTTGCAGACACAGTTAGAAATGTTCTGGACAGCAGAAAAGGGTAAATTCTCCCCTCAAATATTACACATATTAAATAATTAAACATAACTATGACAAAAAAAATCGCGTTAATAATAAAATAATAAAATTTTTTAAGGTTTTTTATGAATATAAAAAATAATTTTAAGGCAATAATCTTTGACCTTGACGGCACCTTGCTTGACACCATTTCTGATATTGCCATTTCTATGAATAAAGTTTTGGAAAAAAAAGGTTTTGCCACACATCCAATTTCTGATTACAGATTTTTTGTGGGAGAGGGCGCCTCAAGGCTTGTGGAAAAATCCCTGCCAAAAGATAAAATCAGTGACAAATTAATAAATAATTTACGGGAAGATTTTTTTAAAGAATATGATGAGTCCTGGAACATAACCTCAAAACCTTATAAAAATATCCCTGAGATGCTTGGTGAATTATCAAAAATTCATCTTAAAAAGGCTGTTCTTTCAAATAAACCCCATAATTTCACCATAGAATGCATGAAATATTATTTTTCTGAATATCATTTTGATATAATAAGAGGTCATATTGAGTCAAAACCAAGAAAACCTGACCCAACATCCGCCCTTGAGATTGCAGAAAAATTTTCAGTTAAACCTGAAGAGACGCTTTATGTAGGGGATTCATCCATTGACATGAAGACAGCAAATAGCGCTGGCATGTTTGCAATGGGAGTTTCATGGGGATTCAGAACTATTGAGGAATTAATGGAAAACGGGGCAAAAAAAATAGTTGATAATCCCCTTGAAATTATAGATTTTCTTTAATAAACCTCATCATGCTGTTATTGTCTGAATCACGGATTACACGGATTACAGGATTACACGGAAAATAATAAATTCCCTCGTTTCCAAGCTCCAGCTTTGGAACAAGTTGGATTCTTCCATAATTCTTTTAAGAGTGTTAACTCACTGGAAAATTTTAATTTTCCTTCGTTATATTCTATGAGACTATCTTTAAAATTTTTATAGATTTTTTCTCGTTTTTCCTCTGATAGATATCTATTTATTAAAAACTTTAGTTCTTCTTTTTCTTCAATTGATAATGATTTTACATTTTCTATTAAATTATCATAACTTAATGTATCCATTACATCACTTCAGTAAATTTTCAATCAATTTTCTTTTGAATCCACATTAAATTTATCAATTTTGCCAAGAAAATAAACTGCTATAATACTAAATTCATATAGCACATAAAGCGGCACAGCAAGCATAAACTGGTTGATTACATCAGGGGTTGGTGTCAGAAGAGCTGCGATAACAAGAATTATTATAACAGCATATTTTCTTCCATTTTTTAGCATATCCACGCTTAATATCCCTAAATAACCGCATATACCTATAACTACAGGAAGAAGAAATGCAATGCCGAATCCAAGAAGACTTCTTATCATAAAATCAAAATATTCGCTTACTGATGGCATTAAGGTTATTTTATCCCCTCCGTATTGGGATAAAAACTTAAATGCAGGGGGAAACACAATAAAATATCCGAATAATGCCCCTGCCACAAAAAAAACGCTGCTTATAAGGCTTACCAGAGATCCAATTTTTTTCTCATGGGTATAAAGACCAGGAACAATAAAAAGCCACATCTCATATATCCAGAAAGGGCTTGAAAGCATTAGTCCGCAAACTATAGCAAGCTTTAGATAAACAATAAAAGCCTCGGGAAATGATGTGAATATGAGGGTCTTGCCCTGAGGCATCACAGACAAAATGGGAAAAGAAAAAAAAATAAATATCTCATTAATAAAAAAATAGCTTATTACAATGCCTGCAATTATAAAAGCAAATGCTTTAATGAGCCTTTGTCTAAGTTCTCTTAAATGGTCTGTGAGGGGAAGTTCTTTTTCGGTGGTGGTCATAGGTTTTGGTTATTGATTAAAAAATTTAATGTTCCTTTTATTTATGAATGATTATATTTCTGTTTTTTCCAGCTCACTTACAATCTTAACAGTATCTAAACTAACTCTAACTACTTTTTCAACAAGATTTACAATATACATCTCATCATCAGAATATCCATTGGGGTCGTTTGTTATTTTGCTTCTTGCGTCTGTCTTAACCTGATACCTGTCAATTACCCACTGGGTGGCGCTTCTGTTTCCGAGTTTATATAAAAAAGCCTCTTTTATTGCCAGTTCATGCTCAATGCCATGCTTAGAGAATTTTTTCAGGCTCTCATAGTAGCGGATAATTGGTTTATGCGTTGGTTTAATATTGAGGCTTTTATTTTGCATATCAGGGATTTTATCATATTTTTTAAAAAAATCCCTTTAAAATTCCCCTTTTTTATGAATTGCGGATGCAAGGCGGACGGGGTGTTCTTAATCTGTTTTATTGACTACCCCGTCAGTCCTTCGGACTGCCACCCCTTCGGAGAAGGGGAATTTTTGAGCTTTTAGATTAATTTTATTTTTAAAAATGTTAATATAAAAGAGCAGTTGCAAAGACCAGGAAGTCGCCGTGCTGGCATGCCCTATTTTTAATAGCGGTGTTATGGAGGATATAAGCGCCCTCCTGCAACTGCTCTTTTTCTTATGATTAAATATTTCGCTGTCTGAACTATGATTTATGTGATTTTGGTGATTTTCATGATTAAAAATCATACTAATCATTTTAATCATAAGAATCAAAGTTCAGACATTCTTTTCCGTGTAATCCTGTGATCCATTCAACTGTGATTCAGACAAATTTTTAATGGTTTTCCTTTAAAATCAATAATCAAAACTCATACATCCATTTTGAAGATGAAAGGTCTGAGCAGTCGCTGTCATTTATAAGAATCATTTTTTCAAGACGGACACCGCCAAGACCTGGGATATAAATTCCTGGCTCCACTGTGACAATCATTCCCTTTTTAATTTGTTTTTTGTATCTCATTGAAAAGCTTGGGGCTTCATGGACAGCAATTCCAACGCCATGACCAAGCGAATGATTAAAATATCTGCCAAATCCCTTTTGTTTTATAAAATCTCTTGATATTTGGTCAATTTCCCTGCCTGTGAGTCCTGCCTTTATTTTAGCGATTGCCATTTTTTGGGCATCCCTTACAGTCCTGTAAATCTCTTTTAATGTGTCATCAGGCTCATTAATAAACATTGTCCTTGTCATATCAGAACAATAACCGTCATATCTTGCCCCCATATCAATTATAACAGGCTCATGTTCCTTAATTTCCCTGTCTGACGGTATGGCATGAGGAAGGGCTGAATTTTGTCCGCCTGCCACAATGGTTGGAAATGAAGGGCATTCTGACCTTAAAAAAAGCATGTCAGTTATAATTGACGCAAGTTTTTTTTCTGTTATGCGGGGTTTTAAAAAATTTAAGGATTCTTCAAATACATCCTCAGCAATTTTGATTGCAGTTTTAATCTTTTCAATTTCAGGTTCTGTTTTTATCTGTCTTTGTTCTTCTATAATGCCGTCTAATGGAATGAAAGATATTTCCGGAATTTCTTTTTTTAATTTGTTGAAATTATAGGCTGTTATGTATCTTGACTCAAAACCAATTGTTTTTAGGGCTATTTCATTGGAAATACGTTTAATTTCATTAACAAGCCCTTTTTTATATGTAATAACAGACCAGTCAGGGGAATCCTTTTTTGCCTGTTCTGTGTATCTGCCGTCAGTAAGGAGAAAGCGCTGGTTTTTTGTGATTAAAAGCGCCCCTGATGATTCGGTTATGCTGTGGTCATCAGGAGTAAAGTTTGATAGATATCTCCTGTTTTCAGGAGATGTGACAAGAAAACCGTCTATATGTCTTGCTGTGATGGTTCTGATAATTTTTTTTAATGATTCCATGTTATATTTTTTATATGTTTTATTTAATTAGGGAAAAGCATTTTTGACTATTCCTTTAAATTTAATATAGAGATTATGTTTCCTGATATATGCAGGCGTCAAGAATCCCAAGAACTTCATTTATTGTTTCTAATGGGGCTTTTTCAATGAATTTAACTTTTCTTTGGTTAAAATCCACTGATTTAACCTGTTCAACCATTATAAAACCTGTAAGGGAAGAGCCTTCAGGGATTTGAACGTGAAAGGGATAATCTCTTTGGGTATTTGTGACAGGGCATACAATTGCAAGTCCAGTGTGCTGATTAAACAGGGTATTGCTAATTACTATTGCCGGTCTCCTGCCCTTTTGTTCATGTCTTGACTGAGGATCAAAGGTTAGGGCTACAAAATCACCTTTTTGAGGAATGTAAGAAGCCATTACCAAGCCTCTTTTCCAACAGGATTACCCCAATCAATTTCTTCTGCTTTGTAATTTTCAGGAATCTTTTTGATTAATGATTTGAGATTGTATTTTCCATGCGCTTGTTTTATAGGTTCAATAATTATTTTTCCTTCGTGTGTATAGACATCAACTTCATCCCCAATCATTGCATGAATTTCTTTAAGCAAAACCTTGGAAAGCCTTAAACCCTGACTATTGCCCCACTTCTGGATTTTTGTTTGCATAATATCGCCTTAATTAATGTATATCCCAAGTATATTCGTAAATCAGAAAAACTGCAACAGTAATTGGCATGTTTTTTATTTTTTCAAAACATAACCAATCAATCTTTTCTTTGTCTTTGTGAATAATTATCAAAGATTCCATAATAAAATATTACGCTTAAGTTTTTTTTTATCAAATCTATTTTTAAGTTTGTTTTGACAATTATATAAAATTATATTATTTTATTTTTATATTATCATAAAAGAAAAATGGTGAAAGAAATACAACTTGTTAATTTTCAAGAAAATGTTTCAGAAATAATCAGAACAGTGATTAATTCGCATCAGCCTGTGCTAATAATTGATAAGGGGGAAACTCCTTGTAAAAATTCTTCCGCTTTCGTATCCTGAAAAAGATTCATGGTTGGGTTGCATGAAAGAAAAGGGTAAAATTGTGGGTGATATTATTTCTCAGGCAGAAGAGATCAACTACTGGGAAGTCCTTTCAGAATGAAATTCCTTATAATGACCCTGCAGATCGTTTTATTGCGGCTACAGCATGGGAAAATGATCTCATACTTATTACTGAAGACGAAAAACTTAAAAAATCAACTCTGATAAAAATAATGTCAGGTTATTAAAAATTTATTAATTCTCAGTAATTATTTATTAATACAACTAAGAAAGTAACTCCATCAATTGAAAAGAAAAAAAGCGCCAGCAGAAATTCCTTTTATGGTATATGCCACAAAGGAAGGAAATATTATTGAGCATAACCGGTTAAGAATGACCCAAAGATGCGGAGAGGATATATTATCTGTTAATCCAGAAGATTTAATCCCTTTGCCAGAGGGAAGCGAGCTTTTTATCCTTCCGGACAGATATCCCCTTGGATATGACATAAATCATAATAAAATAGAGACTATTAATAAAATAAAGGGAAAAGAAACTTTTGCGGTCGCTGCTTTTATCTCCCCTGCGCATACCCAGACAGGCATCGCTGGTTTTATCCCAAAACAAGATGATTTAAAACCTTTGCCTCTTTTTGCCTATACTGCTGTTGGCTGGATTAATGACAGGTTCTGGGTGACCGCATTCAGGAGTGATAAGGATAAAAGGCAGGATTTTAAGGGATTTGACCTTAAAAAAGTCAAAAAAAACACAGTTGAAGCCCTGAAAATATATCCTGAAAACAGGCTTATCCAGCATCTTGGCAAATGTTCGCTCCAGTATGGATGTCCCGCCGCAAAAAATTTTTTCCTGAAAAGATATGAAGCTCCCCTTCCCACATCACCTCAGTGCAACGCAAGGTGTCTTGGATGTATTTCCAATCAGGATGATATTGATAGCCCGCCCATATCTCAGGAAAGGATAAAATTTGTCCCGTCTCCCGAAGAAATTTCAGAAATAGCGCTTTTGCATTTGACAAATGTAAATAAGGCGGTGGTAAGTTTTGGGCAGGGTTGCGAGGGTGAGCCGATTTTGCAGGCAGACACACTTGAAAAATCAATAAGATTAATGAGGAAAAATACCCCAAAAGGCACAATTAACCTGAATTCCAACGCAAGCCTTCCTGAAAAATTGAATAATATGATTGATTCCGGGCTTGACAGCATGAGAATCAGTTTGAACAGCTCAAGAGAGGAATTTTACACAAAATATTATCGTCCCAAAGGATATGCTTTTTCAGATGTTTTAAGGTCATGGGATATAATGAAGACTGCAGGGCGGTTTGTATCATTAAATCTCTTTGTTTTTCCGGGGATTACAGACGATGAAGAGGAATTAAATGTGATATCGGGATTTATTGAAAAGTTCGGGCTTGACCTTATCCAGATAAGAAATCATAATATTGACCCCTTGTGGTATATGAAAAAAATCGCATATAAGAAGCCGGAAAAGACTCTGGGCGTGAAAAATTTTGTAAGGATTCTTAAAGAGAGATTTCCCGCATTAAGGTTTGGATATTTTAATCCGCCATTAAGGGATTGAAATTAATTATTTTTTAGAACTAAAGACAGGTTATGATAAAGATAGCTATATTTTAATTATTATATAACAACAAAAAAATTTATTTAAATTATTAATCAGGAAAAATGAAAATTAATATGAAATTTCTAAAAAAATCAATTAAAACCACAGGCAAAGAGTTTGACAAGGCATGCTCACCTGAAGAAACCCTTATTAACGCAAAAAATAAACTAAAGCATTTTAATATTCCCATACTTAAGGAAACCAAAAGAATTGATTCGGGAAGGCTTGGAATACCTGTTTATTTAAGCGTATTGACCCATGAAGCAAAAAATTTAACCGGAACATATAAACAGATGGGAAAGGGCATAACGCCTCACCAGGCTGAAGTCAGCGCCATTATGGAGCTTGTGGAAAGATTCAGTATTTTTTCATTCATTGAAATGGATAATTTTTTTTATGGGCGGTCTGATGAAATAAGCGGGGAAAAAATATCCCTTGAAGAGCTTTTTCAGGCTGTTCATTATGATTATACGCCATCTGATTTTGATAAATTTAAGGGTATTTTTGATAAAATCAGGGTTAAATGGGTAAAGGCTTATAATGCAAACAGCGATAGTTTCAGATATCTTCCGTGGAACTGGTTCTGGTCAATAAATGAATATAACGGCTCAGCCGCTGGAAACACAATAGAGGAGGCAGCTCTTCAGGCGCTTATGGAGGTTGTGGAAAGGCATTCCTGCGCTCTTTCATCTTTTAACAATACTAAAATCCCTGTTATAGACCCCCTCTCAATCAAAGACAGGCAGTGCAGGGAACTGATTCAAAGATTTGACTCATTAAATATCACAAATTATATCCTTGACCTGACCTTTGGCATGGATATTCCAACCCTTGGTTTTATTGGCTTTGACAGGTCAACTTTTCCCAACAGAAGCGAGATTGTCTATGCCGCCGGAACTTCCACAAGCCCTGAAAGGGCGCTTGTAAGGGCAATAACAGAGTGCGCCCAGCTTGCAGGGGACTTTGACACTGAAGGCAAATATCTTGAAAGCGGACTTCCAAAGTTTTTTAATACGGACGAAATATATCAGATTCTTTCCGGTTCAGATAAAATATCAATAGGACATCTTCCTTCATTAAAATCAGATGATTTTTTTGAGGAAATAAATCTGGCATGTCAGAGGCTCGTAAAAAAGGGTTATAACACATATTTTGTGGATATTTCAAATCCGGGACTTGACCTGCCTGCTGTGTATGCGATTGTGCCGGGAAATCATTTCAGGGAGAGGGCTTTTAACCATCCTGCTTCATATCTCTCAAAACTTCTTGCGACAAGTGAGTATTCAGGGAATTCAACTGATTTTATAAATGAAATTATTAAATTTTATCCGGATAGATGGGAAGTTTATTCAAATCTTGCGTGTTGTTTTGAGAATGAGGTAAATTTTCAGGAGGCGCTCAGATATCATGAAATATCCCTTATTATGTGTGATTCAAATGAAGAAAAAGCTGGAATTTTTTCCCATATAGGTTATTGTTATAAAGAAATGGAAGATTATGACAGCGCCATTGATGCCCTGCAAAATTCAGCGGGCATGAATCCGTTTGAAAGCGCTGTGTATAATCTCATGGGTTTTTGCTTTTATAAAAAAAAGGAACATTTGAAAGCAATCGAGTGTTTTGAGAAGTCAATAGAGATTAATCCCCAGAGCGCGGTTGATTACGCAAATATTGGGAAAAATCTGCAAGAAATGAACTTAAACGCGCCGGCAATACCCTGGTATGAGGTGGCAGTTGATCTTGATCCCACTCTGTTATGGGCAAAAAAAGAATTGGAAAGTTTAAAAAAATAGAAAATTTTCTTGACAAATTGTGACAGTTATGTAATAAATTCATTAAAATTTTAATGTTTAATTAATTAAGAAGGAGTATAAAAAATGGCGACAGTAGAGTACAAAAACAAAGGCTATGATGTTGATGAGGATGGTTTTCTAACAAAAGGAATGGAAGAATGGGATAACAATTGGGTTGATTTCGTAAAGGAAGAGGAAGGTATTTCTGAGCTTAACGATGACCATTGGAAAATAATCAATGTTCTTCAGGACTATTTCAAGAAAAACGGTATCGCGCCAATGGTGCGTATCCTTTCAAAAACAACTGGCTATCCACTTAAGAAGATTTATGAACTCTTTCCATCAGGACCTGGAAAGGGAGCATGTAAAATGGCTGGTCTTCCAAAACCAACAGGTTGTGTATAGTCTTATATAACAATTTTAAAATTTGTTATTTAACGCCCTTGTGTTATGATAATATAATTATAACATAGGGGTTTTTTTTTATTTATGTATAAAAAATTATTTTTCTTCCAATTTTTAATTTATTTTTATCTGTTTTTTGCTTTTTATGCAGTTTCCTTTGCAGGCATAGCAAGTCCTTATGATGAAATCAGGGATGAGTTCAAAACAATTCCAGCCTCCATTATAAAACTTGAAAATCAGGAGATTATTATTGACAAGGGAGGCGATCAGGGAATAAAAAAAGGCGATTATTTTCAGGTTTTTAAGCGCGGTGATGTTTCAGTGGACCCTGACACCAAAGAAATAATCGGATATCTGAAAAACAAGCAGGCAATAGTACAGGTAATAAATACTTTGAAATACACTTCCCATTGTGAGGTTGTGTCAGGGGAGGGACCTTTTTATGTGGGTCAGCAATTAATCAGATTCAGCGGCATAGATTCTGTTTTTATGGGAAGTGACATGGTCGCAAAAGATGTTAAGGCGCTTCTTATTGAACTTAACTGGGTTCCTGCGGGATTTAATTCTTTGCTGAAATTTGTTTATGAGGGGAAAAAATTAGAGGTTTTTGACCATAACTCAAAAAAAATCAGGGAATTTGATATACAATCTTCGACTCGGAATAAAGACGCAAAACAGGATAAGCCTGAAAAAAATCAAATAGTTACAGCAGAAAGGCTTCATAAAGATATAAATCAGACAATCTTTGCAAAAATTCCAATGGATATAATTCAGTTTGAGGTTGACAAGTCTGCTGAAAAGATGTTTTTTCTCACAAATCAGGGTTTTTTTGTCACTCCTTACAGAAAAAAAGGTGACTCTCAACTTCTTTATGTCTTTTCGGGAATTTACAAGCCTGTTTCTTTTTCCATTTCAAAGGATTCCCGCTATATCGCATTAAATTTAATAATCCCTGCGATAGGCTATAAGGGTATACTCCTTGAAAATGGAGAAGGTGTAAAGTTATTAAGAAAAGATATAAATATGTATCTTTCATTTGAGGGAGACGCTCTGTATGGGCAGGGTCTGGAAAAGGACAGGATGCCAGCTCGCAAGGTGTTCACGCTCGATATCAAAGGACAGGAGCTGCTCTATCTTTCAGAGGAAATTTATCCTGAATATTTTATTCTTAAAAATTCTTGTTTCAGGGATATAGGCGCTGATGGCAATACTGAACATATTTTTTTCCATGAGAACAGGGTTTATATTAAAGATAATGCGGACAAGGTCAGTGTGTTTGAGATTCCGTCCGCAAAAATTTCAGACTCAGGTTTTTACTGCCTTAAAGGAGCGCCGGATAATAAAGCTGTTATTGCAGTAAATAGCGAGCTTGTCACCATATCAATGGAAGAGGGCGTTTATAAGTTAAGGTCATTAAATCTACTAAAAGATAAAGAAAATGAAGCCGTTATTGGCATCAATAAAATTAATGATGAGATTATTATTGGTGTAAAAAGCCTGTCAGAGGGCAGCGCTATGACAACTTTAAGATCGTTTTTGCTTAAGGAGATTTTTTAACTTAAAACTTCTTTTCACATATCCAATTCTTTTTTAAATGCCTCTTCAACATCACAGTAATTATTTTTAGATTTAATTTCACCGTATTTGCGGAAAATGAATCTTGTTTCATCATTGTCATAATCTAATTTATAAAGAGAGAAGGTGACCTTTTTTTCATCAACATAAGTCTCTCCAAACTCCCTTTCTGCAATGACCAGATTATATGATTTTTCATCTTTATTTTTAAATAATCTGATATCTCTTAATATACAATCCGCGCCCTTATGGGTAAAAATTTCGTATTTATCCTTTGAAACATCGTCCGAATCGCTTATTGCAACAATATTTGATATTTTATCCATAAAAATATAGAAGGAGTATGCATCAAAATCATGGGCGGTGATATTTCCCCTGTAACCATTCATAATAATATCTTTGGCGTTGTCTCCGTCAATATCAATATTATTGAGTCCGTTTTTTATCCTGACAGAATGGGCAATATTTGATTTTATGCCCTGAATGGTAAGTTTTTGCTCTGAAGATGAGGTAAATGACAGGGTTGGGGTTAAGAATGTTAAAATTAAAGTCGCAAGAAAAAGTGTGATTTGTAATTTGTTATGCATAATTTATTCTCCTTGTCTGAACTGTGATTTTATTGATAATTAGATTTTCATTACACCTTATGAATTGAATTTGTCACCACTCCCCAGACCATAAAATCTATCCCTTCGGTTATCTCAATGGGTTTGTAATCAGGATGTTCGGCATAAAGCCAGATTTTATTGTTTTTCTTTTTTAATCTTTTCACAGTAAGCTCACCGTTAAGCGCAGCCACAATAACCATGCCGTCCCTTGCCTCAAGCGACCTGTCAACAACAAGTATATCCCCGTTGTGTATGCCCGAGTTTATCATGGAATCCCCATCTACCTTTACAAAAAAGGTTGCGGCAGGATGTTTTATCAGATATTTGTTAAGATCAAGCCTTTCCTCAATGTGGTCATCCGCGGGGGAGGGAAAACCTGCCGGCGCTGTGTGGCTGAAAAGAGGAAGCGCTATGGATTCTGAGGGGTCGCTTAACCATATTTTTGATACATTACCCTGAGATTTTTCTTTATATTCTTTTAATTCCATAATTTTGTTTTTTATTAAGCCTTTCTTTTTTGTATCCGGGGTTGAATTGTCACTGGAATTACTTTAAACTAACAAGGTCATTTTGTCAGCATTTTCAGTATTATTCTGGATGTTGTTGGCTGCTCCATATAAAAAAAGGCTCTATGTGATTTTTAGTGGGTATATCACCCCTTGC
>DYOW01000125.1 GCA_020720325.1 Desulfobulbus propionicus
AGATAATAAAAAAAATCCATTATATCCTTTTCTTTTTCTTCCAGAAATTCTTGGAATTCTTTTTCTGTGAGAGGAAGCAGGATTTCAGGGTTTTCATCTTTGGGTTTGCCGAAAAGCATTCTTGAAATTGCAAATTTTTCAATTGTTATTGGAAAGGCTATAATTTGACCGTTTTTTAATTCTGCGCCGAATTCTATTTCATCAAATTCTTCTATAAATTCAGGTAGATATCTTACAGCAACGCCAAAAGTATTAAGTTTGTCAGCATCTTTTAATTTTTCGATATTTATCTTTTTATTTAAAAAATTTTTAAATTGATGCAAGTTTTCCTCATTTTTTTATTTTGATTGTATGGGATTTATTCCCGATATTTATATTTTATTTTCTCAGCATCTGTTGAAATTTGTTCCTTTTGAGCATGACCTTATTATATGAGCGCAGATATCGCCGCAAGCAAATTCAGAAAGATTGTCAAGCGCATCCTGTTTTTCATTCTGAGTATCATCCTTGGGTATCCTGTTTGGGCACCAGTACAGGTTTTTGCTGTTAACACCCATTGATAACAGGATATTTTGCATTATTTCAGCACAACTTAACCAGTAATCCATATCCCTGTACATACGGTCAGGGTCAAAATCAAGATTATAATGAATAACATTTGTTATGCCGTTAAATTCATCTGAATTTTGCGGGGAAATAAGGAGGAATCTGAATGGTTTTCCCATGCATTTTCCCTGTAATTTTTTTACAATGTCAGCGACACTATCCCTGCTTGCAAAACCGGTTCTTATAAAAAGAATTTCATCTGCTTTTTTAATGGAATACCAAAATCTTTCAGCCCTTGCAGAATATCTTTTTTTCATCCTTTCAAATACCGGAAAGATATTTTGGATTGGGTCATCAAAGTCTTCCACCTCATGTCCGTAGGAAAGCCCTGTCCATTTTGAATGGTAAATCCTTCTGTCATGGCTGTTATAACGAAGCATATTTGGATTCCACATATCATAAAAACTATTTTCAATAATATCAGCCACATCCGAAAGATTCATTGTGCGGCTCAGACAAAACGGGAAACACGGCCCATCAAATTCCATTTTATATAAAAGCATACGCACAGCGCAGCGGTGTCCCAGAGGTATGATCCCAATCCTTTTAAAATCAGAAAGTCTGGTTGAAAATTTAAAGGAAAGTATGGATTTGGGCGGCGCCTTTACCCTGCTTTCAAGTCCGTTTTCACCTATTATTATTGTTCTAAACGGCGTTTCCCTGTTAGTTATATCTTCATAGACACCTTGCGCCATTTTTTTCAGCGCTAATCGCACATCCTTCCACATGGGCTGGATATTGTAGTCGTGGTTTGTTTCATTTATCACGTAAAGCGCGTCAGTGTCTTTTTTGATTATGCCTACTTTTCCGTCATAAAAAAGAATGTCCGAATTTTCCGGGGAAAATAAATTGAAAATAGGAATAAAATCAAGGTCAGAAGAAGGAGGAATTTCAGATATGGTTTCTATGGTTTTATTTTCCGAGACAAAAAAATATGAAAGCGCTGTATTTAATGTGTTTTTAGCTATATATATGCCTGGCTTAATGCATGTGTTATTTTTTATAGCGTTTTGAAAGTCTTTCCATGCGGGGGTAATGGTGTATTTATATTCTGTGGTGTTAACCACGCGCAGGCTGTTTTCTCCTTCGCAGTAAAAAGTATGAAATCCATGATTATCTCTGAAAATAGGTGTTTTTTCCTTTTGTTCGGGAATTTTAAGAAGTTCATCTTTTTTAATATTAAAAACGTTTAAATCAATTGCCTCATACATAATTTTGTGCCCAAATGTGTTTGGATGTCCGGCATCAAAGAATGTTCCGGGTTTCCAGCGCCCATTGCCGTCATCAAGCCTGTAAAGCCAGTCAAGAACAGGCGGACCCCAGCCAAGCATTTTATTATGTGTTTCCTTTAAAATTTTATAATGTTCATCATTAAAATTGTTGTTCGGATATAGTCCGGCAAGAACAGGTATAGCGCCAGTTTCTTTTATCATTTTAATAAGATGTAAAAGTCCGTTTTCAAAACGGAGCTGCACAGCCCGGCGGTCATGGGGTCTGCAATGGGCAAGGCCTTCATTTCCATATGATAGGGCAATTATAACAATATCAGGTTTTAAGGGGGCTGCTTTAATGGGGAATTTATCAATGGCCATATTTACATTTTCCCCGAATTCAGAAAGATTTATAATTTCATGCCCAGACCTTTTGTTTAATTCCTGTGACAGTTGCCATGCCCAACCCCTCAAAAGCCATGCGTCAGCGCCTGCTGAAACCGAACTGCCCAAAACAATTATCTTAAGCCCGTCTTTGCTTCTTATTAAACCTGAATCACCGCGATAATCCTGGAAATATCCCAGAGGCCATTGTTGTATCTCACCAAAATTTCCGTCATATACAATAATGGTATTGTTTTGTTCATCAGGTTCAATGGGAATCCATCTGTTTTCTCCCATAGCCTCCCATCTACTTTCACCATTATCAAGGAGCTTTATATATTTATATTCTATTTTCTGATCGGAATATTTTTTAAGAAAAATATCTTGTTCTGTCCACCAGAGTGGATAACTATTGGAACTTGTTGCCAATTTAACGCATTTGTTCGTATCCCACGAGCCAAGTTCAGGCACAGAACCTGTAATGCCAATTGATTCACTCTGTTTTGTGTGGGCAATAACCTGGAATTTATACATCTTGCACACCCTTTAAAGATTAGAATTCCTAAAAATTTTTAATATAACATAAACCCAAAAAGGGGCAAGGAGTTTAGTGAAATTTGAAATGTTACTTTTTTGCGACAAAAAAATATTTTAATCAGGTTATACAAACAATGTCGTATTTGTCCCCGGTCAGGCTCTTTCCGCCATCTTTGGTTATCTCAAAGGTGTTTTCCACTCCAACCATGCCAATTCCCGGAATTCCTATCTTTGGTTCAACAGCCATTGTCATTCCTACTTCAAAAGGCAGGTCAAAACCGGTAGCAATTACAGGATATTCATCAATATAAAGCCCGATTCCATGCCCCGCGAATGGAACTTTATTTCCTCCAAGTCCCATAAAGCCTTCAGAAAAACCGTTCTTTTGGGCACGCTCAAGGCAATTTTTCCATATTTCTGAAGGGATATTGCCGGGTTTAAGGTTGTCAGATATAAATTTTTGGGTATTAATGCAAAAATCATGGGCTTTTTTTACATTTTCAGGAATATCTTTTTCCTGACCAAGCCAGTAGATTTGTGTCTTGTCTGTATGATAACCTTCAAGGTTAAAACCATTATCAATGGTCAGCGGCTGACCTTCATTCCATGTGATTTCTTCCGAACCCATAAAAGGCACAACGGGGTGCGCTCCTCTTAAACCCACAGGCCCGTTAAAAACACTGGAATAGTTTGCTGAATCCCCGATTGAAATATGTCCGAGATATATTTCCTCTCCATAATTTGCCATTCTTAAAATCCCGTGATGTCCCTCTGAAAGGAATAGTCCTGAAATAATATGGGAAATCTCCAGCTCATTAATATGTTTATGAAGAAGAGGCGGTAAAAGCTCTGTCAGGCATTTTGCATGTTTTTTGCCGGTTTCCCTCATTATTTCCAGTTCCATTTCTGATTTTTTTGAGCGGGTCATGGCAATAATCTTATCGCCTGAGATAAATTCGTATTTTGAGAGATATTTTTTGAAACTGTTTGAAAGAGACCATGAAAGCCCGTTCATTTCCACAGTGATTGCTTTGGGGAGGGTTATATTTATGCTGTTTAATGTGGATTCAATGTCCGAATATGAATTAAAAGAAAAAATGTTTTTTAAGGGTGATTCGAGCTTTGCCCTTTCAATCCCTTTTCTGCAAAAAATTACGGGTTCTCCAGTTAAGGGAATCCATAAAACCCCGTTTGTGTAAGTTCCTGTGAAATAATAAAGATTTATCCTTGAAAAGATAAAAATACCTTCTGCTCTGGGAATATGAAGGTTTAATAAATTACGCAATCTCTTCCAGCGATTTTCAAGTTCCTGATATGTGATGGTTTGCAATATGAGCCTCCGGATATGCTAAATTATTTTTTGTAAGTTTTTTTTGGCTCTATGTGGTTTATAGTGGGTAATATACTTATTCCCCTCACCCTAACCCTC
>DYOW01000037.1 GCA_020720325.1 Desulfobulbus propionicus
CCAGAAGCTTGCGCCTCAAGGATAACATAACCAAAGGTGTCTGTAGTGCTTGGAAAGACAAATACGTCAGAAGAAGCATATACGGCGGAAAGGTCATCGCCTTCAAGAAAGCCCGTAAAAAATGAATTTGTTCCATTAAGCTCTTCTCTTAGGGTTTCAAGATAAGGTCCGTCGCCAACAATAATAAGGTTCGCATCATTTCTAATTTTTGAGAGCTGGATAAAGGCATCTTTTAATATCTCAAGATTTTTTTCCTTTGAAACCCTTCCCACATAAAGGAAATTTACGCCGCTTTTAATATGGTGTTTTTTCTGGAGATAGCCGTTTCTCTTTGAGGGATTGAATTTAGTGATGTCAATGCCTCTTTTTGTAATAATGATTTTTTCCTTTTTTACACCCTGGGCAATAATATCATCAGCAGTGCTTTGGGAGGGCACAAAAATAGCGTCCATCATATTATAGAACCAGACCATGTATTGCCATACAGCGGATTCAAGGATGGGATCAGCAGTTAAATCCCTTGCGTATTGTGGAAAGGCAGTATGATATGTTCCATAACACGGAAGATCGAGAAGGCGTGCTATGCCAAGACCTGCTAGCCCCACAGGTCCAGGGGTATCAACGTGTATCTGGGTAAAGCCTTTCTGGTAACAATAATCAAGCATTTCAAGAAAGGGTGGGATATTGATAGACTGGATGTTATATTCAGGAATTTTGAACGTTGTGAGGGGAGTAAAGCATTTTACGCCGTCTGCTTCTTCCTGATTTTCCTCACAACAGATAAGGTTTAGGGATTTTTTGCTTTTAAGGGCAAGATTTAACCGTTGTTTCAGGGTAAGGGCAACACCGTTTATATCGGAAATTGTGTCTGTAAACTGTGCGATATTAAGGCAGGTGTTTAGCGGAAGACCTTCGGGAAGACGTTCATCCTTAAAGATATGTTCAAGAATGTTATTGGAAAAGACCCTGTCCCTTGCAAACAATTTATAGGAAACAAAGTAGGGTGTCATAAGGGTGTGAAGGGAGCCTGCGGATGTAATGCCCTGAAAAAGATGAAGGAAATTCATTTTGTGAGGCTGATTGCCTAAAACAGAGGCTGACAAATCACAAATCATGGAGTTTGACATGCTTTTTGCAAAATCAAAAAGCACCTGTTCCCTGTCAAATTCATCAACTTTGTCTTTGCAGGCAATTTTTTTAAATAGTGGTTCTGCCTGAACAACTTTATGGGCCTGTTTTAATAATGACCCATGAACAGAAGTCTTTAACTTTTTAGCGCTTCTTTTTGCATTTACCTTGGCATAGATATTATATATCTTTGACCACATGCCAGTTCCAAGTTTAGGTTCGAGCTGCAATACCCTTTCTATAAAGGTTAAAAGGATGTCTTTATCAATAAAGTCTTCAAGATTTAATTTCTGTTTGTAGTACTGCCATCCTATTCCGTAAAGATTTAATGCAAAGGTTCTTGGGTTTGGCGGGAGGTTTACAACATCTGTTTGCTGGTTATTTAACGAATTTATCAGGGATTCGACGTTTTTTTTACCATCGAAAAGCGTATATGTCCTGTTTATATTTAACCCGCTGTGGTCATCAGAGCCGCCGGTAATACCTTTTTTCCACGGTTCGTCATATTTTGGGTAAAAGCCGTGACGGTTTGCCATTGCATCAATATGGGATTTTTCAAGATGCGCAACAATTAGTCTTAATGCCCTGTTAGGTATATCGCTTCTTGCGCCGTTAAGCTCAAGATTTTTAAAGAGCAAAAGCATTTTTTCAAATGTTGTGACAGAAAGTCTGTTATTGCTTGAATAAATGGGGTGCGCAAGGGAATGGGCTATATTTGCAGAAATAAGATAATCAACAAGCTCATAGACATTTGGTCGTACTTTTTGTATTTCAAGGTGTTGCGCTTCATTAATATTAAAGGCAAGAACATGAATTTTGCAGCTGTCTTCAGGGAAAAAAGTAGTTATCTCCTCACTTATAAAAGTATCGGGAAGGTGGGCTATTGATAGCACACCGTCTATGGTGTCATGGTCTGCGATTGTAATCAGATCCATTCCGTTTTTCTTGGAGACACCGTAGATCTGAAAAGGGTCTGTGTAACTCTCACTGAATCCCATTTTTCTTAAAATCCATTGGGAAGGCTGATTGGAAAATCTTGAATGGACATGGAGATCCACTTTTAATTTTTTATTTTTTTCTGTCTTAATCATAAAGAAATTCTCCTGAAAAAATTGAGGGGGTGATATTTAAAAGGTTTGGGAGGAAATGGAGTAAAAAGAATGGTGTAAAAGCCTGAAAACTTTCGTTTAAGTAAGAAAAATTAGAATTGTTCGTGTAAATTTTTTCCGTCAATTTAATAATGAAAATAAGAATTAGACATTTAATATGGTTTAGCTTATAAGTTTCAATTTACAAAAAGGTTACACCATTGTAAATACTGGGTTACAAAAAATAAATAATTTTTTTATAATTAGTCTCTTGGCACATCTATCATCCTTTTAACGGCGATATAAGCCTTTTTTCTTATATCTTCCGCGACTTTTATGATATTTTCTTCTTTTTTTAACGCAATCAAAAGATTTCCAAGGGTTGTTTTTTTCATATTCTCACAAAGCATCTCAGGCTCTATCCCATGAAAAATCTTTTCGGGATTTTGTTTTTTTAATGTATGTATTAGTCCTGACTCCGTAACAATAATAAATTCCTTTTCTTTGGAATTTTTTGCAAACTCAAGCATGCCGCTGGTGCTTTTCACAGCATGGGCAATATCAAGAATATATGGAGGACATTCAGGGTGCGCAAGTATCACAGCCTGTGGGTATCTTTTTTTGGCTGTGATTATTGATTCGGTTCTGACATTGTCATGAATGGGGCAGAAGCCTGAATATATGTATATCTTCTGTGCAGTATGCCTTTGTGTCCAGAGGGCAAGATTTTTATCCGGGGTCATTATGATTTCAGGAGTCCTTATATGTTTCACAACACTTACGGCATTTGCAGACGTGCAGCATATATCGCTTAAGGCCTTTACATCAGCGGTGGAATTAATATAAGTAACAACAGGAACACCCGGGTGTTTATCCTTAAAATCCTGCAACTTTTCTGGATTTATCATGTCAGCCATTTCACATCCTGCATCCGGAACAGGAAGAATAACTTTTTTGTCGGGGCAGATAACAGATGCAGTCTCTGCCATAAACCTTACACCGCAAAAAACAATCATGTCAGCATCTGTCTTTGATGCCTTTATGCTTAATTCAAGGGAATCCCCTGTTAAATGCGCAACATCCTGAATCTCAGGAACCTGATAATTATGGGCAAGGATTATTGCATTTTTTTCCTTTGCAACAGCTCTTACTTCATCCTGTAGTTTTTTTATGTTTTCCATTTTTTTATGCATTTTTATTGATAATAAAAAAAAGTCACGTCATTTGGCGGCGTAAAATCAAATAAATCGTTCTTAATGTCTTGATTTATATTGATATTCTCAAAAAAAATATTGGTTTTAACATCAAGTTTATCAACTATTCTTATTGATTTTACAAAATGCGCTTTTTCTTCAAGGCTTAACACAAGATATTTAATGCCTGAATCATCCCTATGGTTTTTGGGAGTAAGTTTTATAGTCCTGTCTTTGGGAAAGTGTATGTTATCTTCTTCATTGTCCAGAGATGATATGACAAAATGTTTTGTAAGTTCACCCCTGCCAATAAAAAATACCCTTGTGATTTCGCTGGAAAAAAATTTGTTTTTGGGATACACAATAACCTGTTTTGCCTCTTCTTCGTAAAGATAAACACTTTCGCCAACAGTTACAATTATCTGTTTTTCAGGCTTTGCATATTCCCAGCGCATTTTTTCGCTTCTTTTGAAATAAACCTTGCCTGATGCCTTAATTGGATGAATTTGCCCTGGTTGATAAGTTTCCTGTGTAAAATCTGAACTGATTTCCTTAATCGTGGCATATCTGTTTTGAAGTATCTCAGTAATTTCCAGGGAAGGATTTTGCCCGTTTGAGACAGCCGTGTTGTTTGATTCGTCTTTTTGAGGCATAAGCCAGGCTGTGTCTTCAAAAACCAAGAACAAAAGAACCAGAGCAATAAAAAATATAAAATTTCTTTTTATCATGAAAAATTAATATATGTTATAATAAGCGATTTAAATATGGTATTTATGGTATTTTCTGAATAATTATATAAGGAAACTTTTTCTCCTAAAATTTTTCCCTATTATATCAGTTATTACCATATTATACAGATATGAAATAATTAAGCAAGTTTAAATATTTATTATAAGAGGCAGGTATGGCAGCGCTTTATGAAATATACGATAGATTTGCCCTGATTTATGAAAAAAACAGGGGGCTTTTTGATATGACACATATTTTTAATGATTTTTTTAAAATTTTGGAATTATCACAAGGCCGACTGCTTGATTTGGGTTGCGGGGCAGGGGAGCCTTTTTCACGGATGTTTATTGATAAAGGATGGCAGGTTGTTGGCGTGGATTTTTCAAGGGAAATGCTTAAAATGGCATCAAGATATTGCCCTGAGATGCATACTATTTATAGCGATATGCGAAACGCAGAATTTAATGATAATGAATTTAATGCGATAATAGCCATTTACAGCCTTTTTCATCTGCCTGTAAAGGAGCATAAAAATCTTTTTATGAAATGTTTCAGATGGCTTAAACCTCATGGAAAATTACTTTTCACATATGCGACAAAAGACTACACTGGTTATGATGAATTTGACGGCTGCAAGGAGTTTATGGGGCAAAGACTTCATTACAGCCACACAACCCCTGAAAAATTGTATAAAAGCCTTGAAAAAACGGGATTTGAGATAATATCCAAAGATTATCGTGATATTGGCGGCGAGGTCTTTTTGTGGATAACTGCCGGCAAAAAATAATACCCTTTATGTCTAAAAATCCAATAATATCAGTTTATGTATATCCGGGCTGGCATTCATGTCCTGAAAGGGATAAAAACTTCCCAAAAGGCTGGAGCGAATGGGACATTGTTATAAATGCCAAACCCAGATTTGAAGGACATTTACAGCCTAAAATTCCGGGCTTTCCCCTATATGACGACTCCAAGCCTGAAACCGCAACATTTCAGAAGGAATTATGCATAAATTATGGCATTGACTTGATGATATACGGTTTTTTCTGGTCAAGGGGCAAAAAAATATTTGAAAAGGCGCTTGATGAAGGTTTTCTTGGAGAAAAACAATATAAAAATTTTTCCTTTGCTATTATGTGGGCTAACAGGATGCCAAGGGGAGTTTTGCCCATAAAATTAAAACCAACAGAGGTGATAGAGTCGTCAAGGCTTGTATATACTGACCCAGAAGATTTTTTTAATTTGATAAAATTTGTGACTGAAAAATATTTTTTAAGGACGAATTATTTTAAGATTAATGGAAAGCCCTTGTTTTCAATATTTGACAGCGCCTTTTTTTTGAGACAGATACCAGCGGAATTTCTTTCAGGATTAAGGGAAAAGATACGAAAATACATGGTTGAGGTTGGATTCCCTGATATTCACATTATGGCGATAAATCCTGCCCCTGAATATTGCGGACAATATAAAAGCTTTTTTGACAGCGTGAGCCACTATGTTTTTCTTCCTGACTGGAAAGGTGATTATTTGCAGGACTACAGCGAACTAATTGACAAAAGAAGCAGTGAATGGCAGTTATTCCACGGATTAACCGGTCTTTCTTATTTTCCCTCTGTATCTCCGGGTTGGGATGCAACGCCAAGGGGCGTAACAAATATAAAAAATACACCAAAAAGATATCCCTGGTGGCCTGTTGTTGTAAATAATACGCCGGAGTTATTCAGGGATTTTTTAGCTCAGGCAATAAAGTTTAGTTTAACCAATAATCCGAAATTTCCCTTTGTGTCCATTGCCTCATTAAACGAATGGAGCGAGGGCCATTATCTTGAGCCGGATGGTCGTTATGGTTATAAATGGCTTGAAATGGTAAAAGAAGCAAGGGATTGTATCTGTCTTGAACAAGATTAAAGGGATTAATAAGACATGCAGGATTAACATACAGGATTATTAAAAAAAAAGATAAATGAACCGCATAATTCCCCTGTCCTTTGATGTTGAATTAACCAATATTTGCCATAATGCCTGCAGGATGTGCCCCAGGGAAAAGATAAAAAGACCCTTCGGCGCAATAAGTGATGATGTTTTTGAAATTCTTGTTGAGGCGCTTAAAGCATGGAAACCCCTTATAACTTTTAGCGGAATGGGAGATCCACTTTTGCATCCTGATTATGACAGATTTATAATGCTTGCCAAAGACCATGATATTGATGTTGGAATGGTCATAAATCCCACATCACTAAATAATGAACATATAGAACGGATAATAAATGCAAAACCCAATTCTGTTTTAATATCCTTTCCGAGCCTGAGAAAAGATGTGTTTGAATGTTTGTGTCCAGGGATTTCTCTGGAAGATGCGCTTGAACTTACTAAAATACTTGTTGAAAAAGCAAGAAATAAGATTGGGATAAGGATTAGCGGGATATTAACTGGTCTTAACAGTGATGAGAGTATAAGTTTTATAAATTTCTGGAAATCAAAAAAAGTCAATGCTTTTATGGCGAAATGTCATTCAAGGGGCGGGAATTTAAGGGATTCAACGATATATTCTCCTGAAAATGTTGAAAAAATAAATAATCATCAATGTTCTCTTTACAAATTCCATACATTTATTGACTGGCAGGGTCAAGTCCTGGCATGTTGCCATGACCTCACAGGTGAAACAGAAATTGAAAATATTAAACATGGATGGGATGTTATACAAAGGGAAAAGGGGAAATTTTTGAAGCAAAATCCTTTTTTTAATTTATGCAAAAAATGTGATGAGCCTTTAAAAAATACTGTGATACCTGATAATATTGACTTTATTGAGGTTAGTGACATTAGAAAGTTCAGGAAGAATTTTTTTAAGGGGTTAAGGTGATGTGGTTAAGATTTAAGCTGAGAGGGGATTTTATAGTATTTAAAAAATTTTAATTTTATTTAAATAAGGATTCAAATAAGAACAAGAGAAATTCCTTTTTTAATTAAACGTAAAATTAAACTCAACACGCCAAATTAAGACATTTGTTAATTTTATGTGGCAATAAAGTATTTTATTGTAAAAATCTTTATATCGGCTAAAATAAAATTAAATATAATTTTGAAAAATTTTAAAAAAAATCTCCCACTAAAAACATATGAAAAAAGTTATAGATATTTCCGACGCAATGAAATCCCAAAAGTGGCAGGCAAAGCGGCTTGAAACCATAAAACAGGAACTTATTAAATATTATAACATTGATCTGGATAAACTTATTGCCCAGGAGCCTGTGATAAACCTTTCTATTGAAGAATTCGAAGAACTTACGGAAAATGTCATTGAAACCATAGATAAATTCTGTGAAATTCACCAAAATGTAACCATTCAGGACCTATTTTTTGTGCTTGATAATGTCAGGGAGATAATCAGGGAAAACGCTGAAATAATGGAATAATTATCTTGTATTTCATAAAAAAAGGAGATTTTTAAATTGGCAAAAATAGCTGTGAGTGGCTCAAGAAGCATAGATTCTTTTGACCTTGTCTCTGCTGTTCTTGATAATATTCTTGTTGAAGGCGATATAATTCTTTCGGGAAATGCCCCTGGAGCTGACAGGCTTGGCGAGGAATATGCAGAAAAAAACGGCTATGAACGTAGATTAGTGCCGTCAGAATGGGAAAATCACGGACCAAAGGCAACAATGTTAAGAAATGAAGTTCTTTTAAAGGCATGTGACTTTATTATATGCTTCTGGGATGGAAAATCAGAAGGCGCCAAACATATGATTGACATATCTAAAAAAGCAAAAAAACTTCTTGCCCTTGTAAATTCTGATGGATATATCAAACTTTTCATGAATCCAAGGCTTCTTTCAAAATAAATTTCATTTTTTTTACTTCATCTTTATTTAATCTGTAAAAAAATATTGACTTTTTTTTTGTTTTTTTGTATTATATCAAATTTTACTCCTTGCGCCCTCTGGGCGCCAAAATAAATAAAGACCGAAAGGAGCCATAATTAATGGTAAAACATTTCTACGAAACACTTTACATCCTGAGTCCTGATCTTTCAGAAAATGAAAGAGAACAGGTAAACCAAAAATACAAAGATTTCCTTGAAAAAAATAATGTGGAAATCCTTAAATTTGACCCATGGCCTTTACAAAGACTTTCTTACAGAATCAACAAAAAAAGCCAGGGATATTATGTTCTTTTGGAGCATATTTCCCCACCTGATTTAATCAAGGAATTATCAAGGGAAATGAGGCTTGACGAGAGGGTTTTAAGGCATATTAATATCAAAAAAGCAGAGCGCCTTGATATTAGTGAAAAAAGGGCTGCTATAAAATAATTTTTAAAATTTAAGGAGATTTATATTATGAACGGAAGCCATGGAAGTCACGGAAGTCATCAATCGCCACAGGGCATGTCACAAAATCCCCAGTCAGGAAGCGGACAGGGCGGCGGACCAAAAAGAAAGATCTATGTAAGAAAAAAAGTTTGCAAGTTTTGTGTAGATAAAAACATCGATATTGATTATAAAGACATAGGTCTTTTAAGACAATTTACCACTGAAGCAGGTAAGATTCTTGCAAGAAGAATAACAGGCACTTGCGCCACTCATCAGAGAAAGCTTACAAGCGCCATAAAAATCGCAAGAACAATGGCTTTGATACCATTTACATCAGGACATACCGTCTAAATTTATATAGAGGACAGGAGTCATAAAATGCTGTCCATTAAGCTTAAAACATTTTTTTTCTGCCTGATTTTAACATTGCTGACAGGTTTTGGCGGACCTATTTTACTTTATTTTATTCCGGGTTTTATAACCTACTTAAATATAGGTATTAATCTTGCCGGTTCTTTGACAATATTATTTGGCGCTGTATGCCTTTCAACTGCTTTTTTTCTTCTTGCAGGACTTCCAGGGGCAATACTTTCAATAACAGAGGCCTCGATTTTGTCTTTTTTTCTTGTAATTATGTCTAAATATGACATAGACGGAGTTAAGACATTTCTTGGAGGAATTTTGATTCTGGCAGTTGTTTTTATACTATCTCTTGCTCTTTTTACAGATGAAAACATAACTTTCCAGAAAAATATTGAAAAAACCCAGCAGGAAGTTGAAGAGATACTTAAAAAGCAGCAGCCAAATCTTAAAGCTGAAGAAAAAATAAAAATAGATGTTTTATTCAAAAAATTAAAGGAATATATAGCGCGTTTTTTTCCTGCCCTTATGGCTTTTGGAATAATAATCACGGTCTTATTCAATATAATAATCGCAAGATTTTTATCCATTAAAAAAGGCATTGAAATTTTTCAACCACAGTTTAGCAAATGGCAGTTACCAGAACATCTTGTATGGTTTTTTATAGCTGCTGGAATATTTGCTTTTATTTTGGAAGACCCATATAAGTCAGCGGGAGAAAATATGATTTTTATTATGGCTTTTTTGTATTTGATACAGGGATGTTCCGTGATAAATTATATATTCAGCGCAATGGATTTTCCTTACTGGGTAAGGGTTGTTTTCTATTTTCTTATGTGCTTGCAATGGTATGGTCTTTTTTTCCTTTCTGTGATAGGAATGTCTGATATATGGCTTGAATGGAGAAACAGGTTTACCCAAAAAAAAGAACAAATCAGTAATTAAATTTTGTAAAGATAAAGGAGTGTTAAATGGAAATTATTTTAAGAGAATCAATTAAATCACTTGGCAAAGCCGGTGATGTAATTAAAGTTGCGGACGGATACGCCAGAAATTACCTTATTCCCAAGCAATTAGCAATTCACGCAGACAAAAAAAACTTAAAGCTTCTTGAAGGCCAGAGAAAAAGAATTCTTACAAGGGCAGCGACCCTTAAAAATGAATTTGATGCATTAGCTTCAAAACTTGGTGAAATCAAGCTTGAAATCCAAATGCTTGTGGGTGAAGAAGGAAAACTTTTCGGTTCAGTCACCACGATGGACATTGAAAAAGCAATCGCTGAAAAAGGGTATGAGATTGACAGGAAAAAAATAGAGCTTTCTGAGCCAATTAAGACAATAGGTGATTACGTGATTGACATAAGGCTTCATAGCGACGTTACAGCAAAGGTATTTTTAAGCGTTGTTCCTAAAAACGCATAATGCACGAAGCAAGCGCAAAGAAAACTACAAATTTATATAATTTTAAGGTGCCTCCCCATAACATTGAGGCAGAAAAAAGTGTTTTGGGGGGTATTTTTCTTGATCCTCAGGCGCTTTTCAAGGTTTTTGAGATAATACTACCTGATGATTTCTATCAGGAAAGCCATAAAATAATATACAGGGCTATTATTGAACTATTTGAAAATAACGAGCCATATGATCTCATAAAATTACATGACTATCTCCTGAAAAAAGGCATCATCCAGAATGTCGGCGGTGTCGCATATCTTGCGGAGCTTTCCGAGGCAGTGCCAATGGCTTCTAATGTCCACCACTATGCCCATATTGTAAAAAATAAATCAGTTTTACGAAGGCTTATAGATGCATCCACGTCAATTGCATCAAGCTGTTATGATGAAATGGACGATGTAAATGAAATCCTTGAAAAATCCGAAAAACTCATCTACGAAATTTCCCAGACACAGATTGATCAGAATTATGTTGATATAAGGTCAATTCTTAAAGACACTGTCAAAGACCTTGAAAAATTATACTCAAAGAAAGAGCTTATAACAGGTGTTCCCACAGGCTTTACAGACCTTGACAACATTACCGCAGGACTTCAGCGTTCTGATTTGATAATAGTGGCAGGCAGGCCTTCAATGGGTAAAACAGCCTTTGCATTAAATATCGCCCAGAATACCGCAATAAGACACAATATTCCAGTCGCGGTCTTTTCCCTTGAGATGCCAAGACGCCAGCTTGCCATGAGGATGTTAAGCTCTGAGGCAAAAATTGACGCTCAGGGTTTAAGGACAGGCTTTATCACAGAGCATGATTTTATGAAGATTGTTGAAGCTGCAAACAGCATGTCCAAGGCAAGGCTTTTTATTGACGACAAACCTGCCCAGACAGTGCTTGAAATAAAGGCCAAAGCAAGAAGACTTAAAATGGAGCATAATATTGGTCTTGTTATCATAGACTATTTGCAGCTCATGCGCGGCTCAAGAGGTTTTGGGGAATCAAGGGAGCGTGAAATATCTGAAATATCAAGGTCATTAAAGGCAATGGCAAAGGAACTTGACATCCCGGTGATAGCCCTTTCCCAGCTTAACAGAAAAGTTGAGGACAGACCTGGCTCCAAAAGACCCCAGATGTCAGACATAAGGGAATCCGGCGCGATTGAGCAGGACGCTGATGTCATAGCCTTTATATACCGGGATGAGGTCTATAATAAGGCTGAAGACAATCCAAACCGGGGCAAAGCTGAAATTATCATAGAAAAACAGAGAAACGGTCCAACAGGGGTTGTGACACTTACATTTGTAAAAAAATATTCACTTTTTGGAAATTTTACACAGCAATATCAGCCAGCGGATATGAACGGGTAATTGAATTTCACCAATAAATGAATATCAACCCAATAAATCTCAAGCTTATTGAAAACATCCTTAAAGAGGCAAAATTATCATATAATACAGAGATACTATCAAATCTTTATTTTTATTTTGATAATCTTATTAAATGGAATAAAAATATAAATCTTACCGCAACATTGACCTTTAATGACGCTGTTAATAAGCATCTTCCTGATACAATAACCTCGCTTGCTTTTTTAAGGGGGGAAAAAATCCTTGATGTAGGCACAGGCGCGGGAGTTCCAGGGCTTTTAATCAAGATTTTATGCCCTGAATATAAACTTTTTCTCCTCGATGCAGTGAGAAAAAAGGTGTCTTTCCTTCAATTTATCATTAATTCATTAAAACTTTCAGAAATAACTGCAATTCACGGAAGAATAGAAAAAAATCAAAAAAATCCTCAGGTTTCACAGTATTATCCCTTTGATACAATAATATCACAGGCAGTGGGAGATATGCAATATCTGATGGAAATCAGCGAGGCTTATCTAAGTCCAACAGGGAGGATGATACTAATGAAGGGAAAAGGCGTATCCGAAGAACTGGAAAAATATGAAAAAAAACTCATTGATAACGGGTGGGAAATCAGTATTAATGAGGTGACAGCTCCGGTTGTTGGTTTACAGAGATTTTTGGTTATTATGGAAAGAAAAAAAACATAAGCATAATAATTTTTTTAAAAAGATGTTATGTTGTTTGAAATTTTCCAATTTAAGTGTTAAATTAAAATAGTAAAATCTTATACGGAGCAAAAAGGTGTTTTTGTTAGCAAACTTTATTTCGGCAATTGCCCAGCTTTTAGATATAATCCTTACAGTTTTTATGTGGATCATAATCATAAGATCTTTGATTTCATGGGTAAATCCAGACCCGTATAACCCCATTGTCAGAACTTTATATAATATCACTGATCCTGTTTTTTACAGGGTTCAGCGTATTTTTCCCCTGAGGTTCGGGGCAATTGATATTACCCCCATGATAGTTTTGTTTATTATAATTTTTCTAAAGACATTTCTTGTTAATTCTTTGTTTGAATTAGCCCGGAGGCTCTAAATTTTATGTCAACTATTTCTCCTAATGATATTCTTGAAAAAGAATTCAAGAAAAAATTAAACGGATATGACCCATCGGAAGTGAGAGAATTTCTTGAGTATGTCGCCTCATATCTATCGTCTTTAATAAAGGAAAACAACTTGCTAAAAAGCAGGGTTATGGCTCAAAAGGCACAGATAGAAGCATATATTAGGAAAGAAGCTGAGCTTATGAACGCGCTTGTCACAGCCCAGAAATTTTCTGATGATCTCAAAGGTCAGGCTGAAAAAGAAGCTGATTTTATCCTTCAACGCTCGAAGCTTGAGGCAGAAACATTGATAATTGACGCAAAAAAAGAATATGAATCCATTTTAAAAAATGCCAAGCAAGATGCAGAAAAGCTCATGAGAGATTCAAACCGCAGGCTAATAAACATGGAAACAAGATTAACTGAGCTTAAACGCCTGAGGGAAGAAAATCTTTTCAGACTAAGATCCACGCTTGAATGGTTTAACAGGATGCTTATACAGGAAGAAAAAGATTTTGGGACTGGTGATATCCTTGATTTTTCAGATATTAATAAGTCATCCAAACCTGATAGATTTTCAGATAAAAATAAAAATATAAAAAGTGAAGAAAAACCTCAAATTGATCCTTCTGTCAATGAAATTGACAATCCTTTGGAAGAACCTGAAGCGCTGGTTTCAGAAGAAAAGGCAGCTCCACTTGCTAATTCAGAAATTGCTGAAAAAAAAGTCTTAAAAAATGCGCTTGATGATATTGAAGATAACGAAATAATGAGTTGGTTTGACCCTGTTGACAAAAAGGATAAAGACCCTTTTCAATAATTCTTTTTCCCATTTTTGTTTTTCAAGATAATATAAAAAAATATGAATGAATCTTGTTTTCTTATTTGCGGGTTAGGCAATCCCGGAAATGAATATAAAAACACCAGACATAACCTTGGATTTTTAATAATTGAAGATATCTCCCAAAAAATGGATGTTTCCCTGAAAAAAGGTGAAGGTGATTATTTAATAGCAACAACAAGGCATGCAGGCAAAAAAATCTTCCTTATTGAGCCTCAGTCTTATATGAACAAAAGCGGCATTCCTGTTCAAAAAGTCATGAATTATTATAAAATTATCCCTGAAAATTTTTTGATTGTTCATGATGACCTTGATATTGACCTTGGCAAGGTTAAACTTGCATTAAACGGAGGAGCAGGCGGACATAACGGGATACGCTCTGTAATCTCCCAGATTGGAACAAAAAATTTTTTAAGGCTTAAGGCTGGAATTGGCAAGCCTGCTGATAAATTCCCCGTGGACAGATGGGTCTTGTCACAATTTAGCAGGGAAGAAACAGATATTGTCAAAGAAGTAACAGATATCTCATCAAAAGGAATACTGCTTTATCTGGAAAAAGGAGAACAATTTGCCATGAATTTTATTAATTCTGTTGATTTAAGGAGGAAAAATGCTGACTAAATCTTTAATCTATACATTTTTTTTATCTCTTATAGTGGTTATTGGCTTCATAGTTTATGAAATGTTTTTTTTCTTTGAAGGAAATACCCCTGAAATAAAAATTACAAATTTACCCGAAAGCATAGGGGAAAAATATAACTTTTCCTGTGCTGTTAATGAGAAAGAAACGGGTCTCAAAAAAATATCAATAAAAATCAGACAGCACGAAAAAGACTTCCCCCTTTTTGAAAAAGCCTATCAAAGAAAAAGCTGGAGAAAAGGCTCTGATATATATGATGAAAACATAAATATACCTTTAAGCATAAAAGAAGCGGGACTTAAAGACGGAAATGCGACTCTTTTAATAAAGGCATGGGATTTTGCATGGAAAAATAATGGCAACGGCAACTTAAATGAAATCAACCAGAAAATTTCAATTGATTTAATGCCGCCCAGAATAAGCCCCAATTCCAAACCCCTTTATTTATGGCAGGCTGGTTCAGGACTGATCTCTTTTGAGGTAAGTGAACCTATTAAAAGTGGTTCAGTAAAATCCGGAGACAGCTTGTTTGCACTTTATCCTAATCCTCAAAAAGGCAAAAACAATTACATATCCCTTTTTGCCCTGCCTATCGGAGAACCTGTGCCGCAGGAGATATTTATTGAGGTTGAAGATAAAGCCGGCAATAAAACAACCATTCCTCACCGTGTTTTTATTAAAAGAAGAAATTTTAAGAAGGACATCATTAATCTTAGTGAAAACCTTCTTAATACACTTTCATCCAAACTTTACATTAAACATCCTGAACTCAAAGGCTCCACCCCTTTGGAAATATTCCAGAAAATAAACAGTGAATTAAGACCCCAAAACGATAATGCGCTTCTGACCTTATCAAAAAATTCTTCTAAGGAAATACTCTGGCAGGATAAATTTATCTTACTGCCCAACTCATCCTACAAGGCTTTATTTGGCGATCAGCGAACCTACATTTATGGCAAGGATAAAGTTGATTATACCCTGCATCTTGGAATTGACCTTGCTTCAAACCAGAATGCCCCTGTTCCTGCCGCTAATAACGGGATAGTTGTTTTTACAGGATACCTTGGCATTTATGGCGAAACTGTTGTTTTAGACCACGGCATGGGCCTATTTAGCTCATATTCTCATTTAAGTTCTATAAAAGTGAATAAAGGTGACAGGCTTAAAAAGGGTGATATCCTTGGAAATACAGGCACAACAGGTCTTGCGGTGGGCGATCACCTGCATTTTGCAATGATGCTGAATGGACACTTTGTCACACCAATGGAGTGGATTGATGAAAAATGGATTAAAGATCATATAACAACCCAAATGTAAAATGAATAGTTTTTTTTATTTATTTTTATTTATCTCGTTTTTTTTTATTCATCCTGATTTATACGGGATGAGCCTGCCTTTTGGCGATAAACTTGAAAATATTAAAGAAAAGGCAGAAGAAACATATAATTACTTGCGGGAAAAATCCCCTGCTGTAAAAATTTATAATGCATGGATTGAACAAAAGGCTAAAACCAAACAGGAGATTGAAGACGCTTATAACAATATGGCAACGGTTTACTCTCCTGATGAATATGAAAAAGCCCTAAAATGTAATGAAATAGCCTATAAATATGCAAAAGACAGATTTTATAAAAAGGCAATTTATTATGCCATAAAGTCTGAAAAATATGCCAGACTTGCAAAGAACAGAAGCATAGAACACAAGAGACAATTTAAGGATAATTACAGTCCTAAATTTGATATTATTGAAAAAAATCTCTTGTGCATGGATAAAAATATCCCTGAAAAGGATAAAAACGAAAGAAAAAATTATAATGACTCTGTGCTGATGTTTAGTAAATATCTGAATTTATTCAGAACCGACCAGTTTGACCAGCTAAAGGATAATGTGGATAATTTAATGAATAAAATTATGGAATCAAAATATAAATGCGCTGAGGAAGAAGAAAAAAAGTAAAGTGATGTCTGATTAATTCTCAAAGGAAACTTTTTATAAATAGTTTCCCCTTGTAACCCTTCAAAAATTTTAAAATTTTTGTTCTGTTTCTCCTGCCATATCATAAATATGCGTATCATTAATCCTGACAGGGATAATTTCTCCCAATTTTTTAATTTCACCGCTCAGATACACCACCCCATCAATATCAGGCGCCTGATGCATTGTCCTTCCGTAATAGAGAAGTTCGGATTCCTGACTTATCCCTTCAATAAGCACATCAACAGTCTTGTCTTTCCAGCGTTTTAATCTTTTTTTTGAGATAGATTTCTGTATCCTAATTATGTCTTTTTTTCTTTGTAAAGCGACTTTTTCAGGGACTTTATCCTTTAAGTTGCAGGCAGGCGCTTCTTCCTCATCTGAATATGTAAAGGCTCCAAGATGGTCAAAACCAATTTCAGAAATAAACTCTTTAAGTATTTCAAAGTCATCAAGCGTCTCACCGGGAAAGCCGGTTATTACTGTTGTTCTTATTGAAGCCTCAGGCAAGACATCTCTTATATGGGCAAAAAGTTCTCTTAAGTTTTCCTGTTTATATCTTCTTGCCATTAGGCGCAATATCTTATTGCTCGCATGCTGGATAGGTATATCAAAGTAAGGACAAATATTTCTGTTATTTTTTATTATATTTATAAGTTCCCGTGATAATCTTTGGGGATGCAGGTATAAAAGCCTTATCCAGGAAATATTGCTGTTTTGAACTATTTTCTCCAGAAGTCCTTCAATATTGATGTTATTATATTGATAGGCGGTTAAATCCTGCGCCACAAGGGTTATTTCTTTTACATTATTTTTTTGTAATTCTTTAATTTCAGAAAGAATTTTTTCAGGAGAAATGGAATTCTGCCTGCCCCTTAACTTAGGTATAAGACAATACGAGCATGTATTTGAGCACCCTTCTGAGATCTTTATATATGCCCTCCAGAGCGGAGTTACTGAATTAAAAAATCTTTCCTGAGAATCTGTGCTGCTATCAATTATGTCTAATGAATGGCTGAATAAATTTTGTTTAATTTCACGCCCCACAGATTCATAAATATTTGTGCCTAAAAACAAATCAACCTCCGGAAGCTCTTTTATAAGTTCCGCCACAGGATACCTTTCCACCATACAGCCTATCACAACAATCTTCTGGGATTTTTTTTTGTTTTTTGCCAGAGTTAATATGGTTTCTATTGATTCTGACACAGCGCTTTGGATAAAACCACAGGTATTTATGAGAATAATTTGAGCTTTTTGTGGGTCAGGAACAATTTCAATGCTGTGAAATGCTTTTTTAATTGAGGCAATGGCAACTTCAGTATCAATCCCATTTTTTGGGCATCCAAGACTAACTGCAAAGATTTTCATTGATTAAAATAAATATAAGTAAAGAATCAGGGAATTTGTAAAACCATACCGTCACGCAGGACTTTTGGTGATTTCAATTTATTATGACGCATTATTTCTTCTACTGTGACATTATTTTTTTTGGCTATGCTATAAAGAGTATCGCCTTTCAGGACTTTATGCGTCTGGCTTTTGGATGTTTTTGAAGGTGTATCCAGGACTTTTTTTGTTTCAGGGGTAATATTAGACGCTTTATTGGAAACAGGGGTATTAATTGAAACTTTTTTGGGATCAGGATGGGCTGCATTAATATCTTTCTTTGGATTAGATGTCTTACTTTCTGTTTTATTTGAAACAGAGATACTTTTATCACCTTTTTTATTTTTTTTATTTCCCTTGGAATCTTCTATGTCTATATGAGAAAGCCTTTCCACATAATCAAGAGATGATCCAATCTGAGACAAACAAAGCTTGCACTCCTCAGCTTCAGAGGCTGGCACTCTCAGCTCATATGGCTTATCTGGTGTGATCTGTAGCTTTAATTCAGGGTTAAGTTCAGCAAGTTCCTGATATGGTATCTTTAACTTATCGGCAAGAGATCTCAAATGTATTGATCTGTCCACAACAACCTTTTCAGTTTCTACTACAGCGCATCCTTCAAATTCATCAAAATTAAAACCATATTTCTCAGGATTTTTTAATATATGTATCACTGCAAGAAAACGGGGGACATATCGTGCGGTTTGTTCGGGAAGCCTTTGGTAAAGATCCCAGAAGTTGTCAAGATAATTAATTTTTTGGTCTCTTATTGTCCGCAGCACCAGACCTTCTCCGCAATTATATGCCGCAAGCGCAGTTGTCCAGTCGCCAAAAATATTATGAAGTCCTTTAAGATAGGCTATCGCTGCCTTAGTTGATTTTTCAGGATCCATTCTTTCATCCACCCATTTATCCCTTGAAAGACCAAATCTTGCCCCTGTTGACGGGATAAATTGCCACAAGCCCAATGCCCTGGCAGGAGAAAGGGCTTTTGTATTAAAACCGCTTTCTATCAAAGGAAGCCATGCAAGCTCTTCAGGAAGTCCTTCTTCTCTGAATGATTTTTCTATATCAAACATATATTTTCTTGATCTTTGATAAGATTTCAGAAAAAAATCCCTTTCAGACCCCTGAAAAGACCTGAGTTCCCTTTCAACTATTTCATTTTTTATAAGAGGAATTTCAGATCTGATTCCGGTTACTTTTTTTTGCTGCACTGCGTGGAGTTCCTGAATTCTTTTTGATATGGTAAGTCTAAGCTCGTCTATTTCCTTGTTAAAGTCTTTATCTTCCTGTTTTTTTATGGCAAGAAGATAGGCATAAGCCTTGTCAAGCAATTCTTTAGCGCCTTCATAATTTTGTTTATCCCAGTATTCCTTTGAAATTTCGCTAAAGAATTTTGCTTCCTTTAAAAGATTTTCAGGGGGGATATTTTGCAATGACTCTGGAATTTCTTCTATTTTAGACGAATTATCTTTGTTTTCGGCAACAATATTCTGTTCAACGGGAATTTTTTCAGTTGCATTTTGACTTTGCTCAATTTTTTGCGGTGGAACATCTTTTTCCTGGGATGAAAGGAAATTCATCTCAGCGCAACTCTGAATAAGAAATAAAAAAATCAATAAAAATATGAACGAAAACTTTATATTCACGAAAAAACCTGTTAATATTATCTAAATTATATATTGTTGTAATTAATTTATTATAAAAAATTTTTTTTATAAAGCAACCTTTTTATGCTATAGCCATATCTTATTAAAATTTATTAAATAAAATTTATTTATAAGATTTTATTCACATATAAGGAATGTTTTAACGTTTGGGGCAGGTATAATTTATATCTGAATCATACATCCTTAGAACATAAATTTATTAACTTTTTTCATGTTTTATCTCTTTAACCTCACATATAATGCTACCTTCTTTGGGTACTATTTTAACCGTCTCTCCTGGCTTAACATCTTTAAAGCTCTTCACCAGGGCATTATCATACTCCCTGAACACCATGCTGTAGCCCTTTGAAAGCGCCAAAAGTGGGCTTGCGGCATTTAATTTTACAAACAATAATTTTGCATTATTATTTAGGGCATTATATTTTTTCTCCATACTATGATGCAAATTCTGCAAGCTACTCTTTAATTTATGCCTGTTATTTTCCAATATTATTAAAAGGTTAAATTTTTGAAATCTTATTGAAATTCTGTCATAAGCAGCTTTTTTAGCGGATATTTTTGTAAAAAACGCATTTTCAAGCCTGTTTGTAATGTCATCAAGACGCATACCCATTTCATTAATTTTAATCACAGGGTCTTTAAGAGAAATGCTGAGCTTGTGAATAATATGCCGTAATATATCAATTTTATAATGCATGATCCTTTTAAGGGAATCATCAATGCTTTTAACCTGCCTGACAATCTTTTCCATCTCAGGAAAAATAATCTGCGCAGCTCCTGTGGGTGTGGGAGCCCTTTTATCAGAAACAAAATCACAGATTGTAAAATCCACCTCATGTCCCACCCCTGAGACAACCGGAGTTTTACAGGAAAAAATCGCCATTGCCAGTTTCTCATCATTAAAAGCCCATAAATCTTCAATTGAGCCGCCACCTCTTATAAATACTATGACATCAGTCTCAGGATACGCTATTTTTTCAGCTTTTTTTAATGACTGCAAAAGTTCAACAGGGGCTCTTTCCCCCTGGACTGAAGCAGGAATCAGAATCATATTTGCAGAAGGAAATCTGAATCTTGCGGTTTTTATAAAATCCCTCACCGCAGCCCCTGTTGGTGAGGTAATTAAAAAAACCCTTTTGGGGATAAGAGGCAATGCTTTTTTGTGAACCTCATCAAAAATACCCTGGGTTGCCAGCTTTTTTTTTAATTTTTCAAATTCAATATTAAGCCTTCCCGAACCCATTGGCTCACAACTCTTAATATTTATCTGAAGTCTGCCCTGCTCAGGATAGACATTTACATCGCCTGAACAAACAATCATTAATCCGTCTTCAGGATTAAAATTTAGCCTTTGGGCAATTCCGCGAAATATTACAGCGCTTATCTGGGATTTTGCATCCTTTAATGTAAAATATATATGTCCGGATGTGTGTTGCTTGAGATTTGAAATCTCACCCATTATAGTTACCCTGTAAAAATCAATTTCAAGCGCCGCATTAATCTTTTTTACAAGATCAGAAACAGTCCACACTTTTTCTTTTTTTTCGCTGAAAGATTGAAGATTATCGCCAGTTTCAGCGGAAATAATCTCATCTCTTTTAAAATCATTAAACAAGTCATTTGAAAATGGTAATTTTTCAGATTGAATATTATATTTTTTCATATAGTCCACTTAAATTTTTATTTTTTAATTATAGCATCATTATAATAAAATTATTATCATTTTGAAATTTTTACTTTATATTGAATTATAATATAAAATGATAATATTCTTTTTATAAATATGAAAACTTAAAGGAGTAGTTAATATGGAAGGCTGTTCATGCGCTTCTTCAAAACTTAAAGGTTCATGCAGGACAAATCAGAATGTCCTTCTTCCCGAGGTGAATTTCAGCACATTTTTATTGTCTTTAAACACATCCGCCCTTACTTACATGGGACTTTTGCCACACCCTGAAACAGGCGACAACATGAAAGATATCTGCCTTGCCAAACACACCATTGACACTATATCAATGTTAAATGAAAAAACAAAAAATAACCTTAATAATGAAGAAGCCCAATTATTGGAAAGCCTGCTTTATGAACTAAGAATTCTTTTTGTCAAACATTGCAATGCCCCTTAAAAAAGAAATAAAATCCTTTGCAAAACTAAATCTTTTTTTAAGGGTTTTAGGAAAAAGAACAGACGGATATCACGATATCCATACATTTTTTCAAAAAATTGACTTACACGACCTTATAACCATTGAACTATCTGAAAGTTCCAAAACCCATATATCGGTCGCCACATCAGACAAAGACCTTCCTGTTGACCACAATAACCTTGTCTTTAAGGCTGCAAAAATTTTTTCTGATAAAACATCTCTTCAAAGCAATATTTTTATACATCTTTTCAAAAATATCCCTGTTGGGGCTGGTCTTGGAGGTGGGAGCAGCAATGCAGCCGCAACCCTTCTTGCTTTAAATGAGATAACAGGATATCCGTTATCTCAGGAAATCTTGCTTGATTTAGGTAAAAAAATCGGCTCTGACGTGGCTTTTTTTATTAAAAATACCAGCGCATGCATTGGAATAGGACGCGGGGAAATACTTGAGGAAACAACGTCGTTTAGCGGATATTTTCTGCTTGTCTATCCTGGTTTTGGAATCAGCACAAAATGGGTTTATGAAAATTTAAACTTGACAAACAGCATAAAAAGGGATATTTTTATTAGTTTCAATGGCGAAGAATGGGTAAATGACCTTGAAAAACCTGTTATAGAAAAGTACCCTTTAATCAGCCTTGTTAAAAAAAAATTGTCTGATTCCGGCGCTGTCAGGTCATTAATGACCGGCAGCGGTTCAACTGTTTTTGGAGTTTATGAAACAGAGGAAAAGGCTTTAACGGCCTTTAATCTTTTAGGCAAAAATTTTCCTAATGATAATAACAATAATTTTAGAATTATTATAACAAAAAGTATCTGATAGATTGGGGAGTCGTCAAGCGGTAAGACACAGGACTTTGACTCCTGCATCCGGAGGTTCGAATCCTCCCTCCCCAGCCATTAAATATTGATTATTAAAACTTTAGTCTTGGTTATTAAAAATGTGGAGTAAAAAAATGACAAGCAGGAATAATGCTCTTAAGATTTTTACAGGCAATGCCAATCCGGCTCTTGCAATGGAAATATGCGACTATCTGAACATTCCCCTTGCAAGGGCTTCAGTAAAAAAATTCAGTGACGGAGAAATTTTTGTGGAAATTGGCGAAAACGTACGCGGAAGCGATGTTTTTATAATCCAACCCACTTCACCTCCGGTAAATCGTAATCTCATGGAACTTCTCATTATGACCGATGCCCTGAGACGCGCTTCAGCAAGAAGGATAACAGCTGTCACCGCCTATTACGGATACGGGAGACAGGACAGAAAAGCTGCCCCAAGAGTGCCTATCACAGCCAAACTTGTCGCAGATCTTATTACAACTGCCGGAGCCAGAAGGGTTCTTGCCATGGATTTACATGCCGGACAAATACAGGGATTTTTTAACATTCCGGTAGATCATCTTTATGCTGCCCCAACTCTCTATAAATATCTCAAAGAAAATATCGCAGAAGATATTGTTATGGTTTCTCCTGACGCAGGTGGTGTGGAAAGAGTCAGATATCTTGCAAACAAACTGCATACAACCATTGCAATTATTGATAAAAGACGAGAAAGACCAAATGAATCCAAGGTAATGAATGTTATAGGAGATGTAAGCGGAAAAACAGCTGTTCTTCTTGATGATATGATTGATACAGCCGGCACCATCTGTCATGCTGCGGATACCTTAATGGAAAAAGGAGCAAAAAAAGTTTATGCCTGCGCCACCCATGCAGTATTGTCAGGACCTGCAATAGACAGAATAAAGGATTCAAACATTGAAAAACTTATTGTAACAAATACAATCCCTCTAAATGAAAATGCCATAAATACTGGTAAGATTATTGTTCTTTCCGTTTCAGAAGTTCTTGGAGAGGCAATAAGAAGAATTCATGAGGATGATTCTATAACATTATTATTTGAATAAACAAAGGAGAAAAAAATGATTCAGGCATCGCTTGAGGCTAATTTAAAAAAGGCTTCCGGTAAAGGAGTTGCAAGAAAATTAAGGGCTGCAGGAATGCTCCCAGGAGTTTTATACGGAAAGAGAACAAAAACACAACCTTTTTATGTGGATGCAAAAAGTTTTATAAGGGCGCTTCTTAATGCAAAAGGTGACAGGGTGCTTTTTAATCTTACACTAAAAAAAGATGAAGAAACCACAAATCATTTGGCCCTTATTAAAGTGCTTGACAGACATCCTGTTAATGAGCAGATAAGACATGTTGACCTTTATGAGGTTTTTCCTGATCAGGAGGTTATGGTAGAGGTTCCCGTACATTTTACCGGAAAAGCAAAAGGTGTTGAAATTGAAAAGGGAATAATGGACGTGGTAAAAAGAACCCTTAAGGTTTCCTGTCTTCCTCTTTCCATTCCAAAGGATATCAGCGTTGACATAACAAATCTTTCCGCTGGCTCTGCCTTACATGCATCTGCCGTAAACCTGCCGGAAGGTGTTCGTCTTAATGACGATCCAAAGACAACCCTTGTAACAATAGCTGCGCCTGAAAAAGAAACAGAAGCCGCAAAATAATATTATTGATATATTTTATTGATATTTTAAGGGATATTTTTTTAAAAATATTCCTTAAAATATACTTATTTTTTTTGTTGACAGGACTTAAAAAAAAAGTTATTATATCAAACCTCGCGGGAATAACTCAGCGGTAGAGTGCAACCTTGCCAAGGTTGAAGTCGCGGGTTC
>DYOW01000038.1 GCA_020720325.1 Desulfobulbus propionicus
GAGAAGGCGGCAGAACTGTTGGGGCTGGTGTTGTAAGTAAAATATTAGAATAATAAAAGGAATGTTGTTTTTATATGCTAACATCAACACAAAAAATAAGAATTAAGCTAAAGGCGTTTGATCATAGACAGTTAGACCAGTCAGTAAATGAGATAGTTGACACTGCAAGGAGAACAGGCGCAAGAATAGCTGGTCCTATACCTCTTCCCACAAGAAAAGAGATATATACAGTGAACCGCTCACCGCACATTGATAAAAAATCAAGGGAACAATTTGAGATAAGGACACACAAGAGGCTTATTGATATTTTAGAGCCAACACAACAAACCATTGACGCGCTTATGAAGCTTGAGTTATCTGCGGGTGTTGATGTAGAGATAAAACTTTAAGGGTTATAAAGATGTCTAAGATAAAACACATTTTAGGAAAAAAGTTAGGAATGACAAGGATATTTTCAGATATCGGAGAGGCCATTGGCGTTACTCTCATTGAAGCCGGCCCATGTTATGTCATAAGAAAAAAGACTGTTGATAAAGATGGTTATGACGCATTGGTTGTAGGTTATATGCCTAAGAAAATGAGCCGTTTAACCATGCCGGAAAAAGGACTTGTTGAAAAGGCAGGTCTTGAAAATGGTTTTTATCATATAAAAGAAATTAAGGTTGATGATATAAATGCATATGAACCAGGTCAGGAATTAACCCTTGGAGATTTTGATATAAAGCAGCTTGTTGATATAATCGGCACCAGTAAAGGCAAAGGTTTTCAGGGCACTGTAAAAAGGCATAATTTCCACAGAGGAAGAATGGGACATGGTTCCAAGCATCACAGGGAAATGGGTTCAACTGGTCAGAACACATATCCTGCAAGGGTTTTAAAAGGAAAGAAAATGCCGGGAAGAATGGGCGGACAGAGAACAACTATTGAAAATTCTATGGTTGTTGAAGTTAGACCAGAGTACAACCTTATGTTAATAAAAGGCGCTATTCCAGGCGCTAATAATGAAATGGTTATTGTTCATAGTAAGTAGTGGAGAATAGAAAAATGCCTGTTATACCAGTTTATGATTCAAAAAATAAGAAAATTGATGAAAAAATTCTGAAAGATGAAATTTTTGGTCAGGAACCTGATTCGTCTGTTATTCATGAAGTTATTGTTTGGCAGATGGCAAAAAGAAGGGCTGGCACTGCCTCAACATTGAGAAAAGATGAAGTTCGCGGTGGCGGGAAAAAACCCTGGAAGCAAAAAGGAACCGGTAATGCCCGTTCTGGCAGCAACAGGTCTCCTGTTTGGAGGGGTGGTGGCTCAGTATTTGGACCAAAACCAAGGGATTATTCATATGATATCCCCAAAAAGTTGAAAAAGCTTGCTTTATGCATGGCTTTAAGTGATAAATGTAAAGCTGATAGATTAGTGATTATAAGGGATTTTGAAATTGAAAAGATTAAAACAAAAGATTTTATAACTCTTTTATCAAACTTTGATGCAAAAAAATCTCTTGTAATTCTTGATGAATATGATAATAATCTCATTCTTTCATCAAGAAATATACCAAACGTAAAAGTTCTTCCAAAAGAAGGATTAAATACCTACGATATAATTAAATATGAATATCTTTTTATAAAAGAATCAGCAATAGCTCAGATAGAAGAGAGATTAATGTCATGAGAGATTTATATACAATATTTAAATCACCCTGTTTAACTGAAAAGGCATTGGCATTGAAAGACACAGGTGACAAGGTTGTTTTTCAGGTTGATAGAAATGCAAATAAAATTGAAATAAAAAATGCATTTGAGAAATTTTTCAAGGTAAAAGTGAAAGATGTCAATACTTATATATTAAAAGGTAAACAGAAAAGAGTTGGAAAATTTATTGGATTTAAATCAGACATCAAAAAGGCTGTGATAACACTTCAGCCTGGTGAAAAATTTGAATATGTGGAAGGTGTATAATGGCCGTTAAGTCATTTAGTCCTACAACTCCTTCAAGACGTTATATAACAGTCTTAAAAGATGAAGGTATAAGCAAAAAAGAGCCTGAAAAGAAATTGCTTCAAGCAAAGCATTCCACAGGTGGCAGAAATAATTTAGGAAGGCTTACCACCAAATCAAGGGGTGGCGGACATAAGCAAAAATACAGGATAATAGATTTTAAGAGAAATAAAGATAATATACCTGCTAAGGTTAATGCAATTGAATATGATCCAAACCGTTCAGCTAACATAGCGTTGATATTTTATGCTGATGGCGAAAAAAAATATATACTTGCTCCTTTAGGCTTAAAGGCAGGCGATACTGTTATGTCAGGAACTACCTGTGAAGTGCGCCCAGGCAATTCTATGGAATTAAGAAATATGCCTGTTGGTTCAATAATTCATAACATTGAATTAAAACCAGGAAAAGGTGGACAAATAGTCAGAAGCGCCGGTACATCCGCACAGCTTATGGCAAAAGAAGGAAATTATGCTCAGGTAAGACTTCCAAGCGGTGAAGTAAGAATGATAGCAGCTGTTTGCAGGGCTACAATCGGTCAGGTTGGAAATCTTGAATTTGAAAACATAGATATTGGCAAGGCAGGAAGAAACAGGTGGCTTGGTGTTAAACCAAATGTACGCGGTGTTGCCATGAACCCTGTTGATCATCCAATGGGCGGTGGTGAAGGAAGATCATCAGGCGGCAGACATCCTTGCACTCCCTGGGGTAAACCTACAAAAGGCTATAAGACCCGTAAAAATAAAACAAGCAATAAATTTATTGTAAAAAGAAGAAGTAAATAAGAGGTTAAAAAAGTGCCAAGATCACTAAAAAAAGGCCCGTTTATTGATGAGCACCTCTGGAAAAAAGTTGAGGTGGCTGTTGATACCAAAGAGAAAAAGGTGATAAAGACATGGTCAAGAAGGTCCATGATATTACCTGAAATGGTAGGATTAACTTTTGCTGTTCATAACGGAAAAAAATTTCTTCCGGTTTTTGTAACTGAAAATATGGTTGGACACAAGCTTGGTGAGTTTGCGCCCACAAGAACCTTTACCCAGCATTCCGGCGACAGAAAAAAAGAAAAGGGTAAGAAATAATTCTGCATTAAAGAAGGATATTATATGGAAACAAGGGCTATAACAAAATTTATCAGGTTATCACCTCAAAAAGCAAGGCTTGTTGGAGATATGATAAAGAATAAAAATATTTCTGATGCAATCAATATTTTGACTTTTACTCCAAGAAAAGCAGCAAGATTAATAAAAAAAGTTGTTAATTCTGCAGTGGCAAATGCAGATCAAAACCCTAATATTGACGTTGATACTCTTTATGTAAAAAATGTGCTTATTGATCAGGGTCCTGTGTTAAAGAGAATTAAACCAAGAGCGCAGGGCAGAGCATATGGAATCAAACATAGATTGTCACATATAACTGTAATATTGGATGAGAGATAAAGGGAGGCTAATTTGGGTCAGAAAGTAAATCCGGTTGGATTAAGATTAAAGATTATAAAAAATTGGGATTCAAGATGGTTTTCAAAGAAAAACTATGCAGCTTCGGTAGTTGAAGACCAAAAGATAAGAACTTTTATTAAAAAACGTCTTTCTCATGCAGGAATTTCAAAAATTGAGATTGAGAGGGCTGCAAATAAGACCAAAGTAAGAATAAACAGCTCAAGACCCGGGCTTATTATAGGAAAGAAAGGCGCTGACATAGAAAATTTAAGAAAGGATATTGAAATTTTTTTAAAACATCCTGTTGCAATTGATATTGTTGAAGTCAGAAGACCTGAAATAGACGCGATACTTGTTGGTGAAAATATTGCCACACAAGTTGAAAAAAGGGTTTCTTACAAAAGAGCAATGAAGGCAGCTGTTTTAAAGGCAATGAAATTTGGCGCGCAGGGTATTAAAATTTGTTGTTCAGGTCGTCTATCTGGCGCGGAAATAGCCAGAAGAGAATGGTATATGGAAGGCAGGGTTCCTCTTCATACACTTAGAGCTGATATAGACTACGGTCTTTCAGAAGCAAAAACAACATATGGCATCATCGGCATAAAGGTTTGGATTTTTAAAGGCGAAATCTTAGACGACAGCCAGTTAACAGATTAGTATAAATTATAAGGTGAACTATAATGTTAAGTCCTAACAGAACAAAATTTCGTAAAATGAGAAAAGGCAGAACACGCGGCATGGCATGTCGTGGCACAACACTCTCATTTGGCGAATACGGATTAAAGGCTTTAGAAGGCGGAAGGGTCTCAGCGCAACAGATTGAGGCTGCCCGTATTGCTATTAATCGTTTTATCAGAAGAAAAGGAAAGTTATGGATTAGAATTTTTCCTGACAGACCTGTTACAAAAAAACCTGCTGAAACAAGAATGGGTAGTGGTAAAGGCGCTGTTGAATACTGGGTTGCAGAGGTTCATGCAGGCAGGATATTATATGAAATGGAAGGCGTTGATGAGATATCAGCAAGAGAAGCAATGAGACTTGCTTCAAATAAACTTTGCATCGCAACAAAATTTATTAAAAGAACAGAAGAAGTAATATAATATGAAAGCAAAAGATTTAAGAGATTTGTCTGTTGATGAACTAAACAAAAGAGAAATAGATATCAGAGAAGAACTTTTTAACCTCAGATATCAGCATGCAACACATCAGCTTGAGAATTCTTCAAGATTAATTCTTTTAAAAAAAGATATTGCAAAGATTAAAACTTTAATAAGAGAAAAACAAAATGGATAACGAGATTCAGGAATTAAGAGGACTCAGAAAGACATTAAACGGTACTGTCACCAGCAATAAAATGGAAAAGACAGTTGTTGTTGAAGTTGTGCGTCGTGTTATGCATCCTATCTATAAAAAATTTATAAAAAGACGTAAAAAATACATGGCTCATGCACCTGAAAACAACTGTTCTATAGGTGACTATATCATGATAGAAGAAAGCAGACCATATTCCAAAAGAAAAAAGTGGTTTGTCAAAGAAATTTTGAAAAAAACCGCTGAAATGCAGAGGTAAATCAGATGATTCAACAAGAAACAATATTAGAATCAGCAGATAATTCCGGCGCCAAAAAACTAAGCTGTATAAAGGTGTTGGGCGGATCAAAGAGAAAATATGCCTCTGTTGGCGATATTATAGTAGTATCCATAAAGGACGCCCTCCCAAATGCAAAAGTAAAAAAAGGCGAGGTTGCTAAGGCTGTTATAGTCAGAACCCGAAGAGACATAAGAAGGGTTGATGGTTCATGGATAAGATTTGACGATAATGCTGCTGTTCTTATTAATCAAAACAGAGAGCCTATCGGAACACGTATTTTTGGACCTGTGGCAAGGGAGCTAAGGGCTAAAAGATTTATGAAAATTGTATCTCTTGCGCCGGAGGTTTTGTAAAGGGGCTAAAATGAAAAATATATTTAATATTTCAGTTAAAAAAACTACTTATAAAACAAGCTTAAAGAAAAATGATAAAGTTCTTGTTATTTCCGGAAAAGATAATGGAAAATCAGGAAAGATATTAAGGATTTTAAGCGATAGAAACAAGGCTTTGGTTGAAGGTGTCAATATTGTAAAAAAACACCAAAAACCCACACCAACTTCCTCAGGTGGCATCGTAGAAAAAGAAGCTCCAATTGAACTCTCCAATCTTCTGATAGTATGCCCAAAGTGCGCTGAGGGCACAAGGATTTCAAAAAAAGTACTTGAAGATGGCAGCAAAATAAGGATTTGCAAAAAATGCGGTGAAGAAATCCCGGAGGAGAATAAGTAATGCAGACCCTTGATGAAATGTATAAAAACGATTGTATTCCCTTGTTAATGCAGGAATTCAAATATAAAAATATAAATGAAGTTCCCAAATTAGAGAAAATAGTCCTGAATATGGGTCTTGGTGAGGCTATTCAAAATCCAAAGATAATTGAACTAGCCGCAAATGAACTGTCAATTATTGCCGGACAAAAGCCTATTATAACCAAGGCAAAAAAATCAATCGCAACTTTTAAGCTCAGAAAAGGTGTTGCAATAGGTTGCAGTGTGACATTAAGAAAACAGAGAATGTATGATTTTTTAACCAAATTTATTAATATTGCAGTTCCAAGAATCAGGGATTTCAGGGGTCTCCCCAACAAAGGTTTTGACGGCGCAGGTAATTATAATCTTGGAATAAAAGAGCATATTATGTTTCCTGAAATTGATTATGACAAGATTGAGAAGATAAAAGGCATGAATATTACCATAGTAACCACTGCAAAAACTGATAAGGAATCTAAATTTTTACTGGATACTTTGGGTTTTCCATTTAGAAAATAGGAGGAAAAAATTGTCAAGAAAATCAGCACTTGAAAAAGCAAAAAAAGAACCAAAATTTAAGGTCAGACAACATAACAGGTGTCCTCTTTGCGGAAGACCCAGGGCTTTTATCAGAAAATTTGGTATATGCAGGATATGTTTGAGAAATATGGCATTAAAAGGCTTATTGCCCGGTGTGACTAAAGCAAGCTGGTAAAGGAGATATAATATAATATGTTAACTGATACAATTGGTGATTTGCTGACCAGAATAAGAAATGCAGTAAAGGCTAAACATCTTAACCTAAAGGTTTCTTCTTCCGGTGTAAAGAAAAATATCCTAAATGTCTTAAAACAGGAAGGATTTATTGCTGATTATAAGATCATACGTGAAGAAACAAAAGAATTTCTTACTATAGACTTAAAATATGCACAAAATAGAAATATGATACTTGGTATAAAAAGAGTTAGCACACCAAGCAGAAGAATTTATTGCTCAAAAGATGATCTTAAAAAATACCAGGGCAAAGCAGGTATGGTTATAATATCCACTTCAAAAGGTGTTATGACAAACAGAGACGCCGGCATTCAAGGTGTTGGCGGTGAAATTATCTGCTCTGTGTGGTAAGGAGGTTTATTAAGGATGTCAAGAATAGGAAAAAAGCCTGTGACAATACCAGCAGGTGTCAAGATTAATCTTGAAGGAAATACAATTAAAGTAACAGGACCCAAGGGAACCCTTGAGAAAACTTTAAGTGACGCAATAAATATTGAGTTAAATGATAAAGATATAAAAGTATCTCCCAAAGAAGATACCAAAACCTCTTATCAGTTATATGGTCTGACCAGAACTCTCATAGATAATATGGTTGTTGGCGTGACAAAAGGATTTAAAAAAGAATTGCTTGTGACCGGCGTTGGTTTTAAGGCAGATGTAAAGGGCAATTTGCTTCAATTATCAATTGGCTTTTCACATCCGATAGATTTTCTATTGCCACAGGGTATTCAGGCAAAGGTTGAAAAGGAAAAGATTATAAAAATTATTCTTGAAGGTCACGATAAAGAACTTTTAGGTTTAACCGCATCAAGAATCAAGGCATATAAACAACCTGAACCATATAAAGGAAAAGGCATTCAATATACTAACGAAGTCATACTAAGAAAAGCCGGAAAAACAACAGGTAAAAAGAAATAGGTATATAAATTATGACTAAAACTGAAATTAAAGAACAAAAAAGATATAAAAGAAAGATAAGAATAAGAAAAAATCTTATAGGCACTTTAGAAAGACCAAGATTAACAATTTTCAGAAGTCTTAATCACATTTATGCACAGATAGTTGATGATACTAATGGCAGCACTATTGTTAGCGCATCTACATTAAGCAAAGAAATTAAAGATAAACAGCTTAAAGGTAAGAAAAGTCTTGCAACTGAAGTAGGCAAATTAATAGCTGAAAGAGCAAAGACAAATGGCATTACAAAGGTTGCCTTTGACAGAAACGGATTTATTTATCATGGTAGAATTAAAGCCCTCGCAGATGGCGCCAGGGAAGCCGGATTGGATTTTTAATCTTAAAAAAGGGGTATTAACTTGCAAACCGAAAAAGAAAAAAAAGAGCATCAGTTTGTAGAAAAAATTGTATTTATAAACAGGGTCGCCAAGGTTGTTAAAGGCGGAAGAAGATTTAGTTTCAGCGCGCTTGCAGTTGTTGGTGACGGAGCAGGAAAAGTTGGTTTTGCATCAGGCAAAGCAAAGGAAGTTCCTGAAGCCCTCAGAAAATCTACAGAAAGAGCAAAGAAAAATATGATTTCAATTCCTTTGAAGGGTTCAACAATACCTTATGAGGTGCTTGGCGGATATGGCGCCGGTTCAGTGCTTCTTAAACCTGCATCTCCTGGCACAGGCGTTATTGCGGGAGCGGTTGTAAGAGCGATAATGGAAGCTGCCGGAGTTCATGATATCTTAACAAAATCTCTGGGTTCAAATAATCCTTATAATGTTGTTCACGCTACATTTGATTGTTTAAAACAACTTAGAAATATCGATTCATTAATTAAAATAAGAAATGAAAAAATTGTAGAATCTGTAACGGAGGATGTCCTTTCATGATAACCCTTGATAAATTAAAACCTCATGAAGGTTCAAAATTTAATAAAAAAAGGCTTGGAAGAGGAAATGCTTCTGGCACTGGAAAAACATCAGGAAAAGGTGAAAAAGGTCAGAAAGCAAGGACAGGAGGCAATGTAAATCCCGCATTTGAAGGCGGACAGATGCCGCTTTACCGCCGTTTACCAAAAAGAGGTTTTAAAAATCCTTTTAAGAAAGAATATGGAATAGTAAATCTTTTCCAATTTTCACTTTTTTCAGATTCCAATATTGACTTAAATAAAGCAAAAGAAATTGGTCTTGTAAAAAAGAAGATGAATTTATTAAAAATCCTTGGAAATGGTGAAATTGAAGGAACTTTTAATGTTGTTTGTGATTTTATAAGCGAAAAGGCAAAAGAAAAAATAGAAGCAAAAGGCGGCGTAGTCACACTAATAAAAAAAGAGGAAATTAAGGCTTAATGAGAGGCATTGAAGGTCTTGCTCAGGTTCCTGAATTAAGGAAAAGAATATTTTTCAGCCTTATAATGCTCGCTGTTTACAGAATAGGTGTGCAGATACCTACACCAGGCATAAATGCCGATGCTCTTGCTGCATTTATTAAAAAGGCGCAAGGCACGTTATTCGGACTTTTTGCTATGTTTTCAGGTGGCGCATTGGAAAATTTTTCCATTTTATCATTAGGAATAATGCCCTATATAAGCGCATCTATTATTTTGCAGCTTTTAACAGTAACAATTCCCCATCTTGAGCAGTTAAAAAAAGAAGGTGACACGGGAAGAAAAAAAATTAGCCAGTACACCCGTTACGGCACTGTTCTTTTAAGTATTGTTCAAGGGATTGGAATATCAATAGGTCTTGAAAGCATGACTGCCCCAAATGGAGTTCCTGTAGTTACCGATCCAGGATTGCTTTTCAGAATGGTCACAACTATTACTCTTATGTCAGGGACTATATTTCTTATGTGGCTTGGCGAACAGATTACGGAACGTGGTATTGGGAACGGAATATCTCTTATCATTTTTGCAGGAATAGTAGCAGGCATGCCCAATGCTATGTATAATACTTTTAAGCTTATAGGCGCTGGTCAGTTAAGCTTTTTTATTATACTTATCCTTCTTGTTTTAATGATTTTTGTTATTGCTTTTATATGTTTTATGGAGAGATCACATAGAAAGATACCCATACATTATGCAAAAAGAATGGTTGGAAAAAGGATTTTTGGCGGTCAATCATCACATTTACCATTAAAGATTAATACAGCAGGTGTTATACCTCCTATTTTTGCATCATCAATATTAGTATTTCCTGCGACAATTGCAAATTTTGTGCAGATACCTGTTTTCCAAACTGTTTCATCAATGTTACAGCCTGGTTCTTTATTATACGAGGTTATTTTTATAGCTTTCATTATGTTCTTTTGTTATTTTTATACTGCTATAATCTATAATCCCATTGATATCGCTGATAATTTAAAGAAAAACGGTGGTTATATACCCGGAATCAGACCTGGTTTCAGAACATCAGATTATATTGATAAAATTCTAACAAGAATAACTTTTATTGGTGGTATTTATATAGCTGCTGTATGTGTATTGCCAAGTATTCTTATATCAAACTTTAAGGTTCCTTTTTATTTTGGTGGAACTGCGCTTTTAATTGTTGTTGGCGTTGCAATGGATACCATGTCTCAGATTGAGTCACATCTTATTGCAAGAAATTATGAAACCTTTATGAAAGGCGTAAAACTTAAAGGTAGAAGAAATTAAGTGAAGAAACAATTAAACAAAGCCCAAAAACCTGTGACTAAAATTATTATAAAATCTCGAGAAGAGATAAATATGATAAGAATCGCAAACAGGATAGTGGCAGAAGTTTTATTAACATTAAAGGAAACCATTAAACAAGGCATAACAACATTAGACCTTGATATAATTGCAGAAGAGATGATAGTTAAGGCTGGTGGAAAACCAGCATTTAAAGGATATAGGAAATATCCGGCTACTTTATGTGTGTCACTTAATAATGAAGTTGTGCATGGTATTCCTTCAAAAGAAAGAATACTTCAAAGAGGTGATATTGTAAGTATGGATGTTGGCGTTATCTATAATAATTATGTAGGTGATGCTGCGCTATCCACCTTTGTAGAAGGTTCATCTGATCCTTTGGCAAATAAACTTATGGAAATTACTGAAAAATCCCTTTATGATGGGATAAAAGAATGTTTATCAAGGGCAAGACTTCAAAATATTTCCTCTGCAATACAGGCGACAGCAGAAAATGCAGGTTTCAGTGTTGTTAGAAATTTTGTTGGACATGGCGTTGGAAGATATTTGCATGAACCACCTGCAATTCCAAATTACGGAAAAAGGGGACAGGGACCAATGCTTATGCCAGGTATGGTGCTCGCCATTGAACCAATGATAAATGCAGGAACTCATGAAGTTGATGTTTTAAGCGATGGTTGGACAGCAGTGACAAAAGATGGCTCTTTGTCTGCTCATTTTGAGCATTCAGTTGTTGTGACTGAGAATGAGCCTGAAATATTAAGCATTATTTAAGAGGTTTATGTCTAAATCAGATGCTATTCAGATAGAAGGCAAGGTATTGGAAACATTGCCAAATGCAATGTTTACCGTAGAGCTTGATAATGGTCATAAAATTCTTGCCCATATATCAGGTAAAATGAGAATGAATTATATAAGAATACTGCCCGGTGATAAGGTAACCGTTGAGATTTCACCATATGACCTGACCAAAGGCAGAATTATATACAGGTCTAAATAAAAAAAGAGGTAAAAGAAATGAAAGTAGCTCCATCTATTAAAAGACGCTGTAAAAATTGCAACATCATTAAAAGAAAAGGTGTTGTAAGAGTAATTTGTAAAAATCCTAAACATAAGCAAAGACAGGGATAAGGAGTTTTAAATGGCAAGAATAGCAGGGGTTGACCTTCCCAAAAACAAAAGACTGGCAATTGCTTTGACCTATATTTATGGAATAGGCAGTTCCACAGCGCTTAATATCTTAAACAGCGCCAAAATAGATCCAAATAAAAAAACTGATCATCTTTCAGATGAAGATATAAATTCAATCAGAAAATTAATTGATGCCGAATACAAGGTTGAAGGTGATTTAAGAAGAGAAATCGCAATGAATATAAAAAGGTTAATGGATCTTGGATGCTTTATAGGGTTAAGGCACAGAAAGGGTCTTCCGGTAAGGGGACAAAGAACTAAGACAAATGCCAGGACAAGAAAAGGTCCCGGAAGCTCATTACTAAAAAAGAAAAAATAATTTAAGATATTAGGAGGCAATAATGGCTGCACCAAAAAGGGTTGCCAGAAAAGAGAAAAAAAATATTCCTGAAGGAATAGCTCATATACAATCCAGTTTTAATAATACCATAGTAACCATTACTGACAAAAAAGGCGGAACAGTTTCATGGTCAAGTTCCGGAGCAAATGGTTTTAAAGGTTCAAGAAAAGGCACTCCTTTTGCCGCACAGGTAGCAGCAGAAGTCGCAGCTAAGAAGGCCTCCGAACATGGAATGAGAAGTGTTGAAGTATTTATTACAGGACCGGGTTCAGGCAGGGAAGCTGCTTTAAGGGCGCTTCAGGTAGCAGGTTTTCAGATAAAACTTATAAAAGATATTACACCTGTCCCACATAATGGCTGCAGACCACCCAAAAGAAGAAGGGTTTAACATTTAATCAAGGAGGTTTTAACTTGGCAAGATATTCAGGACCAGTATGCCGCTTGTGTAGAAGAGAAGGCATGAAATTATTTCTAAAAGGTGACAGGTGTTATTCAGATAAATGTGCTGTTGAAAAAAGACCAACAATTCCAGGTCAACATGCAAAATTAAAGCCGAAACAGTCTGATTACGCTATAAGGCTTAGAGAAAAACAGCGTCTAAGAAAAATATACGGACTCAATGAAAAACAGTTCAGAAACTATTTTTTTCTTGCAGATAAGATGCAGGGTATAACTGGACATAATCTTTTCTCATTACTTGAAAGAAGACTTGATAATGTTGTTTACCGTTTGGGATTTTGTGATTCAAGAGCTCAGTCCCGTCAGCTTGTAAGACATGCTTATTTTCAGGTAAATGGCAAAAAGGTAAATATTCCCTCCTATATTGTAAAAAAAGGAGATATTATAAACCTTGCAAGCAAAGAAAACATACCTGTGATTATTACACAGTCTCTTGAGGCAGTTGTAAGAAGGGGAGTTCCGGAATGGTTAGAACTTAATGTTGAAGACTATAAAGGCGTAATTCGTCAAAATCCTGAAAGGTTGCATATATCATATCCTATTCAGGAACAGTTTATTGTTGAGTTCTATTCAAAATAATCCGTAAAGGCACAGGGTTACATTCCCATTACTATAGAAAAAGGGGAATTTATGAAAGAAATTTATCCAAATTTTAATAATTGGCGTTCTTTAATAAAGCCAAATAAATTTGAAAAAGATGAAGAAACAGCGACTTCCAGTTATGGAAAGTTTGTGTGTCAGCCTCTTGAAAGAGGTTACGGCACCACCCTTGGCAATTCTTTGAGAAGGATTTTATTGTCTTCTCTTCAGGGCGCTGCTATTGTTTCTTTTAAAATTGATGGTGTTTACCACGAATTTTCTACTATTCCCGGAATTAAAGAAGATGTTTCCGAGATTATAATAAATTTAAAGACAATTCGTTTTAAAGTATTTACAAATGAAATAAAAACTATCTATTTTGAAAAAAAAGGCGCTGGTAATATTACGTCAGGCGATCTTGTGGCAGGTTATCCTGATTTGGAAATAATGAATCCTGATCTGCATATTTTAACCACAGATAATGATGCTGAAATCAAAATGGAAATTACAGTGAAATGGGGCAAAGGATTTGTTCCTTCTGAAAGAAATAAGGATGAAAACGCTCCTGTTGGCACAATCTTTATTGATTCGCTTTTTTCTCCTGTCACAAAGGTAAACTATATTGTTTCATATTCAAGGGTTGGTCAGTTAACCGATTATGATAAGTTAACAATGGAAGTCTGGACAGACGGATCAATTTCTCCTGATGATGCAGTTGCGTATTCTGCTATGATTTTAAAGGATCAGTTAAGTGTATTTATTCATTTTGACGAAAGCGATGAACCCTCATCACAATCTAACAATATAGATTATGAGGCTATCACCGATATACTTAACAGAAAGGTAGATGAACTTGAGTTTTCTGTAAGGTCTGCAAATTGTCTGAAAAATGTAGATATTCATTATATCGGAGAATTAGTGCAGAAAACAGAACAGGATATGCTTAAAACCAAAAATTTCGGAAGAAAATCCCTTAAGGAAATAAAAGACAATTTAACAAACATGGGGCTTCATCTTGGTATGAAGATTACCGGATGGAGCGTTCCGGAAAAAATTGAACATATTGATATAAGCGAAAGAGAGGGTTAATTTATATGCGTCATCTAAGAAGGACAAGAAAACTTGGTTGGAAGACTGCCCACAGAGAAGCAGTTTTTAGAAATATGGTAACCTCACTTTTGGAACACGGCAGAATAATTACCACTGTTCCAAGGGCAAAAGAATTAAGAAAAATTGCGGATAAAATGGTGACTCTTGCCAAAGACGGCACGCTTCATGCCAAAAGACAGGCTTTATCCATAATAAGAGACAGAAATGTTGTAACAAAGCTTTTTACACACTGGAAAGAAGTTATGGAAGACAGAAATGGAGGATATTGCCGTCTGGTAAAGATTGGCAACAGGGTTGGAGATGCCTCTCCCATGACTATTGTTGAAATGGTGATAGAATCTTTTCCAAAATCAGGTGATAAAAAGAAAAAACCAGCTCAAATCATATCTCAACCTAAAAAAACAGATGTTGAAACAAAACCTGAGGCAATACCTGTTGCTGAGACCATAGAAGAGTTTCCGGAAACCGAGACTCAGGCACAGGAAGAAGTTATTGTTCAGCAAACAGTCACAGAGGAGAAAACAGAAGAACCTATTGTATTGGCTGAGACTGCGATTGAAGCTGAAGAGACCGTTCAGACTGAAAAAGCCCAGGATGACACAGAGGTAAAAGAAGAAGTTTCTGCTGTGGAAGAAGTAAAACCTGATGAATCTGAGAAAAAAGAAGAAACAGAGAAATAGTCTAATATTTGAGTTATAATTTTTTATTAATTTAAGGGGCGTTAGCCCCTTTTTTTATTTGTAAAGATCTCTATTTAAGGTATTAAGCTGTTTATTGAATTATTTTCTTTTTTTTCCTCAGGCTTTTTAAATCTGAATGGCAGTACCACCGTATAGCTTGTTATACCGTTTGGGGCATGTTCAATCTGAATATTCCCCCCATGGTCAAACATGATTTTTCTGCTATATCGCATACACCCACAATATTAAGCTTTACTGAGTAAAGTTTGCGGATTAAAAGGACTTTAAGGAGTTCGTGGCAAGCCTTCCCTCCTCCCACAAAGACTACATTAAGGGGTTTTTCAAAAAAATTTTTATAAAGCACATGTGGCATAATTGTTTTTTTCTGAGATAATAATGACTCTAGTATAAAAACGTCTTTTGCAGCGAATTGCATAAATTTATGTGTTTAAATATCAATATGTTATATTTTTAAATTTTAACAAATTAGCCTTTTTAGACTGGGCTCAATAATTTTATTTATATTATATCATATTAAAAAATTTAATAAAATAACTTGATAATATTAAAAATTAAAGCGTAGGCAATGAAAGATGTCTGTAAAAATATTCTTTTGCTTGTAATCACATCAGATTTCTTTTATCAGCGCTTTTTATTATTTACTTTATATTATTCAATTTACTTAAAAAAGATTGATTTTTTTTAATATTTTCTTAAAATACAAATTGCATTAAGGGTGAGAACAGTATAATTACGGAGATAAATAATATTTCATGTTAGATAAATTTTTTAAGATCAAAAATGTTGTTAAAAGCAAGATAGAGGAAACTCCACCTGAAAAGGGTCAGGTTCAGGACGTGAATTTTTTAAAGGCAAAAGAACTTTTTGATGCAGGAAAAACAGAAGAAGCCTTTGGAGAATTCGGGAAACTCTACAATTCCGGCAATAGCAAGGCAGGATTTTATCTTGGTCTTATATACGAAGAAGGCAGAGGAAGAGAGCCTGATATTGAAAAGGCCTTTTCATTTTATAAAAACGCCGCAAACGCCGGTGTAATGGATGCCCAGTATAAACTTGGACTTATGCTTGCCGAAGGAAAAGGAGCTGAAAAGGATTATGAGCAGGCAGTCACCTTCTTTGGAAAGGCAGGAGATAAGGGACATGCAAAGTCTCTTTTTAATCTTGGAGTGATAAACGAATTTGGTCTGGGGGTAATGAGAGATGTTAACCGCGCTGAGGTTTTTTACCAGAAGGCAGCGGATGCTGGACTTGTCGAAGGCATGGTGAGACTTGCAAAGCTTTTATTTCAAAAGGGCAAAAATGAAGAGGCAAAAGCGCTTTTTGACAAGGCTCTTACACAGGATAAAGCCAAAGCAAACCTTTTTATTCAAAAAATACTTGCAGAAAGCGGAAACTCAGATATTAACAAGCAGGCAGCGCATCTTTATGAAGCATATAAAGCAGGGGACTCTGACGCGGGATTAAGGCTTGGGAAATTGCTTATTGAAGGCGGAAGACCTGAGGATGCCTTTAAGCTTTTTTATAATCTTGCCCGGAACGGAAATCCTGATGCTATTCATAATCTTGCAAATATGTATTATTGCGGTATTGGAGCTGATAAAAACTGGGAAAAAGCTTTAGAATTATATAAAACAGCCGCTGAAAAGGGTTTTTCATTATCATGTCTTAATTATGGTATTATAAATTATACAGGAAAGGGTGTTGAGGTAAATAAAGATGAGGCCTTTAAATGGATAAAAAAAGGCGCTGACGCAGGGTGCGCAAAGGCATGTTATCTTTTATCCCTGTTTTTGCTTAAAGGCGCAGGATGTAATCCTGATGAGGCAAAAAGCGAATACTGGTTTAAACGTGGGTTGAAATTTATGGAAAAAAACAAAGATATACCTATAAAAATAAATCTGAATAACTTAAAATAAAAGGGAAAAAATCTCAATATGTCATTAAATCCCGCACAAAAAGTCGCAGCAGAATTCCTGAACGGCACAGCGTGTATAATAGCAGTTCCTGGTTCGGGAAAGACCCACACCATGACGGCAAGGGTTGTTAATCTTGTGGAAAATGGTGTTAAACCTGAAAATATCCTTGGACTTACTTTTACCAAAAAAGCTGCATACTCCATGAAAACAAGGGTAAAAAAGGCGCTAAAAGAGATGGGAGACACAGTTCTTCTTACCACTATCCATTCCTTTGCCTTTCAACTCCTTAAAAGCGAAGAAAAAAAATTTGAGCTTATAACGGGGAAGGATGAGCTGAAATTCTTAAGAAAAACTATAAAACAGCTTAAAATAACCAATGTTTCAGTGGGAAATGCACTTAAAGAGATTTCATTATTAAAAAATACCCTTATAACCGCAAATATATTACGGGAAGAAAGTGAAGGAAATGATTTTAAGAAAAGCCTTGCCCGAATTTATGAAACATATGACCATGAAAAAAGGCTTGTAAACAGGCTGGATTTTAATGACCTGCTTGTGGAGGCAGCAACTCTTCTTGAAGACGAAAGCATTAGAAAAAATTACCAGGAGCGTTACAGACATATCCTTGTGGATGAATTTCAGGATACCACCCCGCTTCAAATGAAAATGATAAAACTTCTTTCCAAAAGAATACAGGAAGACAATGAGGAAGAAGAGAAAAAAAATTGCAGCCTTTGGGTGTGCGGCGATGACTGGCAGAGCATTTATTCATTTACCGGAGCGACAGTAGATAATATTCTTAATTTTCACGATGATTTCCCCAAAAGGGAATTATTTTTTCTTAACTTAAATTATCGTTCCACACCACAGGTTCTGCAGGTTTGCCAGAATCTCATAGGGCATAATCTTAGAAAAATCGATAAAAAACTTGACACCCTCAATAAAGACGGTGAATGGGTGGATATAATACCTGTTAAAGACGAAGAAGAAGAGACAAAGACCATTATTAACACCATTAAAGAACTGGCGCTGTCAGGAGATTATGAATATAAAGATATTGGCATTCTTTTCAGAGCAAACAGCCAGTCAAGGCTAATTGAAGAGTCGCTTATATTATCCGATATTCCTTATAATTCCGATGTAAGCATTAATTTTTACGGCAGAAACGAGGTGAAAAACCTTGTAAATTATCTGTTTATAATATCTGATCCGTATTCTTCCCGCGCAGATAAGGCGATTGAAGACATAATAAATGTCCCGAACAGGTTTATTGGCAGGGAGTTTATAAATACCCTGAATGATTTTGCAAAGGAAAAAAATATTACACTTTATCAGGCCTTAAAGCAGATGCCTGTAAATAATCCAGGTGTTAAAAATTCCCTGCAGGAACTCACAGCTCTTATTGATTCTTTGATAAACGAAAGAAATAAAATAGATACAGCCTCAATTATAAAAAGAATACGAATTGGCGTCAACTATGACAGCTATATATCTGAAGATGAAATCTCATCTTCGGATGACAGCAGGGTGGGCAATGTCAATCAGCTTGAATGGGCTGCCTCAAAATACCCTGTTCTTGAGACCTTTTTGATGTATGTGGAAAAATTTTTGGGAAATACCGGAAAGGCAGAGGATGGAGTTAAAATAATGACAGTGCATAAATCAAAGGGGCTTGAATTTCCTGTGGTTTTTGTTTTTGGACTTGCCGACGGCATGATGCCTCATAAAAATGGAGAGATTGAAGAAGAAAGACGCATTGCATTTGTTGCCATTTCCAGGGCAATGCGCCGGTTATATATAACTTTCCCATATCAGTATATGGGTAAGCCCGTAAAAAAATCCGTATTTTTTTATGAATTCTTTGCCCCCCTTGATATTGATACAAAGATTTATACTGATGAAAGCCTGTTTATTTGATTTTTAATTAAAATTTAGTAAACTTATATTTGATTTATTTGGAAAACCCTTTTTTTCCAAAATTTAATTTTTTTACTTTATTATTATTTAGCTATAAAGGGTAAAATATGATGATAAGAACACGATTTTTTCTTGCTTTGATAATTTTTTGTTTAAGTCTTTTGGATTTTAACTTTATTTATGCGTCAACATCCAAAAATATTTTAAATTCATCAAAAAGCGAGTTTTCTGAGAAATTAAGCCACGTATCAATTCCGTTTATACCTAATCATGGACAAACTGCCAAAGAGGTTAAGTTTTATGCAAAGACCTTTATAGGAACTGTTTTTGTGACAGAATACGGACAGATTGTTTATGTTATTAATTCCAATGACAAAAAAATAATATTAAATGAAGAATTAAGCTCCATAAAACCAGAAAACATAACTGCTCAGGATAAATCAGACACAATGGTAGGTTACTTTAGCGGAAGCGATTCTTCCAGCCATCTAACAGATATAGTGACCTATAATACTTTAAGTTTGGGAGAGATTTATAAAGGCATTGAGCTAAAATTAAGGGCTCATGGAAATAATGTGGAAAAATTATTCTATGTCTCCCCTTATGCAAACCCAAAATCAATAAAAATTGCTTTAAATAATGCTGAATCAATAAAAATTGATAAAAACGGCGCATTAATGGTTAAAACACCAAATGGTTATTTATCATTTACTAAACCAGTGGCGTATCAGGAAAAAAACGGCAAAAAAGTCTATGTGCCTGTTAAATATAAGATAGTCAAAGATTTAAAGGATGAAAGCAAATTTTATTCGTTTAATCTTGGAAGTTATGACAGGTCTAAACCCCTTGTTATTGACCCCCTTTTACAATCCACCTTTGCTGGTGGCGAAAGTGATGAGGAGGCTTCTGCAATAGCAATAAATCAGACAACAGGCGATATATATGTCACTGGTTATACCACCTCTGTTAATTTTCCCGGACTCGGCAGTGGGGCTGATGTTGTTTTGGCAGGAACAAAAAATGAGGTGTTTGTATCGCGTTTTAATCATGATCTTACACAACTCCTGCAATCTACCTATCTCGGTGGCTCAGGTGATGATGAAGGAAATTCAATTGAGATAAATCATACAACCGGAGATATCTATGTCGCAGGCTTTACAACTTCCACTGATTTTCCCTATATTTGCGGGGCAGTTGACGTTGTTTTTGCAGGAAATTCCGAGGCGTTTGTATCCCATTTAAGTAGTGATCTGAAAACTCTTTACCAGACCACCTATCTCGGAGGAAGTTATGATGATAAAGCCAACTCAATTGCAATAAACCAGTCAACCGGGGATGTCTATGTAACAGGTGACACTACATCTGTTGATTTTCCAGGGACAAAAGGCGGGGCGCAGAATATTGCCCTTGGTTTGACAGAAGGGTTTGTATCCCGTTTAAGCAGCAATCTTTTTGTTCTTTATCAATCTACTTATATTGGCGGCAGCAACAACGATGAAGCTCATGGGATTGCAATAAATCAGACAACAGGTGATGTTTATGTCGCAGGCTGGACAGCTTCTTCTAATCTGCCTGTTATCACCGGCGGGGCTGACAGTACTTTTGCAGGTATATCAGAAGGGTTTGTGACTCGTTTTGGAAGTGATTTAACCACACTTTTTCAGTCAACATATATTGGCGGAAAGAATGAGGACAAATCCTTAGCTGTGGCAGTGAAAAATTCTTCAGGGGAGGTGTATGTCACAGGTTACACTTATTCCAGTGATTTTCCAGGAACAAGCGGCGCGCCTGACACAACTTATGAAAATATAGAAGCATTTGTATCAAAGTTTGCAAGCGATCTTAAATCCCTTAAAATTTCCACATATCTTGGCGGCTCTAATTATGATTATGGTTATGGAATTGCTGTTAATCAGTCCACTGGGGATGTGTATGTTTCAGGAGTCACACAATCAAGTGATTTTCCAAAGATAAGCAGCGGCGCTGATACGGTTTTTGCAGGAACTTCCGAGGCCTTTGTCGCACGTCTAAGCTTTGATTTTAAGAGTCTTTATCAGTCAAGCTATCTTGGCGGAGCTAATGAAGATAAGGGATATGCAATAGCTATTAAAGAGCCTGAAGCAAATGTTTATGTTGCGGGCGGGACAAATTCTTCAGATTTTCCCGTAATAAGCGGGGGAGGGGATGTTAGTTTTATTGGTAATTCAGAGGCATTTATATCTTTTTTAAGCAGCGATCTCTTGTTAATTGCCCCGGTTTATACCCTTACCGTGACAAAAGCTGTTTCAGGGGCAGGAAACGGGACCATAGTTGCAACAGGATGCGCCCTTACCTGGTCAACATCAACAACTGGGACATGTCAGGCCAATACAACCAGGTCAATAACCCTTTCAGGAGTTCCATCCGGCAGTTCGGTTTGGGGAGGCTGGTCAAAGGGAGCTGGTTCAGCATCAAGCTGCGCAGGAACTTCTGACTGCATATTTAACATGGGCGCAAATTCCAGTGTTACCGGAACGTTTAATGCTCCTCCCACCCAATATAAGCTTACAGTTAATAAAGCAGGAACAGGGACAGGTGATATTAGCGCCACTGGCTGTACCCTTGTCTGGACAGGAAATACCGGCGTTTGCACAGTTAATTCAGGGACATCCATAACTATTTCAGGTTCTCCTTCAGCCGGTTCAAACTGGACAGGCTGGTCAGGAGCAACAGGTTCAGCCTCTACCTGCTCAGGAACAACAGGCAACTGTTCATTTAACATATCAGCCGCCACAAATATTACAGGGACATTTAATATATCCACCAAGACCCAATATACACTTACAGTTAATAAAGCAGGCACAGGAACAGGAAATATAACCTCAACTGGCTGCAATCTATCCTGGACAGGAACAACCGGTAGCTGTTTCGCAGATAAGGGGACAAGCATAAAACTTTCTGGTTCTGCGACAAACGGCTCAGCATGGACGGGATGGACAAGCGGAACCGGTTCAGCAGCAAACTGCGCAGGCGTTTCTGACTGCACATTTGATTTGAACGCCACCTCACAAGTCACAGGGATTTTTAATCCTCCTGCAACCCAATATACCCTTGTGGTAACAAAATCTGGCACAGGAACAGGAAATATTGATGCGACTGGATGTAGCTTAAGCTGGACAGGAAATACCGGAGAATGCGCCGCAAATGCCGGAACCTCAATAACCCTTTCAGGCGCTGGAATAGGAGGCTCAATGTGGAACGGCTGGTCATGCGGCGTTGGTTCCGCTGTTTCATGCACAGGCACAGGAAATTGTTCTTTTAGCTTAAATGCAGAATCAAGGGTGACCGGAGTTTTTTATAATAATCAGTCCTGCGCCTACTCGATATCACCTTCGGCTAACACATATTCTTTCGCTGCCACAACAGGCAGTATAAATGTCATTCCTTCATCTATTAATTGCTCGTGGTCTGCCACAAGCCTTGCCGACTGGATAACTATTACATCTGGCGCAACTGGTGTTGGAAACGGTACGGTGAGTTTTTCAGTGTCACAAAATAGCGGAACAAGCACAAGAGCCGGAACAATAGTGGTTGGCGATCAGTCATTTACAGTTACGCAGACTGGTTTTGAATCCATTGCTTTAAAACTTGTTGCATGCGATTTAAATGGAGACGGTTTGGATGATATTTTAAAGCTTGATGCCGGCGGCGCTATTCTTTATTCATATTATATGATTTATTTTACCCAGATTCCAGGAAATGTCACAAAGGATATTGCCTGTGGAGACTTAAACGGAAACGGCAGAAATGATATCATAGGTCTGAATAGCGACGGATCAATAAAATATACATTAAATCTCGGCGCTAACTGGCAAAATATTACCGGAGCCATGTCAAAGGTGTTTGTCTCAGATATAAACGGAGACGGCAAGGATGATATACTTGGTCTAAGCGCTTCAGGAAATATTTTTGCTACATATAACCTTAATACATGGAATAATCTTCCCGGAATACTTCAGGAAATAAAACCCGGAAATTTTAATACTTTGAGGGCTGGCAATGAAATTTCAGGATTAAATGCCAGCGGTTATATCTATTATACAAACGATCTGAACTCATGGGTTAATATACCCGGAAGTCTGTCAAAGGTTTTTATGGGAGATGTAAATAATGACGGCAAAATTGATGTTTTGGGCTTAAACAGCAAAAATGAGATTTATTACACAACAAACCTTGCAAACTGGACAAATATACCCGGCAGCCTCATTGATATTGTCACCGGAGATGTTAACGGAGACGGTAAAAAGGATGTCATAGGAAATAACGCTTCCAATGAAATTTATTATACAACAAACCTTTCAACATGGTCAAAGATACCCGGACAGTATTCCAAGCTTATAACCGCAGATTTTAATGGTGACGGAAAAGCTGACATAGCTGGGATAGATACTGAAGGAAAGGTTTATTTTACAACAAATTTGAATACATGGATATTGATAGAATAGTGATATTTTTGTAAGTCAAGACATAAAACAGCGCTTGCTTAATTCTGCACATTTCAAAAACTTTAAAATTTTGAGAATCCGTTTTTCCGTTTCCCGTAGGGACAGGTCGCAATCTGTCCCTGCAATAATGCAATAGCGGCAGCAACAATCGTTTAATCCGCAATTCAAACAACGACCGAACCATTTAGGATGTTTTTTTAATTTTTTGCATAACATATTGATTTTCACAAAAATGTAACTTGACTTTTTGGCTTTTAAGTGGTAATTAGGTTATTATGTTTTAATAGAAATCATTTGTCAGGCTTTGGTATGTTTTATAATGATAATAATGTTTTTCCGGTATTAAGATTTGGAAATGAAACTATGAATTGTGTCAAAAGACCATTAGTCTATGGTATGAATTTTGCTCTTCCTTCCTTCCTTCCTTCCTTCCTTCCATGTTTAACCAGTCTTTAATTTTTTTATCTTGTGCTTTTTTCAGTCTTTCTTTTTTAATTTTAAAATTTTATTTTTTTGCTTCGCATTTTATGTTTGTATATGAAAAATGTACTCCATTTGTCAGTGATTATTCTTTTTTTCGTGAATTTTATCCCCCTCACCCTAACCCTCTCCCACGAGGGGAGAGGGGACTGCTGGTTGATTTGA